>JANPJE010000234.1:0-20529 GCA_031425355.1 Spirosoma sp. | reverse complement strand
AACAGACTTGATAACAGTCCCGAGATAGCAGCGGTCAACGTACCGACACTTATGCCTTCGCCGTAGGCCATGTAGCCGCCGTTCAGCGTTCGGAAATCGCGCATGGCCAGGACAAGAGCAACCGCAATCAACAGGTACGTAACAGACCCCAGCGTATTGTTACCGAAGTTGTCCGTCACGAATATGAGGGTCGAAAAAGCAATCTGGGCAACACCAAGAATTACGCCCCATTTCAGGGCAACGCGGGCAGTAGAGGGTTGGTTTTCCATAATCAGGTAGTTAGTTTATTCTAGGACGCTATAGTCCTGTTTGCGAAAAATAAGTGAAATAATCAGCACGGGTAGCACGGCAAGGGCAGTTTTTTTCGTCAATTCATCCGGTAGCAGCACGCCGGGCTGCATCGTACTTACTTTGGCCCACTGCTGGGCGAAAGTTTCGGGGCCAAACTGGTCAGTAATTTGTTTCTTACCGTCGAGCAAAAGTTTCTTTGAATTCACTACGTATTCGGCAAAAACGCCCGTATCAATCTGGGTCACAAACAGGTAAACCAGCCAGCCCGTCACTAAAGCCGCAACCGTATTTAGTACGTAGCCGATGGTCAGCCCTTCCCACAAATGCAGCCGTCCGTGACCAATATATTTTCGGTAATACCAGACGGTCGCAATCATCATGATGATGTGAATGCCGTAGTCGAGCACGCGGATATTACCCAGAGCTGGAACGCCAACGGCATACAGACCCAGGAAATATAGAAAACACAATAGGCCCGTTGCCAGCCCGGCAAGAAGGGGAATTTTCAGCAAAGGCTGAGCAAAATAGTTGAGGATATTTTTCATAGAGTAGAGTTAAACTGGCCGTGATATACCGTACCAATAACGCAGCCAGTGAGCGTTTGACCCAAAAACGGGGAGTTTTTCGATTTAGAGAACGTCCGGTCATACGTCCACGTACCAGCCGGATCGAAGAGCGTCAGGGTGGCGGGTTGCCCATCATCAATACGTACTGCCGGAAGCCGCAAAATCTGCCGGGGGCAGGTCGTGAGTTTGGCAATGAGTTGACCCAGCGGCAAATCGCGATTGTGAGTAATAACAGCCGCAAAAACCGTTTCCAGGCCCGTAATACCAAATTCGGCCTGATCGAACTCCAGATTTTTGCTTTCGACATCCTGCGGTGTATGATCCGAAACAAGCGCGTCGATGGTGCCGTCGGCTAAACCCGTCCACAAAGCCGCTACGTCGTCGGGCGAGCGAAACGGCGGATTCACTTTCAGGTTCGTATCGAAACCGGCCAGTGCCGAATCGTCGAAAACAAGCTGGTGGGCGGCTACATCGCAGCTTACCGGCATTCCCTGCGCCTTCGCCTGCCGGATCAACTCAACCGAACGGGCAGTGGAGATGGTGGAGAAATGGAGGAGAGAAAGCAGGAAAGGAGGAGAGGAGGAAAGGGAAAAAGGGGCAGAATCGGCAGTCCTTTCCTCCCCTTTCTTCCCTTCCTCCTTTCCTCCTTTCCTTCCCTCTCCCCCTAAAACATAATCCAGCAACCGCAAATCGCGTTCAAGCATCAGTTCTTCGGCCAGAGCGGGCATCCCTTTCAAACCAAGTAACGTACTTTGAACGCCCTCATGCATTTGCCCGAAGCGCGTCAGCAATGTTTCTTCGGGACGGTTCATCAACAGGCCATTGACGGGTTGCAGGTACTGCAAAGTCTTGAGCAACAGATCGGGGTTCTGCAGCGGGTGATGCCCATCCGAAAACGCGATGGCCCCGGCATGGTGTAAATCGAGCATCTCTGTAAAGTCTTCACCAGCAGCTTTTTTTGTAATAGCCGCAATCACATGAACACGTACCGGATGGCCCTCGGCCATGTGCCGAACGTAGCCTAACGTACCTTTGGCATCGACAACGGGCTGTGTATTAGGCAATAACGCAATGTCAGTAAAACCCCCGGCAGCAGCGGCCCGGCACACGCTCGTCAGGTCTTCTTTGTGTTCGTAGCCGGGGTCCTGCGCCGATACGCGCATATCGACCCAGCCGGGCGAAACGTGCAGGTTATCGGCCTCAATTACCCGAATACCGGCGTCAACGGACAGATCGACGCCGATTTCGCGAATCAATCCATTGTCAACCAGAATATCACAAACCTGCCCATCGAACGATGAAGCGGCATCAACAACACGGGCGGATCGAATCAGAAGTTGCATGAAGGATTCCCCTCGTCATTTTTCGGAGCGGGGGGCGGGATGGGTTCTAAAAAAAAGGCCCCTTTCGGAGCCTTATGGGTCAAACGATAATCAATCAGACTCCTACCAACGCCCGGTAGGCATCGGCGGTTAACAAGCCATCCTGCGTTGATGTCTCGGCGGGTTTCAGGCGAATTATCCAGCCTTCGCCATACGGATCGCTGTTGAGCAATTCGGGCGACTTTTCGATGGCCGGATTCAGTTCGAGCACTTCGCCGTCGAGTGGCACAAATAAATCCGATACGGTTTTAACCGCTTCGACCGCACCAAATACGTCACCCTTTGTCAGCGATTGACCTACTGTATTCACGTCAATGAAGATGATATCGCCCAATTCGTTCTGAGCAAATTCGGTAATGCCAACAACAGCCGTACCGTCCTCTTCTATCCGAATCCACTCGTGATCTTCTGTATAATTCAGTTCTGCGGGGAAATTCATTGTAAATTGTTTTATAGCGACAAAATACGGTAGCAGTAGCCGGATTTGCAAACCGTATTGCAGTCGCGTTACTTGACGACTGCCGATTGATTGGGGGAGAAATTGTATGCACCGAGTCGGTCGCTGCTCTGCCGCTGAATCATCCACTGCGGATACGGTTTCGGCGTACCACTGATCTCATCGAGTTGTTCCAGTTGCTCGCTCGTCAGGCTCAAGTCAACGGCTTTGATATTATCCAAAAGCTGATCTGTATTCTTTGCGCCGATAATCACACTCGTAACGCCCGCTTTCGCCAGCACCCACGCCAATGCAATACGTGCTACGGATACACCGTGCGCTTCGGCAATGGGTTCCATCGCTTCGATAATGTCATACGCTTTCTCCTGATTAACGGGCGGAAAATCGAAGCCAAGCCGACGCGAATCACCTTCGGGTTTGTTGTTTCGCGTGTATTTACCCGACAGAAAACCACCGGCCAGCGGACTCCAGGGCAGAATAGCCATCTGCTGGTCCTGCACCATCGGCACAATCTCGTTTTCGAGATCGCGACCGGCAATGGAGTAGTAATTCTGGGTCGATACGAACTTTGTCCAGCCGTTTTTATCGGCAATGCCGTTCGCTTTCATTACCTGCCAGGCCGCCAGATTCGAGCAGCCAATGTAGCGTACTTTGCCGCTGCGGACTACGTCTTCCAGCCCGCGCATGGTTTCTTCCAACGGCGTAATGGGGTCAAATCCGTGAATCTGGTAGAGGTCAACATGGTCGGTTTGCAGCCGTTTCAGACTGCCTTCGATCTGCTGCATAATTTGCAGTCGACCCAAACCAACCTGATTTTTGCCCTCAGCCATGCGGCCCCGTACTTTGGTGGCAATCACTAATTCATCGCGTGACAGTCCCAGCGAATGAATCGCCTGACCCAGTAGCCGCTCCGACTCGCCGAAGGAGTAGACATTGGCCGTATCAATAAAATTAACACCGTTGTCGATGGCGGTTTTGACAATATCATTGACCGCATTTTGCTGGAGTTCGCCCATCGCTTTCCAGTAGCCACTGCCGCCGAAGGTCATGGTGCCGAGGCAAATTTCCGAAACCAGTACGCCGGTGTTTCCAAGTGAGTTGTATTTCATAATACTCGGCTGAAATTAGTTTGTGGTTTGTCGTTTGAAGTCCGTAGAGCGCTGATCGTACCATTGAACTGGCTTAAACGACAAACCACAAACGTCAAACTAAGTTTTAAAAAGCCTCGCCGAGCGAGAAATACAGGCCCGTTCCTTCCCGTGTGATGCCCACATCGGCCCGAAGGTAAACATCTTTCCGCTGGAAAAAGAGAAAGCGAACCCCGCCCCCAACCGCCCACCGAAACTGACTGAGCCGGATTGCGTCGAGCGACGGAGCGACGGTCCCCAATCCGGCAAAGACCGTTCCTCCCCAGCGTTTGCTGAATCCAAACGGTAACCACCGCATTTCGGTTTGCATGGCCAGCAGGTTTTTGTCGCGGTACCAGCCCAGATAGTAACCCCGCATCAGGCTCTCCCCACCCAACAGCGCCAGGTTATTAAACGGCACCGTACCGCTCATCGTCGTACCATAAAATTGGGCGGCCAGTATTCGGGTTGGGCGGCCCAGCGGCCGGTAAATTCGCCCATCGACAACAATACTCTGGTAATCGAAATCACTGCCGAACCCCCGCCGATAAACCAAAACACCCGTTTCAAGAAACTGGCCTTTCCGGACATTGAGCACGTTTTTGCGGTTGTCATTCACGATAGCCAGACCAAAGCCGAGGTTCGATGATCCTTCGCTCCCGATCGGCAGAACAAAGTTGGCGGGGTCTCTGGGTTCGAAGTCTACCCGATGAATATTCTGATAATCTACTTCCAGACCGGCGTACCAGTTCGAGTAAACTTTACGCAACACCCGCTGGCGAAGCTGAACCTGCCCCGAATTGACCAAAGCCGGATTGGCTGGTCTGGTATCCGGGCCGATGCCATAATAAAGTAGCGGAAATTGCTGGTAACGGACCCGACCGAGCAGGAAATACTTGTTCTTGTCGGAATAAACCGCGTTTTCGAGTTGAGCACCAAATTGGCCGCGCAACGTTACAAAGGTGTATAAGGTGATCTCGCTCAGCCGATTAACGGTTGTATCGTCCTTTGCATAATAGAGCGAAAACGTACGCAGGCCAATTTCAAGACTGGTTTCGGGGGCATAACCCAGTGTCGGGAACACTAGAATACGCGACGACTCCGCCGACGACGTATCGTTCAATGTCTGATAAATAAACTTTCCAATCCCGCGCTGTGCCAGTTTGGGTACAGGCTTCTGCGCCATCGCCGACAGTGACAAAAACAACAGGCTCATGAGGTATCCGATCTGTCGCATCCGCTCGCTCTCCTATCCTATGTCCTATACTCAACAGAAGAACGTTTCGATGCAGTATGCCTCGTTAGCCATCCATGAACCGAAACAGAACGTTTTTCGAGCGGGTTCCGATTGTCAACTTATCTGAGATAATTACTATTTGTTTTCACCAAAAGCCAATTGGTCGAACGCGGCACTGATGGCAAGTCAATAATAAACTTTACTCGGCCAGATTGAACTTCACCTGTATACCACCCGACGTAGTGGCCCGGCGGAAAGAATTCGACACAAGCGGATCATTGAACGTACGGTCGAAATAGAAATTGAAGTTCAACCGGCGGTTAACGATGTAGCTGATCTGCGGACGAAGCTGGAAGTTTACATTCCCCGCCGTAATCGTCTGCTCGGCATCTAACTTGCGCTGGATGGCCCGCGTATCACGTAGCGTCAGGTTGCAGGCAAACGTCAGATCATTCTTCAGTTTCTTGTAAACGCCATTTATCCGAAACGGAATGCGGAAATTCTGCTTGGTAAATCCAACGGAGGCAGTCAGGTCTTTGTTGGTTAGTTCGGCCACCTGCGAGTTCGACAGACTCAGCGCAATATCGCGGCTCTGGTTGTATTCCAGTCGCCCGCTAATCCGGCTTTTGGTCTGAAACTGAATACCAATCATGGGCGCAAACTTCTCCGACATCGTAATAGTGCTCATGGCGAATACCGGAACAAACTGTCCCAACTGATTGATGGAAGCAGCCATCGGATAACCCTGTACGGCTAAGTTGACGTAGGCCGCGCCATAATCTAAATTCGAGATGAAGTTACCGACGCTATACGTCGACGAATAGCTGTGGTTGATGGTGAACGCGCTGAACTGCTTCCGGATAAAACCCAGACCCGACAGGCCGTTGTAAGCGATTTGCCAGTTCGGGAGAGGAAAATTATAGAACGGCGACAATTGCGCTTTCTCGATGGGTTGACCGCTGTAGGCCGCAAAAAACGCCGGAATCAATACGTCCTGCGATGTTTTGTCGTACCGCCCGTTCTTCTCGCCATTGGCCTTCGTCAACTTCTCGACGAAATATTCCCTGTAGGCCTCAAACCGGTCGAAGATGGGCGATGTGTTATCGCCACGTAACGGCATAAACGCCGTGCGGAACGACCAGAACGACATGCTGAACTGCCCGTTACGTACGGCCGAAAACGTTTCGAACGGTCCACCCTGTGACCCTGGCCGGAAATATTCCTGATACGCATCGGTTCGGTCGAGCCGCCAGTTTATCTGCATCCGGAAATCGCGGAATGGCTCCAACGTCGTGCTGGCGGTAAACTTTTTGGTGATGTTCTGCTGGAAAGCTGTATTGAGCACCGTGCTGGGCGAAAGCCAGCCTTTTTCGGCAGCCCGATACGCAATATTGTTGTCCTGACTACCCAGCACAAACCCTAATCCCGGCGCGTTATTCCCATCTATGCCAAAAATCTTCGGCGTCGGCAGGAAGCCGGGCAGTATGGTGGACTCCTGAACAATATACGAGAAATTGATGCCGCGCACCGTGAGCAATGCCCGTGTAAAATTCTTCAGGATCTTACTTTCACTCCGCGCAATATCCTCAATATCACCGGGGTTACGGGCGAAGTTTTTCCGAATAGGCGCGGGCGTATTGGCAAAGCGCAAATACCGGATTTTGTTGTACAGCCTGATTAAATCGACCCGACCCGTGATGCCCCGTTCGCGGTTGTTGCGCAGAACATTGCCAAACGGCACGCCTAACGTATCGGCAATACCGAACGAGTTGGCCTGAAACTGATACCCAAGACCATACACGGCATCGGCGGCAATCCAGTCAAGTAGCGGTATTTTGTCCAACGGCAGTCGATACGTAGCGCGAATGTCCTGCACGAAGTTTTTCAGTCGGCCAAGCTGCTTGATGCTGTTAATGATCGAGTCACGCTTGGCGGTTGTATTGATATCGCCCGCCGGTTCGTCAATGACCGAATTTGCCTGCGCGTGATACGTGAGCACGAGGCTGCGCGTGAGGTTCCAGGTCAGGTCGTAATAGCGGTTGAACAGGAAATATTTCTCGAACTGAGGCACAATTCCGTTCGTGGTCAAATCCGACGAGCGAAGCTGGGTTTTAATGAAACTCCGGTCCATGTCGGTCCGAATCGACACTAATGTTGGCAGCAGCGTCAGGTTGAAATCTTTGAGCCAGCGCAGATACGGAGCTTCAAACGACGCCATGTTTCGGAACGGCTCAAACGCTTTCGGCTGACCGCTGTACGTGTACGAAATGCCGCCCCGCGTTTGCTGTTGCAGGTATTCCTGGGTCAGAATGTTGGTTCGTTTGGAGTCGTTGAAAGCGTAAGTGAACGCAAAATTCTCAATATCCCAGAAGTGAGACTTCGCGTTCGGATTGGTTTTCACCTTTCTGACATTCGAGAAGTTATACCCCCGGCGCGTGGTGTTATCCTGCACCAATTGGCTGTAGCTGTCCCGTTCGTTTTCGTTTTTGGTCGAAAGCGACGTTTCCAGCGGGGTATCGGGGTCGAGCGGATCGAAATGCGGACTCACGTTGCGGTGGTCATAATTGACGTAGAGCGGAATGCGAAGCCCCCAACTGGCGGGCAGAAACTTATCGACCGACAGTGCCGACGAAAAGCCAAATTCCGACGTCGTTTCGAGTGCCCGTTCGCCGATGCGGGTTTGCACCCCACCAAAACCAAAAGTCGTCACCCGTCCCGAAGCGGTCAACGTACCGATGTCGGCTAATTTCATATTCACCGCCCCAACAGCCGCCACACCCGCTTGCTGGTCGTAGCCGTTGGCCCGAAATTCATCAACCCAGATCGTAAAGGTCTTCGGGCGTTCACCATCGCCCATGATTTTCGGGTTACGCAGGCCAATCATCACCGACTGCACCGAACTCAGATCAGGACTTCCTACCACCGTTAACCGATAGCGTCCGTTGGCTGAGATTTCCGAATAGGGCAGCGATGTTCGGCGGGTGAGTTGCCGGTTGCGGTTGGCTTTGAGGTTAATCAGTTCATCCAATGCCAGATCAAGTTCATTGGCGGCAGGCCAGATGACGTCTTCCGACTGGTTACCCGGCGGAGTAGCAACCAGATTCGGTATTTCGATTTCGTAATAGTTGTCCGTGTAATCCGTTCCAAGCCGCACAAACGTCGACACTTGCCCGCTCTCATTATCGGGGTTGTGCATATGAACGAACATTTTGAGCCGCTTCCGGAACAACAGATTGAAATTGGTATTTTTGAACGCTCCCCGCGAGTCGCCGTCGCGCAGGTTCGTTACGCTCAGGCGCATCGACTGTTCGTTCAGTTCCACTACGTTCGGCTGCGTGAAATCGCGGTCGCGGACGTAGCCCGGAGGTACGGAATAAACGTTTCGGTCGCCACTCTGCGTCGATGTCTGGCTGCTGCTGTTTTCTTCGATGTTAACCGTCGAAACAGTAAAATTAGCGTCGTAGGGTTCGGGCACTTCCTGCAAACCGCGCTGCGTCAAGTCGCCGGTGTATTTGCGATACTGGTTGGCTTCCATCTGCAACTGAGCAAACCGCAGCACGACCGGCTCGGCAAAATCGGTCAGATACATCCGCATGAAACGCATGGATTTGAACCCGTTGATGCTCCCCACTTTCCGCAGCGGCTCACGAATTGGCACCCGGAACTGATACCAGTTGACCACCCCGCCCGGTGCGCCCGGCGTTGGCACGGCTACCATATCGACAATGTATTTCTGACCAACCTCTAACCTGCCCTGGCGCAGGTCTATTTCATACTCGTAATACGCTTCGTTATCATTGATGGTGTTGTCGATATTAAGGTCTTCAATGTCAGGCAACGTAGAGGATGCGGGGGTCAGGAACTGGTTCGGGTCGGTATTTTCGGGCGAGTTATTTTCCATACCCATAAACCGCTTGTACCGCGCTACGATGTACTTCTGCTGGTCAGCTTCTTCGCCCAGATAAAACCGGAAGTCATCGCCGGAAGGGTCCCGCCGAATTTCAGCCAGTACGTTCGGGTCTGACACCCGCGTTTGAATCGCATTTAAATACGTTTGGAACCGGGTCTGCTCATTATTATTTTTCAGCCCATCCAACCCAACGTCCTGCTGGTCACGTCCGCCACTCTGGAAAGCATTCGTTACAAACTGTTGAAGCGGTGCCCGGCCCCAGGGCGTATCTTCGGTTCCGCGAATGCGAACGGGGTCACGGGTAGCGGACGTATCGGCGGGAAAACCATTCTCAAATTCATACCGCCCGTCTTTAACCACGTCTTCCGAAATGTCGCCGAGATTGAAGAACAGTTTACCACCCGACGTATTATTTATATTTTTCGTATCATCGCCACTGCCCCGAACCTTACCGGCCTCACCTCCCACAAACGGGTCCATCAGCCAGAATGTAATGTTTTCGATGTTGGCGTTGTCGAAGTCAATATCCGACGCAATAGCCCGCGTTACGGACCCAAAATTTTGCCTCGGGTTGAGCAGATTTCCAGTTGCGTTCAGGTTAGTATTGTAATTGTACATACCCCGTTCGGCCGGAAAGTACGATACGTCGAGGATGGTTTCGGGCAGTTGCACGACCCGCGCCGACCGACCCGGAAACAAATCCTGCGGTTGGAAAGCCCGTTCATAAACGTGGGCAGCCACATCCTCCAGATCAATATTCGACGTAACACCCAACGCACCCGTCGAGCCAAAAATACTGGGGTCAACGCTATATACCGAAATCTGGGCGCGGTTATACGCGTAGGGCAATGGGTCGGCAAAGGTGCCCTGCTGAAACTGCTGGGGTGTGGCGCCAAGCCGCCAGCGCGTGGGTTGGCGGGTTAGATCGAAAATAGTCCGTGCGGCTTCAAAATCATCCAGATAGCTTTCGTTTCGGGCTTTTGGGTTCGTGCCGGGAAAAAGCTGTGCCACCTCCGCATTGATCTGAACGGTGGACATTTCTTTGGTCTGCACACCCGGCAGGGCATCGAGCAGGCGCGTCAGACCGGGCGAATCTTTACGGATGGTCGCGTTCAGGCCCAGAATAGTGTTGTTAACCGGCTCATTGCCGAGGGCCACGCGGGTCAGAAAACCGGCGGGCGTCTCCTTCATGTGCATAGCTGTCAAACCAATGCTCACATCCCGGTTGATGGCATAATCCAAGTGCGTACCCACCAGCGTCCGAATCTGGTTCTGGAACAAATCGGGCTGTTCGTAACTGATACGTATTTCGCGACCCGAATTCGTTACGCTTTCGTTAATAATCCGCAGTCGGCCAATCTGGGGTTCGAGCACATAGTCTTGCCCGGCAGACAGCGGCACGCCACCCGCCGTTACCGTAACTGACTGTTCATTAACACCATACGGCAATTGCACTTCGGCTCCGTTGCCCGACTGAAACGCACCTTTTAGGAAAAACTTGTTTTTGTCGGCAATCTGCTGGGCATCGGTCTGCGTGGTTCGGTAAAGCTGATCGAACACATACTTGGATCGCAGGGATGGGTCATTGCCAAGCCGGTTTGCCAGATACGCGCCGAACGGTTCCAGCACCGGAAAGATTATTTTCCCGTATCGACTGTCGATTGTGATGTTCTCAACGTAGTCGAAATTACCGTCGGGCTGGCCATCCAACTGCTGGTTGAGCCGATCCATCCCAAACACCTGCACCAACGGTATATTTTGAATAGGGCCTTCCTGAAGGTTGGGATTATCGATACCCGTCAGGTCGTCTTTATAAATGACCCGCAACTGAAATCCCTGCCGCGTAATCTGCGCCGTATTGAGCGAATAGATGTTTTTCATCATCAGATTCCACATCGGCAACTGGAGATTGTTCCGTAAAGTAGCTGACTTAAGCAGTTTCAGCACCAGCACTTCGCTGTCTTGCCGGGCCTGATAATCTTCGGTCAGTTCGCCCACTTTATAGCGTCGGCCCTGGTACGTATACTCGTAAGCAACGGCCAGAATTTCGTCATTGCGCAAGGGTGTAACGAGCGAGATATAACCCAGTTCGGGCTGGAGTTTGTATTCGCGGTCGGTCAGGCGTTTAGCCCCGCGCAGCAGGTCGTAATCCGTGCCTTTGGCAAACTGAAAACCGCCGGTTGTCAGAATATCATTCGTCTGGTTTACCTGCCGGAATGGATTATTCGGGTTCGATGTCAATCGGCCGTACAGCCCGTTGGCTTCGTTAGCCGTTGGGGTACGGTTGTTACGCGAAAAAGGCGGCAGGTTCGGATTCGTCTGGCTATACGGATTGCCTTCGCCTAAATCTTGAAAACCGGCAATGTTTCGCAGGGATTCGGTCGTGTTGGTGCGGTTGGTAACGTACACCTCAATACGCGTTACGTTGACGCCCGATGTTACCTGCGGCAACGTTTTCAGCGATGCTTCGTAATTGGCCCGGAAAAACTGGGACAGGAAAAAGTGCCGGTTTTCGTCGTACTGGTCGGCCCGGATTTCAAAGGGCCGGTTCGACGTACCGCCCCGCAACACAATCTCGTTCTTGCGCGACCGTTGCTGCGATGCGACTAATGTTGCGTTCAGTTTGCCGAACCGCAACTGGGTTTTAATACCGAACAGGTTTTGCACCCCCGGAATCAACTGGCTATTAACCGCCCAGCTAATATTTCCGACTTCAAGCCCTTGCAGGATATTTTCGTTTTGGGGCGTGAAACCCGGCAATGAACCCGTTGCCCCCGGAACACCCGGCAGGTTTGGCGTGCCGGGCAAACTGGGTACACCCGGCAAGCCCTGACCCGAACCGAAAGCAGGCAAGCCACCACCGGGCCGGTAATTTAGTTTGAGGGCATTCTCAAAGTTGAAACTCGCTTTGGTATCGAAATTGGCCAATACGCCCAACTTCTCGCCAATCTTACCATTGAAGTTAATGGCGATCTGCTCGTTGAACAGGAAATTTCCGTTCCGACGTTGGCGAACGGGAAGCACCGGATTATCAATGAACTGGTAGAGATAGCCGAAATCGAGCGTAACGAAACCGTTGGGCTTGAAATCAACCTGGCTTCCGCCAAAAAGCCGGTCGATAATGGGCGGAAGTTCGAGTTTAGGCGTTAATCCGCGCCCGCTCAGGGCACTCTGTCCATCACGACGGGCACTGTATTCACGCCATAGATTTTGCTCGACGCGCTGGGTTTGAAGCTGATTGAAAGTCGAAAAAGGAATCGTTTCGGCGGGTCGATACGGCAACCCAAATTGCGAGGGCGGCAGAGCAAGACCGGGCGTAGCCTGCCCCGGTGTCGTTGTGTTTGACCCCGGCGATGTAATGTCTGTTCGACCCGGTGCGTTGTTGGCCGCTGGCGCACCCGACAGCGATACGCCCGTGCGAACCCGCTCCGAAACGCCAATACGTCCGTCGGGACCGAGCCGGAAATCGGTGGAAACACCTTTGGGGTCACGCAGAATAAACGGTGATGTTGATGGCCGTTCGGAGAACCGCGTCGCCCGACGGTCGGGCCAATTGACGGTTGGCCGACGACCGGCACTACGTAAGGCACGGATGCTATCGGTACGATTTTGAACGGCCTGCTTCACCGAGTCTGCCCGGACAATAGCCCGCCGACGGGCATCGGCACGCGCCGAATCAACAGCAGCTTGTTGTCGTCGTCCGGCAGCAGGCCGCCGGGCGGGGCGGGCCGCCGGGTCGGTTGTAGCGGGTCGGTCCTGCCCTACGCTGGTAGTCAAACCCAAAAGCAGCCAGCATCCCAGCATCAGCCACCCGTTTTTAGTAAACAGGAGACGGACAGCGGTAGGAATAAGATGGTTTACAACGGGGTTGTGAACGAAGTAAGGGTTCACCATTGGGGGTACTTTCAGGTTCAGAATTAGTAGCGTATGGGGCGTTCTTCTATCAAACGGCCAAAATCGGGCCAATCGTCTATCAGGATAAGAGATTTTTTAACGGCTATTTATTCCCGTTTCGATATAAACTGATGACAAAAGTAGGTATTAGACGAATCGTATACGAATAAGTTGCCCGGCGTTTCTGAATTTTCAGACGCCGATGTACATTGATAGTACAAGTATCGGGCCATATGTTAGCGTCAGACGGTTGTTGGAAATTGTCGGATACAAACCTTAAAGTATGAATTGACAGGTTACCGATAGTTGATTTGCAAATAAAAAAGGTCTGTGAAGACACAGACCCTGGAGAAATTTCATGACTATTCAGCAGACGCGGCAGCAAAACAGATGTTCAGGCACGTACCGTTACGGATCGGTTTACGGCCTGGACCAATGAATAGAGCGTGACCATACCGAAGCCAACCATAAGCATAATGTGCAGAAAAAACATGCGGAAATCCTGAATATAAACGGCCAATACCAGACCGCCCAGAAAATAAAGGGTCAATAGTCCCTCGGCCACGGTCAGCCAGCTAATTCGTCGGCTTATGTATTTGTTGGCCGCCCAACTATCGGCAGCGGTTTTGACATTGAACTTCGGTGTCCGTACAAAGGGCGTTTTATGTCCCATATATCCCTCGATCACAGCGATGGTGTTATGCAGCGACAGACCCATCATTAACGACGAATACATGGGAAAATACCAGGCCAGCCGGGCCTTACTGGCACCTTTCAAAAACCAGATGGGAATGCCATAGAACGAGATCAGAATCAGCAGGTTGAACTGAAACAGGTTGATAATCACGAATAGCCATTCCCATTCGGGGTGCTGGTTGCGGATATAAATAAGCGGTACGCTCATAATGCCCAGAATCAACACCAGAATAAACGTAGCGCTGCTGAAAAGATGGAAAAACGCATGAAGTTTCATCGGCAATGACACGCCCGGTGTGCGCAGTACGGATGTGAATAATTTCCGGGCGCACTCGGCGGCTCCTTTCATCCACCGGTATTGCTGAGATTTCAGCGCGTTCATCGCCACAGGCAGTTCGGCGGGGGAGCCAACATCTTCGCGATAAACGAATTTCCAGCCCCGCAATTGGGCACGGTAGCTCAGGTCCAGATCTTCCGTTAACGTATCACTTTGCCAGCCACCTGCATCAACAATAGCGGCTTTCCGCCAGACGCCACCCGTCCCGTTAAAATTCGCCAGGAATCCGGCAGCGTACCGCCCACTCTGCTCAATGGTAAAGTGCGCATTAAGGCCAAACGCCTGTAGCTGAGTGATTAATGAGAAGTCTTCGTTTAGATGTTCCCAGCGGGTTTGTACAATAGCCACTTTCGAATCGGCAAAATGGGTTATGGTTTTGAGCAGGAATTCGGGATCCGGCACAAAATCGGCGTCGAAGATGGCCAGAAATTCACCTTTCGCCAGTGTTAATCCGTAGGCTAATGCACCCGCTTTGAAGCCCGTCCGTTCGGGTCGCCGGATGTGCTCAATCGCAAAACCAAGCTTTTTATACTCCTCAACTTTCCGGGCAATGATTGCTATCGTCTCATCAGTCGAATCATCTAAAAGCTGAATATCGAACTTATCTTTTGGATATTTCAGTTGGACCACAGCGTCAATTAACCGCTCCACTACGTACAATTCATTATAAACGGGCAACTGTACGGTTACATGAGGAAGTCTATCCGGTGCTGCCCCGATGGCCGATTGAACCAATGCTTTGCGTTTCTTTTCTGAGCGCAAATAGATGATTATCAGGCTTAATTGACCACAGTTATAAACAAACAACAGCATCAGTGCTATTGCATATAATATCAAAACCAGTATTTCCATATTAATAAAATCCAATGCTTTTCTAACGTTGTCGATGATTTGTGGGGTCGAACGCTCAATTCTAATACCTGAGAAACTGATTTATCAGAGACCCTTTACGGCCTAAGACCAAACCTGCCACAAAACGTGTAATTAAGTAACTGGTTCAACAGGTAAATAGTTGGCAAGCCCATTCGCTTCGTGGAAATAGTTAGTTTGGCCTTCCCTGCCTCATCATTGCGTCATCAGTATAAATACTTCCTGCCCTTACGACTCGCAACGGCCCACAAATCCAGTATGCAGATTCATTTCTCAACCTGGCTCTGATTAATACGTATGGTATTGGTTACCAATGTTTTCACTATCTCAGCCAATCAGCTATTTGTGATGCGTACTAAATCATTCATCTAATTATAGCGAGTTTTTGTATTATAGACACATACAGGTAACATAAACAAATTATTTATAACCTTACTTTGCCTCTACGTAGCTAAACTAATTTGTTAGTTTGTCGCTAAACCGTTGATAATCTGGCAAAAGGCGCATCGTCAATGACTACTTCAATGATGTTGCTCATTGTTCATCAATTACTGTAATTAAATCATTAACATCTATTGTCCCATGCAAAACAACTTTACTTCATTAACAGGAGTAACCAAGCCCAAAAGGAGGTCGTATCAGGCCCCCACAATTCAGGTGTTGGGAAGTGTCAAAAAACTGACCCTTAAAATGGGATCAAACGCCGATGGTATGGGTGGGTTTGTTTAGTAATGATCCAGACATTTAATGTTCGGCGTTTCTACTAAACTCTCAGTCTGCTCGATTCATGTCTCTCACTATTTACCACTGACGAATCCATTCGATTATGAAAAAGTTTTTACTAATAGGCTTATGCTTCATGTTGATAACGAAGCCTGTCGCGCTTACAGCCCAAACGTATCAGTATGCCAATTTTTCGGGCGGTACAGTCGGTACTCCCCCGGCCAGTTCGATAACGGGGTCAGGTTCGTTCACGAACCCGTCTATGGTTCCCAATTTTACCTTTGCAATTACCTCCTCCCCGGCGAAGATCAATAGAGTATCCTACACCCTATCGTCTGACGATATGCCAGAGACTAATCCATGGGAAACGAAGTATGGAGAGGTTACTCTGTCAACATCGCTGCTCAGGGTGGCGCATAGTACCCCATCCAATATGGTAGGTGATCCAGTTGGTTCGCCCATTACAACAAAAATTACGTTCAATTCAGCCACTCCGCCTGACTTTTGGGGCTTTATGGTGCTGGATATTGATGTGGATCAGGTCACTATCAGAGCGAAAGATGCCAGCGGTAATTACTATTCCAATGCGGAAGTAAGCAGTTGGTTTAAAGGGGTATTTGACGCATCGACAGGGAGTGGTGCAAGTTCGGTTGCGGGGGCGGTCGAGCCTCCCTGCTGGGATGCAGCCAATGCAACCGTTGTCGGTTCAGAGCACGTTTCCAATCCATGCCTGAGAAAAACAACGCTCGATTCTAAAAGTGACTATTCAGGAGCTGCAGCCTATTTTGAGCCTGACGTACCTGTTTCCGAATTAGAATTTATCAATGAAAATTTACAGACTGCCATTGGCCCCAGCCAGCGGTATCTGATCGCAGCCGCTCAAAAAATCAACATCACGGGAACCGTCTGGAACGATGCCGATGGCAGTCTGAGCCTCAATGGAGCCGAGACCGTCACCAACGCGGGTGGACCGTTATTTGTTAATTTAGTTGACGCGATAGGGGCCGTAATCGCTTCTTCTCCCGTTGCGGCTGATGGCACGTATTCGTTGCCAGGGCCACTGAACACGTTTGGATTGAAACTGGTCTTGGCCAGCACCGCTACGGCGACTACACCTGGCCCCCTGCCCACTAACTGGGTCAACACGGGTGAGAATGTGGGAAGCACCAATACGGCCACTCAGAGTGCTACCCTTGGACAGATAGAATTGACTACCGGCTTAGTTGATATAGTGGCGCAAAACTATGGCATCGAACAACGTCCAAATTCAACACCGTACATCACAACTATACCGCAACCAACCAGCGGCCAAACGGCAACCCTAAATGGGGGCTCAAATCCACCCTTTTTAACAGGATCAGACCCTGAAGATCAGCCCGTAGATGGTACGCTTTCTGGCAAAAGCGTCGCCATTACGTCGCCCATCACCAACGGAGAACTGCGTTATAATGATGTTCTCATATCCGTCGGTCACGATGGCGTAAATCCCCCTTCGGCAGGTAATCCTTTTGTCATCCCTAATTTCAATCCAAACCTGTTGACGGTTGTCCTTACCGGTAGCGGCTACACCTCAACCCAATTCAATTACGCTTATATCGATGCGGCAGGAATGGCTGATCCAACCCCGGCAACCTACCAGCTAAACTGGTCAAATGCACTTCCGGTAACGCTATTGAATTTCACAGCGCGCCGGGAAGAGGGTGTTGCCATGCTGAACTGGGCCACTACGTCTGAAGTCAAAAGTGATTATTTCGCTATTGAACATAGTACGAATGGAAAGAACTGGCAAAAAGTTGGGGAGGTAAAAGCGGGCGGTGATAGCTGGAAAACCATTTATTATTCCTTCCGGGACAATACGCCCACTACCAGCGAAAACCTGTATCGACTGAAGATGGTAGACAAGGATGGGACTTTTGCATACAGCAAGATTGTCAGTGTTGTTTTCCAGATTGCCGATCAGACAACTATTTTCCCGAACCCGGTGAGCGATAAATTGACAATCAATCTACGCGACTGGAGCAAGGTACAACGTGTGAACCTGTACGATACCAAAGGTAAAACCGTGTACACCTCACACCGTGAGCGGACAGACAAACAGCTTTCATCGGAGATAAACGTGAAGGGATTTGAGTCAGGTATCTATATAGTACGGATTACGCTGGAAAACGGGACCGTATCTACCCACAAAATAGTGGTGTCGAAGTAACGATGATGGCTTGGTTACCGCCTTTATTGGTTCATTCCCAATTGTGGAACTGACTTTAAAACAAAACATCTTCCTGGCTCTATCAGGAAGATGTTTTGTTTTGTGGATCAATCAAAATGCCTATACTTGAGCATGGAAATTTCGTTCATTGGTGCCGGGAACCTTGCCTGGCACCTCGCTCCGGCTCTCGAAAACGCTGGTCATCACATTAATGAGGTGTATAGCCGCCAGCTTCAGCACGCCCGCCAGTTAGTCAGTAATCTCTATGATGCCCATACCCATTCGGAGTTGAATTTCGCCGACAGCCCGTCGAAGCTATTTATTCTGGCCATCCCCGACGACACGCTCGAAACCGTTTGCTCCCGGTTGGTGCTTCCGGAAAATGCCATACTCGTGCACACATCGGGCGCGCAACCGCTGGCGTCGCTGGAGAAGTGGATGACCATTTATAGCGACGTACCGGTTCGGACGGGCGTTTTTTACCCGCTTCAGACCTTTACCAAAGGGCAGTCGTTCATGACCTTTGATGAGATTCCGATCTGTCTCGAAGCCACCGACCCTGATACCGAAGAGGTGCTGGTGCAACTGGGACAGGGGATCAGTGATATTGTTTATATCATAACCTCCGAAGAACGTCGAATACTGCACGTAGCGGCTGTTTTTGCCTGTAATTTCACTAACCATTTACTGACGCTTGCCCACGATCTGACCACCCATTCCGGGCTGGAGTTCGACCTGCTTCGCCCACTTATTGCGGAGACGTTTCGGAAGGGGCTGGCCGCTGCTAACCCCGCCGATGTGCAGACAGGCCCGGCCCGCCGGGGCGACCTGGCAACGATTGAATCGCACCTGACTTACTTAACCAATCAGCCAAAATTGTCGGCGATTTATCAACTATTGACGCAGAGCATTCAGCAACAGCATAGTTAATTCCTCTCCAATCCGCTTCAGATTAGGTTAACGTATGGTTATATTTTATCAACTTCATAACAATGATTCACAGATTTAGATAACTTGCATTACAGTAGTTCACGTCGAGTATGTGATTCGGTGATTTGATACGTTTGCCGATGTTAAGCCATACACGTGCTATCGGTAATCAACCAGCAATTTGATTCTACAGAATGAAGCGGCACAGGAGAAAATGAAACAGGTAGACAAGCACCCTACTACACAGGAAATTAGTCGGCAACTGGACCCGGTTACCCTGTATGACCGCTATGGATCGATGGCTTATGGCATTATTTTACGTATAATTCCAGAACCGGAAACAGCCCAGACAGTGTTAATCGACTTGTTTGCATCACCCCAGATCAGATCGCTCACCAACGTATCGGCTCATAGCGCCGGTGACATTATTCGATTGGCCCGCACAAATGCCCTTGCCGCCAAAGCAACGCTCAATACACCAACACCGCCCACTCCGACGCCTGTAGCGAACGATAATAGCCCCAAAGTCGTTTTTGATTTGTTATTCAGTCAGGGATACACGCCTGAAGCATTCTCTGATAATCTGCACTTGTCCCGCTCAACCGTATTAAAATCCATTCATACGCACTTTAAGCATCTTCGTTCGTCTTAACTGAATGTCATCCAATAAACATAGTTACTTAACAAGCGGTATTCTGGAGGCTCATCTGCTGGGCTTAACCATGGAAAAAGAACGGGAAGAATTACAGCAGCTTCTGGACACTGACCCGGAAGTAGAGGCCCATCTGCGCGAACTTGAGCTAACCATTGAGGATTACTTCGTGCAGAATTCCGTTCCCCCGCCACCGGCGATTAAAGACGTTATCCTTCGGCGCATTAACGAAACGGAAATCAAAAAGTGGGAACAGCCGGAACCCACTGCTGACGCCACCAGCGAATCGGGGAAACACAGATCAGCCAATTCGGACTATCTGGACGTAGCGGTCAGCAACACCCACATTCAGGTTCATAAGAACTGGCGTACGGCCTTTATTGCCATCTTTATACTGTCGAAAGTATTTCTGATTCTCGGGCTGTATTATTACTTCAAATCCAGTAGTCAGCAAGAGGAAATCGTGCGACTCAAAGCCCAGATTGGGCAAACAGCACCGTTGCCTCGCCCGTAATGCATTAGCCCCGAATCGGATTCGTTGGCTTTCACCCGCAAAATTCACCATTTTGCAGCCAATTGATTCCTGATGAAAAATCTCCTGTATCTACTGATTTGCTTCGCTCTCTACTCTCCCGTTCGTGCGCAATGGCAACCCCAAACCGTTGGTACTGACGCCAGTTTTCGGGCGGTGAGCGTTGCCAGCCCTGATGTTATCTGGATTGGTGGCAGCAGCGGTACGTTTGTTCGCTCTGCCGACGGAGGCAAAACATGGCAAACGGGCACCGTTGCCGATGCCCAAACCTGCGATTTTCGTGATGTGCAGGCCATTGACGCCCAAACCGCTTACCTGATGAGTGCCGGACCTGCCGAAAAAGGGCAAGCCCGACTGTATAAAACGACCGATGGCGGGCAAACCTGGACACTTCTTTATCAAACTCAACAGGTAGGCGTTTTCTTCGATAGCATGGATTTCTGGGACAGCGATCATGGCATCGTCGTCAGCGATCCAATTGACCATAAGTGGTTCATCCTGACTACGAACGATGGCGGAAAAACATGGCAACCTATGCCGCCAGCCGCCCTGCCCCTACTCGAACCGAACGAAGCCGCTTTTGCCGCCAGCGGAACCAGCCTCGTGGTGCAGGGAAAACGTAACGTCTGGATTGCATCGGGTGGCGGGACAATGGGGCGCGTATTCCGGTCAACGAACCGGGGGCAGACGTGGGCCGTTAGCGCAACTCCGCTGCCGGG
>JANPJE010000233.1:0-2580 GCA_031425355.1 Spirosoma sp. | reverse complement strand
CCGGTCAGCTTCACCTCCACGCCCTGGCTGTTGATCAGACCCGCGTTGATGAGCGCGTTGGAGTAGCCCGACACCGGATCGAGCGGGATAGCCAGAATCTGATTGCGGCTGTTATTGTTGTAATACGCTACGTCCAGCCCCAACCGGCTTTTGAAAAGGCGAAGGTCAAGGCCAAACTCATAACTCGCCGTGATTTCGGGTTTCAGGTCAGCGTTGAACAGCGTCGATGAGTTGGTGAAGCTGTTGCCGTAGATTCTATCGTAATATTTGGCCGTCTGGTAAGGCCGCGTATCGTTACCGACCTGCGCCCACGACGCCCGAAACTTGGCAAACGACACCGCCTGCGGCAATACAAACAATTCATTTAGCAGAAAGCTGCTGCTCACCGACGGGTAGAAGAACGAGTTATTGGCAAACGGCAGCGTACTCGACCAGTCGTTGCGCCCCGTAATATCAACGAAAATCTTCTCATCGAACGAAATCTGACCGGCTCCATACACGCTGTTAATGGCCTTGCGGGTTTTCTGCGGATCAGCTACGGCCTGATCTAAACTGTTGGAAATCTGATAGATACCGGGCTGCGCCAGTTGGTCGGCGTAGAGTCCGGCGAAATCATAGGTTTGCCGCATGGCGTTACCTCCCGCCGAAACCGTCAGGCCAATGCGCGGGCTGATGGCGTCTTTGTAGGTTAACAAAACGTCGCTGTTGGACTCATAGCTGAATACGTTCTGTTCGCGGTACATGCCACGGGGGAACTTGGTCATGCTGAAAGGCCGTTGCTGCGACCGGAACTCGAACGACATGTCCAATCCCGACCGAACCATCAGATCAAGTTTAGGTGTGATCTCATAGTTGGCCGATACGTTGCCGATGACCCCGTTCTTGTTCATCTTGTTTAACATCTCGTACAGGTCTAAGTACGGATTGTCGGGGCCGGGGTTGAACGGACTACGTTGCTGCACATTCTCTAATCCCGGTTGCCAGTACGGCTTAAACCATTCCGGCCGCACGTTTGGCGTCGTACCGATAATCGCGAAATACATCAGCGACTGGTTGTTGTAGCCCGCAGCAGGCAGGTTGTCGCTGGTTTTGTTAGTGTAATTGACCTTGCCCGTAAGCTTGAGTTTGTCCGACAAGCGCTGGTTCACCGATAGGGCCACGTTAAGCCGCTCGAAGCCCGTATTGGGTACAATCCAGGTATTTTTTAGCTGCGTGATTGATAAACGTGCCGATCCTTTGTCGGTGCCGCCCTCAATGGAAACGCTGTTTGAATACGTAACGCCGGTCTGGAAAAAGCCCGAAATGTAATCTTTGTACGGAACCCAGGGCGTGCGTTCGGTTGGTTTGCCGTCGGGCGCGTTGGGGTTGTACTGGTAATAGGATTGCCCGTTAAATTTAGGCCCCCAGGCCCGGCCTGCTGCTACGTTGGTGCTGGTGTTCGGCCCGTCGGGACTGTCCAGATACGAATAATACGCGTCGGTGCGGCCTTCGCCATACTCAAACTGGTAGTCGGGCCAGCGGTTCACCTGATCGATGCTAACGTTGGAATTGATCGTTACGCCAATGCCCCCACCTTTACGGGCACCTGATTTGGTCGTAATAATCAGTGCCCCACCAGCCGCCCGACTGCCATACAGAGCCGTAGCACCGGGGCCTTTCAGCACGGTTACTTTCTCGATGTCGTCTGGATTAAGGTCCGATACGCTGGAGCCGTAATCAACGGGACTGTCGGCGGAGAGGTGCGAGGTATAGCCCGTGCCAGTGATGCGGCTGCTGACCGGAACTCCATCCACTACAATCAACGCCTGATTATTGTCGAGGTTGAGCGACGACTCGCCCCGGAGCGTGATTCTGGACGATCCCATCGGTCCCGAACCCGTGCCCTGAATGTTCAGGCCTGCCACTTTGCCGCTCAGCGTGTTGACCCAGTTATTTGACTTGGCGTCTTTCACTACGTTCTCGCTGATGGTTGTAGCGGCATAACCCAGCGTTTTTTCCTCGCGCCGAATGCCGAGGGCCGTCACTACCACTTCACTTAGTGTCTGGTTGGTGGCTTTGAGCTGTGCCGAAAAAGTCCGTTGGTTTCCAATAACGACTTCGACATTCGTGAAGCCGATGAAGCTGAATACCAGCGCGTCTTTCGGGGTGAGCGACTTCGCAGGCGTCAGATTAAATTCTCCTTTCGCATCGGTCAGGGTTCCGGTTGAGGTGCCTTTGATAACCACATTGACACCCGGCAGGGGTTGGTTCTGATCGTCCGTAACGGTCCCTCGCAGGATGATGGCCGAAGACTGTCCAAACGCTGCCGGTACAGGTAGCGACAACAGTGTGGCAACAGGCAGCAGAAACAGGAGACAGCGACAGAGAAAATGCCGGCAACTCCAGGCAGGTAGATGTTTTACGTTCATTTTGGGTCGATTGACGAATTCAGTTTTTGATTACCTACCTCAAATTTATCGGGATACCGATGCTGAATCGTCCGTGCCGAACGGCCGGGTCCGCGCCGTTCGGCACCGACGACTTAAGCCATGCGACCGCTTGTTTTTCAGACCCTTAACCAAGTCTATATTTTTATTTAGC
>JANPJE010000232.1:0-2161 GCA_031425355.1 Spirosoma sp. | reverse complement strand
TCACCCGGAAGGTTCCCGACGCAGGCACGCTGGTCAACCGATGTGAGATGTGGAAACTGAGCAAAACTTAGGGTAGTGATACCCATCAGGTAAACCGCGGCTAAACAGATTCGATTCATGGTCAACCAGAAGAGGATCGGTTTACGATAAAACGATGGCCCCAGAATTCTTCCTGGCGACTTCGGGTAAGACGGTGAGCGTAAATCTGGTTCTTCGTCAGGGCTTACCCGGATAGCCTAAGGCCGCTCGAGCCGCATAGGCTGCGTCAGTAATCGCGTTGAAGCATTTCAGAAACGATGTATCTCCATTTGGCCCCTGGGTAAAATCCCACAGCGGCAGATACGCTACCACCGATACGTCGGTTAGGGGGTCGTAAGCCATCAGCGACAGATTGCCAATCCGGGCACCGTTTTTGCCATACCCTAAATTTTTAGCGAAATAGCCCCCCAGGTCATCAGTTTGCATCACCTTTACGGTTACGGGTGTCAACACATTCTGACCTTTCATCAGGGTACGGATATACGTATTGAGAGCTGCCATCGTGCCGTAGCCATTCCCTTCGGCTACCTGAGCACTCATGTTATAATCCCCGTACATAACCGTCCGGGTGGGATACCGAACGGTGCCCTCCACTCGTGGAACAGGCAAAATTGTATCATCGGCCCGGTCGGGAAAATAAACGGTAATGGGTACCACAGCGGCTGGACCGACTACGTAATTCTGCATGTAATCGCTGTACGTTTTAGCACCCCCACTTTTGGCTGAATATACGCGTTCGATAATCTTGCCCAAAATGGCATAGCCCGTATTGCTGTAATTATACGCTGTGCCCGGTTCTCCGTAGTAAAGCTGATGAATAATCAATTGGCGAATCATTTCCTCGGTTGTAAACTGGTGCGCCGGATCGGCATTTTGGGTAGCCTCCGTATATGAAAGTCCATTAAATCCTGGAACGGGGTCATTATCCACATCGAAAACCCCGGCTCGGTGTTGCAGCAATTGCTCAATGGTGATGTCTTTTTTGTGAGGAAAATCCCAGTCTGGCGTATTCGGCACGTACGACATAGTGGTGCCCGGCATGAGGTCCGTAATACGGGCTTTATAATTCAGCCAACCCGCTTCGTGCATATTCAGGATCGCCGTGGCTGTAAAGTGTTTGGTATTGCTGGCAAAACGGAAATGAGCCGTTTCGATGACCGGCGTATGTCCGGCTGGCACCGAGGAGACAAAGATTTTCTGGGTGGGCGTCTGAATCAACACATTCAGCGAGGGTACTGAATTGCCCAGCGATTTTTCCAGTTCGACCCGGACTTTATCAACGGCCTCCTGCACCTGAAGAGTGTCCGGATTCAGGTGATCACTACAGCCGAACAGCAACCCGGCCAGCCCGCCAGTCAAAATAATGCGAAAAGTCCTGGTACGGACTGCCGTACGGGGAAAATGGAGCCGTTTGCTCAGGTGCGTAAACAAGGAAGAGTTTATCATTTTAGTAGAGGATTTTCGATAAAGTTGATTAGCAGCACACTGGTGGGCAGAAACCGTTCCAGCCCCCGGTCCTTATCGGTTCATAAGCTGGGCTGCTCGCAGGGCTGTGTTCCGTACGCCATAAGCCAGTTCCATAAAAGCAGTGTTGCTTTCGGCCGGTGTACTGCCGACTTTGATCAGCGTAGCCACCATCAGCACGGTCGTCCTGGTAGCCGGGTTGTAACGCAGGGTGGATATATAACTTAGGTGAGCGCCATCATGACCAAAACCCAACCCCTCATCGAACGTAAGCCCCAGGCCATACACGCCATGCGATACGTCGGCCACCTCCATTTTTTTCATCATGTCTACACTTTGGGGTGTCAGACCGGCTTTGCCTGTCAGCAATAATTCCATCCACTTCGTCACATCAGCGGGCGTCGAAACGATATCCCCCTCCGTTACGTGGATCGACATATTGTCTTCCGACGTATTGATGGGATTCTGGCCGGGCAGGTGCAGGAAGGATTCCACAAACGGGTCCCTCATCCGGTTTTCGGTCCCCTGCCACACAGGGTACGTATTGGTTAATTGTAAAGGCTCCAGAAACCGGGTCCGAATGAAATTACTGTACGACATGCCTGAGGCCTTTTCAATAATTTTGCCCAGCAAATTATAACCCGTGTTGGAATAGCCG
>JANPJE010000231.1:0-6171 GCA_031425355.1 Spirosoma sp. | reverse complement strand
TTGAAGTAATCCCCGAACGACCAGTTGCCGAGCATCTCGAACATGGTGTGGTGATACGTATCGAAACCCACATCTTCCAGGTCGTTGTGCTTGCCCGACACGCGCAGGCATTTCTGCGTATCGGCCACACGTTTTGACGGGGGCGTACCGTTGCCGAGAAAGAAATCTTTGAACTGGGCCATGCCCGAATTGTTGAACATCAGCGTCGGGTCGTTTTTGGCAACGAGCGGAGCCGACTGAACAATCAGGTGTTGTTGGGACTGGAAGAAGTCGAGAAAATGCCGACGTATTTCGTGGGAAGTCATTCTGTAAGTTGTAAGTCAGAGAAGTTGTAGGAAGTAAGTGGTAAGGTATAAGTGGCTGACGCCAAGTATTGCTATTGTGTCAGCCACTTACACCTTACCACTTACTACTGATAACTAATCCCGCAAATTTACGCCAAAACTTGCGTTTATTCAGGCGACTTTCCAAGTTTGCGGTATGGAAAACGGGGGCAAGCTGTATTATGGCATTAAAGAGGTTGCGGAGTTGTTCGGGATCAATGCCTCGAAACTTCGGTATTACGAGAAGGAGTTTCCGACGCTCCAGCCGAAAAAAAACCGCTCCGGCGACCGCGTTTATACGCAGGCCGACATCGACCATCTGAAGGAAATTCTGGAGTTGACCAACGAGAAAGGATTTACGCTGCCCGGTGCACGGGAGTACCTCAAAACGCGCGACGCCAACCGACGTGAACACGTTCAGTATATCAGCAAATTGAAAAAGCTAAAAGCCTTTCTGGAGAAAATGCGGGCCGGGCTGGAGGAGTAATCTGAGCCTCACAGCACCTTCATAAACGCCACCAACGCCTTTTTCTCTGGCCCGGTCAGGTTCAGCTTATCGAATGGAAGTGTCTGATTATCAAGGTTAAATCCCAGGCCGTTCCCTCCGCCTTTGTTGTAAAACTCAACCACTTCGTCGAGGGTTCGGTACACGCCGTTGTGCATGTAGGGTGCGGTTTTCGCTACGTTCCGAACGGTTGGCGTTTTGAAGGCGTAGCGATGCGGTTCACGTTTGGTCAGAACGAATTTACCAACATCAGGGTCAACGATTTTACCGTCGGTTGTGGCAGGTGTACCCAATACTTCGCTTTCTGTTTCCTGAAAACCGGGAGGAACCGTGCCGTTAAACAGGGGGAAAAAGTGGCAGGTCGCGCATTTTCCTTTGCCCATAAACAGGTTGAAACCATATTTTTCTTCCGCCGACAGTGCATCTGTTTGGCCGCGAAAATAGCGATCCATCCGGGAGTCGAGGCTGGTCAGCGAGCGGATATAGCTGGCAACGGCATTTTTAAGCGTTTGCTCCGTAACGCCCTCTTTGTACGAACGGGCAAACAGCGTTTTATAATCCGGGTTTTGTGCCAAAGCCTTCACCGCTTCGGGCAGCGACCCGTGCATCTCGTTTGCATTCTGAATGACGTCGCTGGCCTGATCTTCCAGAAAAACCACCCGTGAATCGGCAAACTGAACCGCTTGCAGGGCTGCGTTGAATAATGTTGGTGCGTTACGGGTAATCCGCCGGCCGCCGAAGCCAACGGCCAAACTCTTCGCTTCACCATCCGTAAACGCTTTATCAGGCTGGTGGCAGGTGGCGCAGTTACGGTTGCTGTCGCCGGATAAAATAGGATCGTAGAACAGCCGCTTTCCTAAGGCTATCCGCTGGGGCGTCGTGCGCTGTTCGTCAAGATTAACGAAGTAATTGGGGTTGAAAACGTTCGGGTCGGTAAGTGTTCGGGCGGTGGGCATCAACAGCCGATTTTCAACAAAAACCGGAATAGTGAGTGTTTTTTGGGCATCGAGCAATAAGCCGCTCAGTACGTTGGCCTGCTGATTAATAAACGTCAGCCGGTCAAATTCGTCAAAACTCCGAGCCGAACGCAGCGTTTGAATGGCTTTGGCAAACGTTTTTTCGAGTTTTCCCGCGAGAGTAGGATCGACGCTTTCTAATTCATAATGAGCCAGTTGCTGTTGCAGACTTTCGAGAACGGTGGCGGCTTCGGGCAGCGAATGAAATGCTACCGGCGAATCGAATCCGGTGATGCCCAGCGTGACAAGTCTGAACAGTTCAAGCCGCATGGCATCGAACGCATGACTGTCGGTCAATTCATTACTTACGGAAATTTTACGCAACCGGTTCACATTCGAGCGGAGCACGGCGGCTACCTGCACGGCTTCAGCATGATTCGCGGGATCGACTGTCGGAAACACAAGTTCTTCCAAAACCTGAAATCCTTCGGGTGGGTTTACGCGCAAATCGTCGTCTACTTCAGGCAAATTAGGCCCATTGAGGGCGCGTGTCGTTTCGGGGCTGTAATAAGCCGAGATGAACTCAACTCGTTTATAAGCCAGCCGCGCCCGCTGGAAAGCCGTTTGCACAACCGGCGCAGACTGGCGCGTTCGTATAACCCGCTGCAACTGACTGATCGTGCTATCCAAGTCGTCAACATCCTGCATGAACTGTGCCTTAACGGCCAGGGCTGGCGTCGGTTCCGGGCGAAGCCAGGCGTACAGACCAACGCATACCAGCAGAATTAACAGGATGAAAGCTAAGGAACGTACTGAAAATTGGCGTTTGGGTAGTGTGTCAACTGGCTTCGAAATCATGAGGTTGATGAACCGGATACGATGTAAAAAGCCTGACCAGCGCGATGTCTGGTCAGGCGATACCTTAATGTACTGATTTATTAACGAGGCAATCCTTCTATCATAATAAGCTGGCTGGCCTGATTTTCGTTTTTGCGAACAGAGCCACCATCAACACCTTTATACTGGTCGCCCCGCCAGGTGTGCGGTTGAATAGCCAGCATGAATGTGTTCGGGCGACCCGTTACGTCGGAAACATCGGTCATTGACCCGTATTCCCAATCGCCGAATTTCGATATACCACCAACGTTGTATTTGGCAGCGTCGGCTTCGGTCCGGCGGTGGTCCAGTTCAATAATCTTCTTGAACTCGCGCGTAACTAAGTTATACTGATAAATATACGAGTCGTGTTTCTCGTCGCCATATCCATTTGGATCTTCCTGCGTATAGAGATAGTTTTTCGTTACAAGGATGTTATCCACGTTCTGGAATTCCTTTGCTACACCCTGCCGGTCATCGCCATCAAGCACAACTTCAATCGTTCCCTTGAGTGGGTTGGCGGGGTCCAGCTTCAGCCGGTACACCCGGCCATACTTCGAGCGGGAGTAATCAGCATTTACACCTGTATTGTTCTGGCCCGTTACGTTCACATAAACCTCACGGCCCATGCCATCCTTACGGTAATCCAGGTCCTCAACCCGGCCAAATTTTATAGCCTTCAGTTCATTAACTTTCGCATTGATCTGCGCTCCCGTCAAGGCTTTCTGGTTTTCGATTTTGACGAACTCGACAGCATAGGTTGCTCCCGTTTTGATGTCCATCTCTTTCTGATTGTCATCCGTACGCTTCATCATGTACAGCGATCCGTTGTCCAGATCACCAACGGTGTTGGATAGATAGAGTGCTATTTGACCACCATTGATACCAGAATCGTCATCGCCAATCAGGATAACCGTTTTTCCGGGATAAGCTGTCTTTGGCAACGGCACGGCGTTCTCGGCACTCCACCGGCCCAGTGCTGCCACCTCACGCGATATACCGGCCTGTTGTGCATCTGCGCCAACGCTCAGAGCGTGCGTACGGGACTCTTCGCCACTTTCTCCACACGTCAGAAACAACGGGCCAAAGCCATGCTCAAAGGGCGTAGCCATTGTGGCTGAGCACAACCGCCAGATGCCACCATCCGAGTTGAGAACGTACTCGCCTTTAACCGGCTTGAACGCTTTATCGAGTATAATCCGTGAAACCGAGAAGTTATCTTCGTGATTGACCATGATCGCGTAATTACCATCGGGGGTCTGAACCAACCCGGCGCCATCGGCTGACCCACCAAAAACAAAACTTGGCGACTGCTCCAGTTTGTCGTCGCTGCTGATGAGCGAATACATGTTTATGCCACCGGCCGCCAGCCGACCACCGGCTGCTCCAGGCAACAGTCGGGCCAGTACGGGGGTTACAGAGCGGTTCTGAAGGGTGATTTCAGGACTATCGGGGGCGCGGTGGTCGGTGCAGCCTGCCAGCGTAAAAAGTGACAGCAAGGCAGCCGAAGAAAGGAAAAGTTTGCTGGTAGACATAGGTAATCGATTAATGGAAATTTTCATTTCACAAAAGAACTATTTACGTTTTACCTGAATATGAAGCCATCGTTACCAGATTAAGAAAATCATGGGTTGCCAGGAAATAGTCAGGAAATAGTCAGGAAGTAGTCAAGGGTGAAGAATGGTCAGGGGTGGTCAAGTGATTGTGGTTGATCACAACCAAACAGGCTCCGTCTCCACAAGGGCGACCAGCGATGTAAAAGGCCGGGTGTGCCGGATTCACCACCACGGTCTTCGATAGCGGTACCAGGGCCGAGGAGACAGCAATGCCCGGGCAGTTGTTACGGTCAGCCGATCGGTAACGGGCTGACCTTCGATAAATCCGGTCGCATCGACGTAGAGCACTAACAAGAGCACTACTAAATGATCGGCAGGGAACTGGCTTCGGCTGACACAAAACGTAGCGTCCAGCATGGTCAGACCATTTGACAGCCGGTGCGCTCTATTGGCCCGCTTAGGTCGTTGCCACTAACGTCTGAAGAATTATCGTCTAATTAAAGGGATTTAGCAACAGAATGTCCACTTGGTGCGATGAGTTGACCAAACTACTATCATGACTACTGTCAAGTGCTTTGCTACCGATTGCGGCCCAGGCCGCAATGATGAAGCCTGTTATATTGGTTAGGTTGCTGATCCGTTGCATAATCTCCGCACGAAGCGTTTTGTACTCTTCGATAAATAATTCTTTATCGAATTTGGAACTACCATTCAACGTGTGTCTGACAAAGCTCCTATTTCCATACTGAGTTAGAATGTCCATATCGGTTAAAAATGAGCGTTAATGAATAACGGGCTTATCGGTAGGTTAAGGCATTGTGCTGAATGCCCTACGTGCCTTTTGCTCGTTAACCAAATAGATCGTTTACGTTTCCCGTCCGTTTTATCAACATCCATGAACTACGTTACAGGCGTTAATAAAAACGGTTTGTCTGTCCTGTCAAGTCGCTACTGCAAGCCCGATAAATTTACTCCCGGTACAAATCGCCTACAACGGGATTTTCCCCGTTTTTCAGGGGACTTCTACCGGTATCCTCCGCGCATTCCGGTAGAAGTCCCCCGTACGCGCTAAAAGAACAGGTATTTATTGTGAGTATGGTCTGACTGTACACACATTGCTCACAGAGGGGCTTTTTCCCCATTTTAATGGAAGGACAACCAATATTACACTCGTTGAACGACCCCGTTTAAGACCTGTTATGTAGCCGTGGAACAGTTCATAATTACACCAAACCTCCGTTTCAGGTAGTCCTCGCTGTTGAGGTGACGGTGGGAAAAGGGATCCGGGTGGGGAACGAGCAGGACCCGGTTAGTTTAACAAATGTGACAAATGATTTGACACGATTCTATCCGGTAGCTGAGGCAAACAGGCCACATGCCCCATGAAGCTATCTATAAATAGCAATTCAAGGTATAATACAAAAGGATAAGCTGGATAAAAGTACTCTACTGATTCGTAAAAGCGAATTTATACGAATGCCTTATTGTTTTCTTTATAGAAAGCCAGACAACTCTATCACCTGGTCTACTATCCAGCATGTTTGAAATTTTTGTCGGGGATGTAGTTTATTATACGACCCCTGACCAGACCTTAACTAAGGATACAATCCAGTCAATTGCCAGTCAGAAAGAGAAGGGACGCCTGAAGCATCTTTATCGACTCAGCAATGGACTGACTAAGCAGGAAAAGGACTTATTCTTAAGTGTGAAGCGAGCGAAAGATTATTTTGAGCGTTGCCAGATTGAGGTCACTATTCCTCAGCGTTTAGCGAATGGTTAATCACTCGCCCCACCTGTAGCATACCATGTACGCTTATTTACCTAATTCGTTTTTAGTTGGCAATTGGCTTGGAGAGGGGTTTATAAGCATTTTCAAGGTATGGCCTAAACAGAAACAGCGGTTGTTACAGGCATGAACTTGTAAGCTCATGCCTGTAACAACCGCTGTTTCTGTT
>JANPJE010000230.1:0-7621 GCA_031425355.1 Spirosoma sp. | reverse complement strand
TGCGGTATTTTCCGAACACCAGCCTGCACCACATTGGGGATCAGTACCGCTATATGGCCGGTAAGATGCAGGACAAACAGCGATCTTATTCCCTGCTGTCGGCCGAAGCGATGCCCGAAATCGAGACGGTTTTGAACCGGGTCAGGGCGGGAGCGACGCTGACCATGTTAGCCGACAGTTTGGAAGAAAACGGAATTGGTGCGCAGGAAGCGGCTGCTTTTATCGGCGAGTTGGTAGCGGCTCAGTTGCTGGTGTCGGAACTGGAACCGACCGTAACGGGCGACGAATTTTTCAAACGCCTGATGGCTCGAACGGGGTCACTGTCGGGCATCGATCACATCGATCAGGCATTGCGTCAGGTAGACGAACTGCTGGCAAAACCCGACGGATCGGTGGCGCATTACCACCAGATTCAGCAGCTAATCAATGAACGCCTGATCCCGACCGATAACCAGCATTTGTTTCAAACAGATCTGTTTTTTACTACGTTACAAACTGACTTGTCCGAACGGGTAGCCGCGAAACTGGCACCCGCCCTGACCCGGTTGCTGGCAATAGCCCAAACGCAGACCATTCCGGATCTGGAGCGGTTCAAACGTGATTTTTATGATCGGTATGAGGAGCAGGAGATTCCCCTTCTGCTCGCACTCGACAGCGAAGCCGGCATACCCTACGGCCTGGATGCCTGGTCGGGAATCGGGCATACCCCCCTGATCGACAACTTGAATCCGGCACCATCGTCGTCCGTCTCACCAACCGATTCGGGCCGGGAAACAGCCTGGACGACTTTTCTCCTCGAAAAATTTACGACGGCATTGCGGACCGGCAGTGCCGAAGTTCGGCTAACGGACGAAGACCTTGCCGGGTTAGCCAGCCCCACCGGAACGGACTCTTTTTCGCCCAGTCTTTACGCCTTCGGAACGCTGCTGGCGGCTTCGCCCGAGGCCATTGACAAAGGCGAGTTCGATTTTGTTCTAAACACGTTAGCCGGGCCGTCGGCGGCCAATCTCCTTAGTCGCTTTTGCCACGGCGACGCTCTCCTGACCGAAAAAGTACGGGCGTGTTTAGCGTATGAAGCCAGTCAGTACCCCGATGCTGTTCTGGCGGAAATCGTTCATCTGCCGGAAGCCCGAACGGGTAACGTATTGCTACGTCCAATTCTTCGTTCGTTTGAGATTCCCTATCTGGCCGCTCCGGCGGTGGAGCCGGATGCGCAGTTTCCGCTGGACGACCTGTTGATTTCTGTTCCGCAGGGAAAACGGGTGGTGATTCGCTCCCGCCGGTTGCAACGGCGGGTTATCCCCCGCCTAACCAGCGCGCATAACTTCACCAACGGCCTGCCTGTCTACAGGTTTCTGGCGGATGTGCAGCATCAGGAGGGTAGTCTGCAACTAAGCTGGCACTGGTCGATGCTGCACCGGCAGGCGTTTTTGCCCCGTGTTCGTTACGGTACTATTATTCTCAGCCGGGCTACCTGGAACCTGACCGCCGATGTGCATCAGGCTGCTTCTGTGGATGCGTTTGCTGTCCTTCAGGAACGACTGGGCCTGAACTTGCCGCGATACGTAGTCCTGCGCGAAGGTGATAATGAGATGCTGCTCGATCTGAATCACGAAATCTGCGTCTCGATTCTACAGGAAACCCTGCGTAAAAACCGGTCCGTACAACTGAGTGAGTTCCTTCAACTGCCGGATCAATGCTGGCTGACCGATGCGGCCGGATGCTACACGAACGAGATTATTTTCCCGCTACGATCTGTCCGAAAGGCGATCCCGCCGGTAGCCCGCACTCAGGAAAGGTCGTCCGGCCAGGCGGTTCGGTATTCGGTAGGGAGTCACTGGCTTTATGTCAAGATTTATACCGGCGAAAAAACGGCGGATAGGCTGCTGGCTTCGGTTATCGAACCGTTAACCCGACAGTGGCTGGAAGGTGGTGTCATTGACCGCTTTTTCTTTGTTCGCTACCGCGACCCACAACCGCACATCCGGGTTCGGCTACGAAACAACGCGCCACAGTCAGAATCATTTCACCAGCTAATTATCAGCCAATTATACGCGACGTTAGAACCTTACTACCAACAGGGTCTGGTTCATAACACCGTAGTGGATACGTATCGGCCGGAGATTGAACGGTATGGCAAAGAGACGATGGACGATAGCGAACACATATTTCATGTCGACAGCCTGACCATTATCCGGCTTTTGCAGGTGTTAACAGACGACAGCGGGGAGGAGCATCGGTGGTTGTTTGCCATACGGGGCGTTGACGATATGCTGAACGCTTTTGCGTATACGTTGCCTGACAAGCACCGTTTGCTGACGGAATTACAAGCCACTTTTTTTAACGAATTTGGTGGAGACGCTGCGCTGCGAAGCCAGCTCAATACGAAATATCGGGCGGTGACCGGCCAGGTTAACGCGGTGCTCACTGATGCAGGAACGGTACTGCCCAACCCGCTGCCGGACTTGCTGGCCAGCCGGGCGAAGGCCATGCAGCAAATTGCGGGTACACTATTACCCAACATACAAACCCCGGACCCGCTGCTGGCAAGTTATATTCACATGTTTCTTAACCGGCTGTTCATCTCCAGCCACCGGCTCCACGAACTGGTGATCTACCATTATTTGTTTCGTCAGTATGCGGCACTGGTTGCCCGAAATGCAGCGAAAACGTCCTGAAAACAGGCCGTTCAATTGAGGAATAAGATGGGAGCTAACTGATTATCCGGCTCTGCCGTAGCCTGGAGAGCGATGTACGTACCAACAACGCCGTCCAGAAAGGACGAAGGGCCGGAATCATGTGGATGAGCCAGTAAAGAAGCCGTTTTTTTGAGCCAGAATGTGCGGGCTTCGTTATACGAGTTATCGCCTGTCTTTCGGTAAAGAAGATCATACATCATCACCAAGCCCGCCGTTCCCTGTCCAAAACGAGTATCGGTCACCTCCGTAGCCGGACGCTCCCGCCGAAATGTGGTGAATTCGCCAACCCGATGGGCCAGTTTCAATAACGTAGCATCGCCCAGCAACGGGGCGGCCGCGCGAAACAGGAATACCTGGTTCAGATCACCACACCCCCAAGTAAGCTGTTGTGAGGTTTCGCACGTTCGGTCGGGGCGGCATATGGCCGTCGGGAAAAATGAATACAGGTGTTCGTTCGTTTGAACGGGCAGCAGATACTGTCGTATCAGCCCGGTCAGATTCATCAGCCAGTCCGAAACGGCAGCCGTCAGGTGAGCCGAAACAGGCATCGACTGGCACAGTCGCGCCAGGGTTATACTCAACGGTGTCAGTCCATCCAGAAAACTTAGGGGTACGTCCGGCTTTTTGCTGATTCGGTTCAAATACGCTTCGACAGGTAGCTGATTGAAAAACTGCCGGTCGGCTTCGGGGTGGCGGGCCTGATGGGCCGACAGCCGGAAGTAATTTAAGAGTAAAGCCGTTCGCAAGCACAGCGCGGGGTCTCTGCCTTCGAGCAGCATCAACAGTTCCTGCCGATACCGTTGATCCAGAAGAGGTATCTGGTTCGTTGCCGGTTCATGCCCCGGTGTCTGCTGTTTCAGCAACAGCCAGCAGACACCGGGCAGGTCTTTTGTTGAAACAACCGCTGGCTGTAGAACGGCCCATTCATCTTCAGACACGGCCAGAGCCGGAACCACGCTCATTCGGCCAAGGATACGCAGGAGTGGGTTGGTTTCCTTTTTGATTTCCGGTTCCAGTGTTTGAAGTAGAAAATTAAGAACAGGATTGAATGAAGGCATATTGCAGATAAAAATTTGTGTGGGAGCGTTTATATTTAACGCAGCAACCAGGTAAGCGTAACTATAGTACCCGTTGTTGTTGAATCAGTACGTCCCTGACCGCTTGTCCGGTTGGTATTGAACGTAGCAATCGTTTGTGTTTTCAGACTCAGGGGGCGGTTGGCGTTATGGAGCGTTTTCATGATAGAGGAAGTAAAAGAGTTGAATTAATTTGCTTAGTTTGGGCGTCCTGCCCGGTTTGATGAATCAAAGTTGCTACTGAATACATCCTTGCCCAACATAATTATACCAATACGCTTTTAGCCGATACGAATCGGTAAAAGACTGGTAAAAGTGCCCTTTTTCACTGCTTGATTCTGTAAAAACAGCTTATGCAAATTGACAGGAAAAACGTCCGGACAGTCTCTGTCCATGTTAGCGTCTGGCTGGTTCATATTCTGATCAATAATATTTTATTGTTTTATAATGAGGACTCCGACGTGTTTTTTCGCCGGACCCTGTTTACGTACCCCTTGGTAGCGGCTCTTTTCTACATCAATGCCCATATCGTGGCGGATCGGTTTCTGCCGCGCCACCAGTACGGGCGGTTAATTTTCTGGACAATACTGCTGGCCTCTGCTTACGCGCTGCTCCGCTATTCCTTGTTCGCCTATGTTTTTCCGCAGTTCAATATCCCGTCAGCCTATCCGAATTTCAAGTTTATGTTCAACGAGTTCACGCTGGATTCGCTGTGGATTGCGTCGCAGTATTTGCTGTTCAGTTATGGCTATTGGTTTGCCAAATTTCGGATTCAGACGGAGCGTGAAAAACGGCGGCTAATTGTTAGCCTTGCGGGGTTGGAGAAGGAACGGATGCAGATCGAAATTGCTTTTCTACAGGCACAAATAAACCCGCACTTTCTCTACAACACCTTCAATTTTCTGTATTCAGAAGCGTTTTTCGTTTCGCCTAAATTAGCCGATGCCATCCTGTCACTTTCCACGCTGATGCGCTCGCTGACAGAGACCGGCCGACAGTCCTACCTGCCAATGGCCAAAGTGCTGGAGCCAATTCAAAACTACCTTAAACTTCAGCGATACCGATTTGGAGAATCGCTTCCTTTTCTGCTGACGATAGAAGGAGAGGAGTACATGGATTATGTTTATGCACCGCCCTTAGTGTTTATAACTCTGGTCGAGAACATTTTCAAGCATGGGGATTTATCGGACCCGGAACAGCCTGTTCGGGTATTATTTCACCTTACGGAAAAAACCCTGACCTACCGGAGTGAGAACAAAAAGCGGGAATACATTGGCCATCCCTCTACGGGTATTGGCATGGCCAATGTGCAGAAACAGTTACATCTGCTTTACCAGGATAAGTTTTTATTAAACAAGTCTGAAACTGAGGACGTTTACATGGTGGAATTGATTATTTTAGATGTGTCAATTACCGGTTAATTCACTCTATCTAATCCTCAGACATATGCTGTCCTGCTTAGTTGTCGATGATGAACGATCTGCCATCAACATTTTGACCCGATATATTGAAGACACGCCTTATCTACAACTGAAATCCAGCACGACCGATGCCATGGAAGCGGTTCAGCTATTGAAATCCGAACCGACCGATATACTCTTTTTAGACATTCAAATGCCTAAGCTAACCGGCCTTCAGGTACTTGATCTGCTCGGCGGTAAGTTCAATGTCATTCTAACAACCGCCTATAGTGAATACGCGCTGGAAGGCTTTGAACGAAACGTGATTGATTACTTAGTTAAGCCCATTCCGTTTGAGCGTTTTCTTAAAGCCACTGAGAAGGCCCTCAATCTGATTAACAGTCAGCAGTTCAGTAACCAGAAGGAGCAGGCTGACGATTTCCTTTTCGTTAAAACAGAACACAAAGGAAAACTCCGCAAAGTCAATATGAGTGAAATTACCTATATAGAAGGGCTAAAGAATTATATATCGATTTACACCGACAAAGGGGAGCGGATTGTAACATACATCGGCATCGGTGATATTGAAGAACGGTTGCCCCAAAATCAATTTATACGGGTGCACCGCTCGTATATCGTGCCTATCAAAAATATACTGGCTTTAGATGGCAACGAGATTCGCTTGAAAGATGCACCCCGTATTCCGACCGCCGGTAAATTTAAAGAGAATATTCTGGAGCGGTTTAAACGTAATCTTATCCAAATCAAAGGATAGGGGAAACTCACGTCGTCTTTCGGGCATTAATAATGCCTTGCTCAAGATCAGTTGACATGAGACTGAAACACCCTATTTTTTGATTCTGTTTTCAAGCAAAAAGACTCCGTTCTTATTGGCCACAACGATGTCGGTCCGCCCGTCGCCGTTCATATCCTGCGCCACAATGTTCAGCCCTGCGCCGGAGTCATTGTCTATGACATGCTCCTTGTAATAGGGTTCCTTGCCCGGCGTGAATTCAAGCCACAGCAGGATGGCCGGGTCACTGTCGCCGGGGTCGCGGCCGTTGTGGGCCAGAAAACGCTTTCCGGTAATATAGTCTTTGCGACCGTCACCATTCAGATCGGCCATAATAGAGGAGTGCGTCTGGGCGGTGGTATTGCTCATTAAATGAGTCTTAAAGTTGATTTTTCCCGACTCATCCGTCACCTGCTCGTGCCACCAAATACCCAGTGCATGAGCCGATGCACTGACGACATCATTTTTACCATCGCCGTTTACGTCCAGTACCTGCATGTGCGAACATGGGTCGCCCAGATTAGCGGGGTGAAACACCCAGTTGCCGGATGTTTTATCCGCCGTTCCTTCAAACCACCCTTCCCGAATCACGACGTCGTTAAGGCCATCCTGATTCACATCGCCATAGCCAATACCATGCGAAAAAATTTCGGTGCCGGGTACATTCTCCCGGCTAAGGGCGAAGCGTTTCCATGCCGTTTCACCCGGTTTGCCGGGAGACTTCAGACAGACAATTTGTTTCTTCGCTTTATCTCCGCAAAGAATGTCGAGTCGGCCATCGCCGTCGATGTCGATAAACTCTGGTGACTCATTGGCGATGCCTACCGAATCGGCAAGAATGTGTTTGCGCCACTCAGAACCGGAGCGTCGGCCGCCGGAATGGTGGCCAACGGCCTCTTTCGGATTCTCGAACCAGAAACCTGGCTTTCCGGGAAAGTCCACAATCACTACGTCGTCCCAACCATCCTGATTCACGTCCATACCTACGTTCAGGAACGAATTGCTGTATTCCTTGCGTGGGTCAAAGACGCGCGACGGAGCCATCTGATGGCGAGTCCAGTTGGGCGCTTCAAACCAATAATAACCGGCAACGATGTCCATACGACCATCTTTATTCAAATCAGCCACGGCTGCGCCTTCTGAAATAAAATCGCGGGTGATGATCGTTTTTTTAAAGTTATTGGACGAAACAACTGCTTTTGCCGGGTTAGCGGCACTTGCTGGATTCGTTGCCTGCTGTCGCCGTATGTTGAACAGCGGTTTATTCTGACCATGCGCGTTTGTGAGCCAGCCGAAAATCAGGATAGCCGGTAACAGGCGTCGGCTGATTGTGTCAATTGTTGTACCCATGATCGAAAAATGAATAGTATAAAATGAATAATGGGTACTCTGAAATGAATAGCAGGCTTCCCATTATTCATTGGTTTTTTACTCTTCCAGCACTTTGGCAATCAGCGTTTGAATCTCATGATTTTCGTGCGAGTGGTCTAATTTACCCACGCGGTCATTCAGCTCTTTCAGCAATTTCTTTGCCTCGTCCGTACCGATAGCGCCAATGCGTTGAATAGTGTAGGGCAGATGCTTCGGCATTTTTGATTTTTGAGCCAATACCAGTGCCCGTTTCATATCGACAGCCGCCAGTGGTTCGGCAGC
>JANPJE010000229.1:0-5224 GCA_031425355.1 Spirosoma sp. | reverse complement strand
GCTCAAAAACGAAGACCGGGCTACAACCGCGCAGATTTCGCTCGCTAAACGAAATAATGTCGAGGTTGCTTTACGTATCGCACGGGAAGCGCGGCAGATTCTGGGCGCGATGGGCATTTCGGGCGAATATCCCATCATGCGACACCTGATGAACCTCGAATCGGTGAGTACGTATGAAGGAACCCACGATATTCAACTGCTCATTCTGGGCGCGGAAATTACGGGTATTCCGGCGTTTAAATAAAGAGTCAGGAATGGGCAGAGAATAGTCAAGAATGGTCAAGGGTAGTCAGGAGATGGTAAATAACGGCTGACCATTCTTGACCATCTCCTGACTACCCCTTGCCCATTTATTGAGCATACGTAACGAAGTCGATGCCAATACCGTTCGGGTCGGTAATGGCGAAATGGCGATCTCCCCAGGGTTCATCGCGCAGGTCAATGGTGATCGGAACGCCGTGTGCCTTGATGCGGGCGTATTCTTCATCCACATCTGGAAATTCGATGGTTAGGTAAACGCCTTTTCCCGCAAAGGCGGGTTGGAAAAGCGGTTGCTGCGACGGATGTTCCGGGCGTAGAAAACTTAGCTCGGCCTGCTGATTAGGCGTGTGCAGCAATAGATAAAACTCATTCTCAAATGAGACCCCGAAATTTAGTACGTCACAATAAAACGCTTTGCTTTCCTGTAGTTTGTTCGAGATAATGCCGGCGTTGAGTTTCATAAAAGCAGTGGTTTTGGTTGAGCTGTCGTCGATGACATCACAAAGAAAACACGGCTCCATGACAGCCCTATGTCAGCAGGGCGTGATAATTTCCCGATTTTCCAGATAATGCACCCGAATTTCTTCCGCCAGCATCTGCATCAACTGTTGTAGTGAGTCTGATTTTTCAACCGTAACCGACTTGCCGTACATGAGCAGCCACCGGGCGAGGCCTTCCAGATAAGGCGTTTGAAAATGCATTCGAACATGCTCACCGAAGGTTTCTTCGTCCTGAAAACCATAGGCGTGTTTCTGCTCCTGCACATACCGGGCCACCGATTTTTCAAAAACGACTACAGCATCGGCCACCGGCATCTCGTTTCTACCCACCCGATCGAGGTATTCCTGTAACGACAGCCGCTCCCGACGCGAAAACGGCTGACCCGTATCGGTCAGTTGCCGGATGCGATCAATGCGGAAATCGCGGTAGTCCTGACGGGTTCGGCAAAACGCAATCAGGTGCCAGCTCATGCGGTAATGATACAGCCCAACCGGTTCTACTTCGCGCTCGGTTTCGGCATCATTATACTGCGAATGGTACTGGATAGCAAGCACATGCTGTTGGGCTATGGCGTGTTGAACCGTATTTAATAAACTGTCGGAATAAGGAATGCGAAACGTTGGTTTTGCTACGTTTATGTGCGCATTCAGATCATCAAGGTGCTCCTGATCGGGGCGTTTCAGCACAGATTTTATCTTGAAAAGGGCTGATTCAAACTCGGTCTGGACCGATTGGTCGGTCCATTTTTCGATTAGTTTGCCGCCCATCAGCAACGCACTGGCTTCGGCATTGGTGAACATAACGGGCGGCAGGTGATAGTCGGTCAGGAAGTAGCCAACACCGGCTTCGGCCCCGATGGGAACGCCTGCTTCCTCCAGCGACCGGACATCGCGGTAAACGGTTCGTAAACTGATATCGAAACGATTGGCCAATTCCTGCGCCCGAACAACCCGTTTCGTTTGCAGATGAATCAGGATGGCGGTCAGGCGGTTGAGTCGGTTCATGGCAACAGAGGAAAGAAGTCAGTTGCAAATTAAGGCATTGCCTGAACAAGAGGGCGCTTTTTTGTGTAGATGAACTAACAAACGCCTGAATGACATGAATCTTAAAAACAACACGCATCGCCACCGGTTCGAATCAGAAACCAGTGGGAAACTGTCCATCGTTGACTACCGGCTTGTCGATGACGAAACGCTTGCTCTGACGCATACCGAAGTTGATCCCAGTCTGGAAGGGCAGGGTATAGGCACGCAATTGGTGGAAGACGTATTGCAGTATGTGTCGCAGAATAACCTTAAAATTGTTCCACTTTGTTCCTTTGTCAGAGCCTATCTGAAACGCCACCCCGACTGGAATCGGGTAGTATCAGCGACTCATGCCGCCAGCGATTTTTAAGCAATCGGATACGTTATTTCGGGCTATTTTTTCTGGAAGATCGTGGTTCTGGTGGACGGATTGGTGAGATACGGTCGCCTTTCGTTGTCCACCGCCACAAATCCGTTGCGAATGCCGGGTAAAGACTAATGCCGAAACTATAATATGTACCATTGAAATTCTGGCTTATATCGGTCCGAAAAACGGCCACCCGGTAGCCCACCTGTGCACTCAATCCTACCCAGCGTGTCGCTTTCCACTGCGCATACGCTCCTGCCTGTATCGGTACCAGAAAACTCCGTCGGGTTTTGTCGATGGGCGTGTCTTTGGCCAGATTAAGCGGGAGCGCATACGCTATTCCTCCGCCAATTTCGACCGGCATGCTAACCGTCCATCGTTTGTTGTTGATCAGGTTGCGCCAGTATAAAAGATTCACGTACCACATGTCGGTGCGGGTGTAATAATTGAGGTTGATGAGCCGGGCGGCATCGCGTCGCCAGTCAATCAGGCGCAGATACGTAGCGTAGCTGATCCAGTAGTAGCCCAGGGTAAGCTGGTCGCGTTTGCGTCCGAACTCAATACCGGCGTTGACACCCAGCACATTAACGCGCTGGCGTTCGAGAAATGAGTTTCGAAAATCAAGATTAAAGGCTGGTGCAATCCGCACACGGTGAGTTGTATCGACTGAGGTGAGCGAGTCGGGCGGGGCCGTCAGAAGCGAGACCGCAAGCAGATACGTCGCAACCATGTTATTACACAACTTCACTGCGTTTTTCCCGCAGTTGTTTCGTCGTTTTCCGCGACCCGTCGTGGCTCCAGCCCGGCGGTCCGAAAATGTAGCCCAGCGCATTCCGAACCGAACCTGCCCGACGAACATCTTGGCCGATAGCCATCCATTCGTGGAACGCAATCCGAACGGGGTTGTGCGAGTTGAGGTTAGTTGTCAGGCCATACGTTGGCCGGTCATTTTCCAGCGCGAACGTACCGAACAGCCGGTCCCAGATGATAAGCACGCCCGCATGGTTCTTGTCTAAATAATCAAGATCGGAGCCGTGATGAACGCGGTGATGCGAGGGGGTATTGAAGATGAACTCAATGGGAGCGGGAAACTTATTGATGTGTTCGGTATGAATCCAGAATTGATATAACAGGCTGATTGACTGCATGGTCATGATCGCCACCGGCGAAAAACCGACAATCGGGAGCCACAGCCAGAAAACGAATGCACCCGTAATATTGCCCGTCCAGGTTTGGCGCAGGGCCGTGCCGAGGTTGTACTTCATAGACGAGTGATGCACTACGTGCGACGCCCAGAAATACCGGCTGCTGTGGCTGATCCGGTGAAACCAGTAATAGCTGAAATCATCAGCGAAAAATAGAATTACCCATGCCCACCACTGCGTCATATCGACCGTAAACAGCCGAAATTGATAAATTAATGAAAGGGTACCAAACACCAGTGCTTTCCCGACAAAACCAACGATTACGTTGCCGATGCCCATTGTCAGGCTGCTGGCCGTGTCCTTCTTTTCGTAATAATCTTTATGCTGAATCGCCGTCACGATAACTTCGGCAACCAGCAAAATGATAAAGCCGGGAATCGCGTATTGAATCAGGTCTTTCATACTTAATCTTTCTTTTGTGCAAGTTAATGCCTTTTAAACACAGAGAGCACAAAGAATTACATGGAGAACACAGATTTTGTTTCTCTGTGAAGGCTCTGTAATTCTTTGTGCTCTCTGTGTTTACCTGTTTACCTTACCGGTTCATTGAAGTCAGGAACTCCTCGTTGTTGCGGGTGCCTTTCATGTGACCGAGCAGGAAATCCATGCCTTCCATTGCATTCATGTCGGCCATGTGCTTGCGAAGAATCCAGACACGTTGCAACGTTTCTTTGTCCAACAACAAATCTTCCCGGCGCGTACCCGATGCCATTACGTCGATGGCGGGATAAACCCGTTTGTTGGCTAATTTACGGTCAAGCTGGAGTTCCATGTTACCTGTACCTTTGAATTCTTCGAAGATAACCTCGTCCATTTTCGAGCCGGTGTCAATCAGGGCCGTAGCGATGATGGTCAGCGAACCACCGTTTTCTACGTTCCGGGCGGCACCGAAGAAACGCTTGGGCCGGTGCAGTGCGTTGGCATCGACACCACCCGACAGAATCTTACCCGACGAAGGCACAACCGTATTGTAAGCCCGCGCCAGACGCGTGATGGAATCCAACAAAATAACCACATCGTGGCCGCATTCGACCATGCGTTTCGCTTTTTCGAGCACCATACTCGACACTTTTACGTGCCGGTCGGCCTGCTCATCAAACGTTGACGAAATCACTTCGGCGTTCACACTGCGGGCCATGTCGGTCACCTCTTCCGGGCGTTCATCAATCAGCAGCACAATCAAATACACCTCCGGGTGATTCCGGGTGATGGCATTAGCGATTTCTTTCAGCAGCACCGTTTTGCCCGTTTTGGGTTGGGCCACGATCATACCGCGCTGGCCTTTGCCAATGGGCGCGAACAAATCCAGCACCCGCGACGAATAATTTTCGGGTCGGTTACTTAGGTGAAGTTGCTCTTCAGGAAATAGCGGTGTCAGGTATTCAAACGGAATCCGGTCGCGAATTTCCTCGGTCGTCTTACCATTTACGGTTGAAACACGTAGCAAAGCAAAGTATTTCTCTCCTTCTTTTGGTGGACGGATGGCACCGCGAACGGTATCGCCGGTTTTCAGGCCGAACAGTTTAATCTGCGAAGGCGATACGTAAATATCATCCGGGCTGGCTAAGTAATTGTAATCGGCGGAGCGAAGAAAACCATAGCCCCCATCCTGCATAATCTCCAGAACACCTTCATTATCGATGATTCCATCGAATTCCCGGATGTGCTGATTATACTGTTTCCGAATACGGTTTTGGTACTCCTGTGCTTCGCGTGAAGGACTTTGTGTTTGGGGCTGATTCGACTGACCTGACTCCGGCTGATCGGATTGCTCAGGCTGATCTGTTTGTTGCTCCGTTGCGATTTCCGATGGAACAACTGCCGAATCGGTCGGTTCAGTTGCCGTTTCTCCATTCGACTGCATG
>JANPJE010000228.1:0-4117 GCA_031425355.1 Spirosoma sp. | reverse complement strand
GCGCGGCACCGGGCCGTTCAGGGCTATAAACGACTGAATAGCGAGGGATTGCGCCGGGTAGCGAAGGGAGGCATTTTGTTTACCTTCTCATGTTCGCAGGTGGTGGACCGGGAGTTGTTTTATAATACCATCGTGGCGGCTGCCATCGAAGCCGGGCGACAGGTGCGTGTGTTGCATCACCTGAGCCAGCCCGCCGATCACCCCGTCAGTTTGTTTCACCCCGAAGGTGGTTATCTGAAAGGATTGGTGCTTTGGGTGGAGTAAAAGAAAAGCTCATAACCCACTCAAAGCGGCCCGTGCCTTGTTGTCCACGCTGTTTTTGTACTCGTGGCGTTTGAAACTGAGGGCTTTTTGAAAAAATGACCGTGCGCGTGTACGGTCATTTTTTTGTTGGTAGATGTATCCCAGTTGCAGGGCTGCTGTAGCCCCGAACGAAAACTGTGGTGTTTCGCTCAGTGCAAGTGCCCGGCTGAGGTAAGGAATGGCTGCATCGGGGTCGTTTCTGCGCTGAAAGATGCGGCCCATGCGGTAATTGTACTCGGCTTTCTCGACGGCCGGGGCGAACCTCGCTTCGGTATAAGTGCGTAAATAACTCAGCGCACTATCGGTAAAGCCACCATCGGAGGCTAATCGTGCCCGCATCAGTACGCTCTGATTCGGCGAAACACCCTGTTTAAAATACGCTTCGGCAAACTTCTGCGCGGCCTTATCTGATTCAACCGTTGTTCGGCCAACGCGCAGTACGTTCTGTAGCGAAAGCCGGGCCTGACTGTCCGGTTGGCCAGCATTTCCATTCGCTAACCAGCGGCACAAAAACAGTTTGTAATGCGTGTCTTTCAGGAAATTCTGGCCTTTATACGACGCCAAAAACTTGTTGAAATGAGGGGTGGCAGCAGCATAGTCGCCTTTTTGCAGGTAGATGTCGCCCAGAACATTTTCGACGACCGGAAACGGTTGATAAGCCGGTCCTGTGGGGCGTTTGGTCAGGTAAGCAAGTGACTGTTCGCTATGGCCATTTTTCTGCTCGATGATGGCACCAAAGAAGTGGAGCAGCAAATTATCCGGATTTTCGCCGATGAGTCGTTGCAACACCTGACCGTCTGCATCAGTAAATTTCACAACATAAGCCCGAATCATAAGGTCGATCAACCGGGCTTCGAGCCGAAATGTCGGGTCCTGCTGGGTGCGCTGTAACTCCTGCTGCCCCTGCCGGATGTTGCCATGCAACCCCAGTAAATTAGCCACCCACATGTAATTATTCGGAACAGAACCGATCATTACGTGCAGTGTTCCCAACGATTTATAGGTCGGCAGGAAGTCAGGAAAGCATTTCTGGTTGTCTGCAAGGAGTTTATACGCCCGGATAACATCCCAGCTCGCGCTCATCTCTTTACCAAATTTCAACTTGGTAAACGCCCAGTGAAGCCGCACCTCGGCCAGCAACACGCGCTGCCAGGGTGAGGTATCGTCTAATTTTTTCAGGGCATCGAGTCGCTCATCTTCGCGCTTGCTCAGTGCCGCGAACGCCCGGTCATCGTCCGACGTAACGAGGGTGAGCATATCGGCATAATCATCCAGAAAAATGCGAATGCCGTTTTGCCTGGTTTCTTTCGCCAGCGTTTGTTGAGCCGATTGAATTCTCAGCTTTTGCAGATCGGCATACGCCCGTTGCTGACCCGGTGTCCAGCTAAAATCCTGGGCATGGGTCACGTTAATTGTCAATACTAAAACGAGCAGTAAGTTATGCACTCTGGTGTTTGTCATTCCGACGAAGGAGGAATCTCAAGTTTTACTAATACGCCATGTTGAGATTCCTCCTTCGTCGGAATGACAAATCTACCATAGCAAAAAAGGTCGTCAAACAGACGACCTTTTTTATTTAGATGATAACTGTTCTACCGACCGCGACCCGTTGGGGCTGGTTCGGGAACGCCTTCAACATCGGCAAAAATCCGCCCGCAATGTTCGCAAACGATGATTTTCTTCTTGTCTTTAATATCGGCCTGACGCTGGGGCGGCACTACGTTGAAGCAGCCTCCGCAGGCTCCGCGTTTTACCATCACAACGGCCAGACCGTTGAGGGCGTTACCACGAATTTTTTTGTACGAATTCAGTAACCGAGGCTCGATAATCGTCAATGCCTGCTTGTCGCGCTGGCCAATGATCTCTTTTTCTTCTTCCTGGCTTTCCGACGTAATCTGATCCAGTTCCTGCCGTTTGGCTTTCAGATCTTCTTTGCGCTCGTTGAGGGCTGCCTGCGTCGTTTTGATCTCTTCTTCTTTGCCACGAACCCGAAACAGGGACTCGTTGGCGCGTTTTTCGACCAGTTCGATCTCCAGCGACTGGAGTTCGATTTCTTTTGAAATAGCGTCGAACTCGCGGTTGTTGCGAACGTTCATTTGCTGATCTTTATACTTGGTAATCAGCTTTTCGGCGTCTTTCTTGGCCACGCGATTGCGTTCAATTTCTTCCTCAAGCGTCTTGATCTCAGCCTGAAACTTGCCTATTCGGGTTTCAAAGCCAGCGATATCGTCTTCGAGGTCACGGACTTCTTCGGGTAAGCCACCGCGAATTTTGATAAGTTCGTCTAATTGAGAATCAAGGGATTGCAGTTTCAGAAGAGCGTCTAATTTTTGCGCAATCGTCAGTTCCATTCGGAATGTAGTTAGTGCTATATGAAGTACCGAACCGGATTCGTATCCGTTTCCGATAAAATAATCGCAAAAGTAATGAATTTTTTTGCTAAATACCCGCGAATCATCTCTTTCGTAAAGACTTCACTTTCATAATGACCGATGTCGCAGATGCCAATACGTCCGTCGGCGTCGAAAAACTCGTGGTATTTGTAGTCGGCTGTCACAAATACATCGGCCCCGGCACGCAGCGCATCGGGCAGTAAAAAACTACCCACGCCCCCGCACACGGCCACGCGCCGAATCGGTCGATCCGGGAGGGGTGTGTATCGAATCAGGTTCAGGTTCATGTGGGTTTTTAAATACGCAAGCCATTCTACGCCCGTCATCGGCTCCGGCAACTCGCCCACCGCTCCCGAACCAACCTCGGGGTTCTGGTTGTCGAGGGTATAGAGGTCATACGCGATTTCTTCGTAGGGGTGGCTTTGCCGCAAAGCCGATAAAACGGCCTGCTGCAGGGGCAGGCGAAAAATAACTTCGATGCGGTGCTCAGGCTCTTTATGGTACTCATCAATGTCGCCCAGCACCGGATTGGCACCCGGCCCGGCCTGATACGCACCCATTCCCTCAACCCGGAAACTCGCCCGGCTGTAGTTGCCAATCTGACCGGCCCCGGCTGCATGAAGAGCATCCAGCACACGCTGGGTATCAGCAACGGGAACAAACGTTACTAATTTTTTCAGTACCTGCGTTTTGGGAGCTAATATGCTGACATGCTGCAAATTCAGCTTTTCGGCAATCTTGAAATTAACCCCTCCGGCTACGTTATCTAAGTTCGTGTGAGCCGCGTACAGGGCAATGTCATGTTTGATCGCCTTTATGACCGTTCGCTCTACGTATGTTTTGCCGTTTAGCTTTTTCAAGCCCTTAAACACAATTGGATGATGGGCCACCACTACGTTACAGCCTTTCGCAATAGCCTCATCGACAACGGCTTCAGTGGCATCGAGCGTGATTAGAACGCCCGTGATTTCGGCAGTCGGGTCGCCCACGAGCAGGCCTGCATTGTCGTACGATTCCTGATAAGCGAGGGGAGCCAGTGTTTCGATGTAAGCAGCAAGGTCACGAATTTGGGGCATGATGACGTAGAACGCGGGATGAATTGGTGAACGTTGACCCGCAAATTACGGAATCTGTTGCTTTCGTGTACCCGATTGTTTTGGCGAATGCCAGGCATGAACCACGAGCGGGCCGCTGTTCATTGCCGTGACGATACGTATCGGATTACGCAACCGGTATGATTTACGGGCATCACCCGATACGCTGAAACCGGTCTGGTCTGGTCCCAGTGCCACGAATTTCCCTTGTCCGTTGCCTTTGAGAAGCAGTCCCCGCGAGGCATCCTGTCGGCCCATATTGGCTTCATTGGCAAAAAAGTTACCCGTAGCTAGCGCGTCAAGATTCCCGTCGTGGTCAAAATCATC
>JANPJE010000227.1:0-7701 GCA_031425355.1 Spirosoma sp. | reverse complement strand
TTGTATTTTTCGCAGGGGTTCCTGCAAGTCGTGACTGGCGATGTATGCGAATTTTTCAAGGTTTTCGTTCGACCGGCGAAGGTCATGATTGGAGGCCATTAGCTGCTCGGTGCGGGCTTCTACTTCCCTTTCCAGATGGGTTGCTATCTGCTTCTGCTCATGAATATCGGTAGCCGTACCAACCCAGAGCATAATCTCGCCCGCTTCGTCGCGCATGGAAATTGCCCGGTTCAAATGCCAGCGATACAGGCCGTCCGACCCGCGACGATACCGGTTTTCGACTTCAAAAATGGTCCCGTCAGCCAATGATTTTTTGTACGTTTCCAGCGTGTTTGGCAGATCATCAGGGTGAACCACTGCCTGCCAGCCCCACGCTTTGGTCTGCTCAAAATCAAGTCCGGTGTAATCGTACCAGCGTTTATTAAAGAAATTTACGTCGCCTTCCGGCGTATTGGTCCAGGTCATCTGAGCAACGGCTTCCATGAGTGTGCGGAAACGAAGTTCGCTTGCTTCAATGGTCCGTTGGGCGAGCACCTGCCCGGTAACATCAATGGCCATGGCCAGAATGGCGTAAACAGCCCCACTGGCATCGCGCAGCGGTTTGTAGGAAAGATTGAAATAATACGTAATCAACTTGCCATCGACAACTAAATTGGCCGCTGCTGCCTGAGCACTGTACTCGACGCCCGTAGTAAACACATCATCCAGAATCTGAAGGAACGGCTGGCCCTCCAGTTCGGGTAGCGCTTCACGCAGGGGTTTACCGCTCACGCCGATTCCTCTATCCCAGAATTTGAGCATAGCTTCATTGGGCAATTCGATGAGTAAGTCGCGGCCAACAAATAAGTTCATCGCTACGGGAGCCTCTTCGATCAGACTCCTGAATCGCTGTTCGCTGGCCCGAAGTTTGGTTTCTGCTTCGACCCGGTCGTTGACGTCTAGAATCGCACCGATGTACCCCGTAAATTCCCCCTCAGCTCCGTATTGCGGTGAGCCGGTACAGACTACCCACCGTACCGAACCATCGGTATGTGATATCCGAAACTGGCTTTCGTGATACCGGAATGCCTGAAAATCGGACAGGAAATTTTCGGCGGCCTGTTGTCGGTCTTCCAGCGCGACCGAATTTAGCCAGCCAGTACCAAGGTGTTTTTCCAGTGGAACGCCCGTCATGTCAATCCATTTTTGACTGACGTACGTAATCGCCAGATTAGCGTCTGTAATCCACAGGGCAGCAGTCGATGCCGTTGTAATGCTTCGGAAGAGGGTTTCACTGTCGGACAATGCTCTTGACTGCTCTATCTGTTCGGTGATGTCGAGCGCGAGACCGGAGAACAAAAGGGGTTTTCCAGCCGAATCGAACAGATACTGACCCTGCACCCGCACCCAGCGAACAGATTGGTCGCCCCAGACAAAGCGGGCCTCATAGTGTAAAACACCCGTTTGGGCAATCCGATCATGGGCGTCCTGCCGAATCTGTCGATCGTCGGGATGAATACTTTGTGTAAATATGTTCCGGTTAAGGCCGATGTTTTCTTGGCCGGTCAATATGCGGGCAAACGACGGTGAATAAATAATTTCGTCCGTTTCCAGATTGACCGTGAACGAGCCGGAGCCAGTGACTTCAACGGCTATTTTGGCCTGGTGTTCGGAGAGGGCCACTTTTTCGGTCACGATCACCTCAGACGTTATGTCCTGAGCTACACCGGCAAAGCGGTACGCCTGACCTGTTTCGGTGAAGTACGTCTGCCCAATAAAGCGCACCCAGCGGATTGCTTTATCGTGGGCGTCAACTGTCCGAAATCTGGTATCATACCCCCCTCCCGATTGCGGATTAAGTGCCCATTGCACCTCTTCATCGACCCGAGCCTTGTCATCCGGGTGGATATTATCCAGCGATGCTTCGTACGATATGTCGCCTTTAACCCAGCCTAACAGCCTTTCGCAGCGTTCGTCCCAGTTTGCAACATTACGAATCGGGTCGAACTCCCAGGTACCAAGCTGAGCTGACTCCAGCGCGAAACGAAGCCGTTCGTCCGTTTCCCGGCGGGCCTGCTCAAGCGAAACCCGCTCCGTAATATCCTGCATGGCCCCCACCATAGAGACCGATTTACCGTTGCGGTGAACAACATACCCTCGGTCATAAACGGTTGCATAGGCACCGTCGGCCCGGCGAAACCGGTATTGATCCGACCAGGCCGTACCGCCCTGATCAATAATGTGATGAATATCCGTTAAGACCCGGTTCCTGTCGTCGGGGTGAACATGGTCATACCAGGATTCAGGGCCACGTTCGGGGGTATAGGTTGGGTGGCCAAACAGGGTTGTAAACTCCTCATTCCACCAGATTGTATTGGCCTCCAGATCCCAGTACCAGACCGCATCCCGTGTCGCCTTTGTGAGTAGGTCGAATAATTCGCTGGTTGTTATTAGATCTGTAGTCAATGATTTTCCTCCGTAACGTTGATTGAGCAATTTGTAGCCCTAAAGTTAAGAAAGTAAATAACCTGTTTATAGTCTATTTGAACAGATTCGACAAGTTAGCAAAGGCCATAAACGATCTGAAAAGCCGGTCTTCGTACTGATTCTCAGATGGTTTTGAACCAAACGCTAAATCGACCCCGGTTTTCAGGTGAAAGACCGTCCTAGCAGGCGTTTTTCTGCCTATCCACCAGCAATCCGTGTTGTCAAATCATATTACTTCCCCAAGAATCGCTTGGACAATCGTTCTTTTCACTGAAAAATTGAATGCACTTATTGTACTATACCAATATTACCAAACTATTTAGGCACTTAGTTTAGTTAAGTAGTTGAAATAGCAACGTATACTCTATTTGCCTTTTCTTAGTGATTATAAATAGGTTAGATAAATCATGGAATCTTCATACGCATTAAAACACGAAAATAAAGCAATAGCAACCTGGATAAGCGTTTGTACTTTTACACGTTTGTTCATTTATGGATTTATTCACCAGAACGCATTTGCTTTTGAGAGTTTAGCTCGCCTGTCAACGCCATTTGGCGGCAGTGTACTGTCGGCTAAAAATCGCTGAACACACCATACAATCGGGCAAGTATGCCTGATGCATATTCTTTTTTCTTACGAACAAATCGAACAGGGGCTTTACTCCGGAGTTAATTAATCTGGCGGGCCAGTGTTATAGAACCCGACACAGCAAACCGATACCACACGGTCACTACTCAGCACCCGTTCGATACGTCTTTACTTCATCATTCTGAAATCATGAATCGTTTTTCTGTCATATATCTGCTTAAGAAGCAGTATCACCCTATATACTGTGCCACACAAGCGGAAGCAGAGTCCGTTTTAGCGCACATTGCTACCCAAACCGGCGGCAAACCAATTGGTATTTACGATGCTAAAACAGAGCTTTTTTATTGGGAGCCTAAGCAGCAAAACCAATACAACCTGGCTCAAATTGAAGAGCAGGGCAAGTTAGGCGAAAAGATTATTCAGATCGCCCAGACCTTACGCTACCGCGATGAATCCGGGCATGGACAAACGAATTCCATCTCCCAGCTTCTTCAGATGAACGCCTGAAACAAAAACGGCACGGGAAGTCCCCATGCCGTTTTTATACTACGTCTCAAATCGCCTTCTATACGCAGAAGGCCCCTTCAGCACTATTCATCGTTCATCACAGGTAAGCTCATTAATTTTGTATTGGATGAGATAAACTCGTCATTTTAGCGACCTCATTGGACCGAAGCAGCCAGTTTAGTATACGTCAGCGCACCGAGAGCAACACCGGTCGTCGATTTTATGGACAGTTTCGTCATGGCTTGATCCGGGAAAAAGACGCCTGTCATGACACTAAGCCCGTTGTCGGCAAACAATTCAGCAGACGCTACGTCGACTAATAGTGTGAGCGAAATTGTTTTGTCGGTCGATAGACGGGGAGCCGTACTGCGCTTGCCGAAATCTTTTTCAAAGTCTGTTTTGCCCGATTTAGTCCGGTCAATATAGTAGGCGTTCGTTGCTTTGTCGTAGCCGATGAGCAGTTCATTGCCCTTCTCATTGGCAAGCACGATGGAGAAATCACTCGTGGCTGGTGCCGTGAGCGTCAGTTTAAACGTATCGTATTTCCCTCCGGTTTTAGCGGTTAAGTCATAGCTGTTTTTTACGTTCACAGTTCCCAGTGAGTTGGTTTTGCCGGCAAGCGCATCCAGTTCTTTTACGGGTACGGATGTAAGGTACAGTTCCTTATCTACGTCGGTCAGGCCGAGTTCGCGTGGTACGGTAGTGGCCCCGCGCCAGTTGGGAGTAGGCACTTTATTCGCATACTGCCAGTTGTTCATCCAGCCCATCAGAATGGTTCGATTACCCGTGTTGGAAAAGGTCACGCCCGCATAATTGTCCGTCCCGAAGTCCATCCATTTGGTTTTTTTGGAATAGGCCTTGAAATCTTTCCCGTCAAAATCACCCAGAAAATACTGGGCTGCCGATCCCTGATTTGGCCCGCCGGGATTGATGTTGACAATCAGCACCCAAACGTCCTTCCCGTTATGTTTTAACGGAAACAGGTCCGGACATTCCCAAACGCCCCCGTGTGCGCCCGCATCGCTGCCAAACTCACTTTCCTTTGACCACGATTTCAGGTCCGGCGACGAGTAGAACGTAATGCGATCTTTGGTGGCAAGGGTCATAATCCATTTTTTCTGTGCCTCATACCACCGCACTTTGGGATCACGAAAATCCGTGATGCCGGGGTTGGGTAAAACCGGATTTCCGGCATACTTCGTCCACGTTTTACCATCGTCCAGACTATACGCCAGACTCTGGTATTGCGTTTCGTTTGGTTTCTGTTTTTCGAATTTCGGGTTGTGATGCGTGAATATGGCGACTAACGGCACTTGTCCATTTTTGCCAAAACCACTGGTATTATTGGCATCGACCACCGCACTACCCGAAAAAATATAGCCCAGACTATCCGGGTACAGCGCGATGGGCTGCTCCTGCCAATGCACCATGTCTTTGCTGGTCGTATGACCCCAGTGCATTGGTCCCCAGACACTTGCATCGGGATAATACTGATAAAACAAATGGTACGTGCCTTTGTAATACACCATCCCATTCGGGTCATTGATCCAGTGGGCTTTGGGCGAGAAATGAAACTGAGGCCGGTATTGCTCCGACTTTGTATCTGCTGGAGTGGTCTGCCCGCATGAATGATGCAGGACAGAAGTCAGCAAGGCCATGGACAAGAGTATTTTTTTCATGATACGTAACGTAAGTAATGAGGAACGTCAAAGATATGGTGGGGAGTCAGCCAAACGACCGCCCCCCACAATAAACTGAACTACCAACCTAATTTGTAAAGTAGTAAGTAGTAAGTCAGTAAGTGGCTGGCGCCTGAACTGTCAATGCGTCAGCCACTTACAACTTACCACTTATACTAACTTCCAACTTAAAAACCTGGATTCTGCTTGTAAAGACCTTTGGTGAAATTGATTTCCCGTTGCGGAATCGGCAGGTATTCGTCGCGGCCCGCCGTGAATTTGGCCCCGCTCAGAAACGACCGCCTGGTTTTTTCTTTGGCGATGTAGGCGTTCAGCGTTGGCTCGGCAATGCCCCACCGAACGAGGTCGAAGAAGCGCGGACTCTCCGTGGCGAACTCCAGCCGTCGCTCAAACTGCAACGCTTTTCGGGCATAATCCTGCGTCCAGTTAGCGGCCTCATAGGGTTTAATCAGGTAATTTGACGGATTCGTACCATCGGCTTTTTTGGTACGTCCGGTGCTGGCGGCTGCCCTCGCCCGAATTTTGTTAATCAAAGGCAACGCCAGTGCCTGCTGGCCCAGTTCAATGTACGCTTCGGCCTGAAAAAGCAGCACATCGGCATACCGGATGATGTCGATATTTTTCGACGTACCGATAAACGGTCCTTGCTTTTTATAGGTCGAACTGGTAGCGGCCTGCTGCGATTTCATCGTCTGAAAAACGCCGTACACGCCCGGATCGCGCACCCAACTACTGCTGAATGGCAAAGCCGGATTGTATTTGTACGGGTGTCCGTCGATGCCGATTGTGTGATCGACGCGCGGGTCAACGGTGGCGGTTTTGAAGTCGATAACTCCATCGTTGAACGTATCGAATTTGGGCAGTCCGTTGGCATCGGTGCCAAACGCGTTGGCTAAGTTCTGGCTCGGCTGGTGGAAACCGCAGCAACCGTATTGTGGCGCGCCGTGCGGGTAATTCAGGCCATCTTCAAAGTTGAGTCGGCCCACCGTTGTTCCATCGTTGATCGAGTACTGAACCGCAAACACTGACTCAACGCCATTATCGAATTCGGGCAGGAAGTTCTCGGCAAAATCGGGTTGCAGGTTGTACTTACCGGAGTTGATAACGACACTGGCCAGGTTGACCACTTCCTGCAATTTCGCTTTATTGATACCGGTAACTTTGTTGTTATCATCCTGCTCGTACGCTTGATAGAGACGTAGTTTGGCTAAATATGCTGCCGCCGATAGTTTGTTGGCACGGCCCACCTGGGTTTGCGTTTCGGGCATATTATCCACTGCAAACTGAAAATCGGTCGCGATTTTATCCCATAGCTGGTCGTTGGTTACGGCCCGGTTTGAAACCGCCAGAATCTGCTCATTCGACAAAGTTTCGTCAACGTAGGGAATATTCTTGAACAGCATTTTCAGCATGAAGTGAGCATGTCCCCGCAAAAAGCGCAACTCGCCCAAACGGGTTTTCTTGAGCGGGAAAGCCGCGTCGGTCAGGTTATTGATCGACCGCAACGCTACGTTAGCGCGTGAAATGGCTTTGTAATAATTCTCCCATGTGTAGGGGTGATAAAACCCGCCACCCTGTTGCGGCTGTGTCAGGTTGTGCTGCTCATAGAAGTTAATATCCTCCAGATCGGCTACACCACCGCCCCCTTTGTAGGCATCGTCGGACCGGACGCTGCCATACACCCACATGCTGGCAATGGGGCCAATCATTTCGCCATTGCCGAGCGAAGCATAGGCCGCTGTTACCAGCGCGTCGGCGTTTGCGGCACTTTTTACGTTGTCGGACGAGAGCGTACCCTGGGGCTGGTACTCCAGAAAATCAGTACAGGACGAAATCAGGCTGCCACTCGCGAAGAGAAGAACCGATAGCAGAATTTTATTTTTCATGATGGTATAAGTCTCAGGGTCAAAAAGATACATTTAAACCGAACGTAATCGTGCGGGGAACCGGAATGCTGTTGACATCAACCCGCTCGGGGTCTGGTCCCAGAAAACTTTTGTTTTTCAGCCAGAAAACGTTCTCAACCATGCTGTACAGGCGGAGGCTCGACAAGCCAAGTTTACCGATGGCATCTTTCCCGAAGGTGTAGCCCAGTTGTACGTTCCTGATCTTGAAATACGAGGTATTTACGTTGAAATAATCCGACGTCCGGGTTTCGTTGTTACCATCCGACAGGGTCAGAGCCGGAATGCGCGACGACGTATTTTGCGGACTCCAGGCATCGAAAACACCCGGCCCTATGTTGTCGCGTCCCCGAATGAAGTTGTTGTAAAACGTGTACGGATCGAACCCTGTCCGGCCCGCAATACCAGAACCGAAGATGGAGAAATCAAAGTTTTTGTAGCCGAGATCAATGCGCGTTCCGTATTCCAGACCGGGCAGCGTTGTGCCGAAAAATTCCTGATCCAGCGCGTCAATTCTATTATCGCCGTTGAGGTC
>JANPJE010000226.1:0-4121 GCA_031425355.1 Spirosoma sp. | reverse complement strand
AAACAAAACAGATCCGCAGTCTAACATGGTCGCCTTTTTATTACCACCTTGTATGCGCCAGACAAAACTGGGCGCGACATGAATGCTTGTATTGGCAAAGAGAATTTTAGTTGGATTTGAGGCATCGCTTACGGCAGGAATAACAAGTTGATGTTCGGGACCAACCGTTAATTCGTAGGTTCTTAAATAATTCTTTGTTTGATTTTTATTAAAAGCTTTTACAAAAAAATGTCTTAACAGGCTAATTATATAAACTTCAAGTTTACGTACTGTGCTTGGCTGTATACTCGCTAACCAATTCATATATAGGCTGTTAAAGCGAGATGCACGGAAAGGGACTAACGGAGAAAACTGTTTTACCTGCCCAAATTATGACCGTTATAGTAGTAGCTTATGAGAAAAAGCAGTACTGATAGGATGGGATTAACGAATGAGTATTATCAGCAGAAAGATTATCTTATGTATTATTTTTTATATGGCCCTCTGCTTAATAATTAATCAACGCGTTCACCGGTAATTTAATCTTCATCTGTTCATCACTTTTTAACATCTTGATCTGGTGAGAATTATCAAATATAGGAAAAGAATTCACCACTTTACCAGTCAATTAATTGTAGAATTAGCGAACAAAACATATAAGATACCCTGTCAAAGTTCTTTTTTAATGGTATTTGCAGATATTAATCCAGGTCAGGAATCGATACGTAAAGATAGTCGGCGATAGTCCGGTGGTTTACAACAGGATCAGTCGCTTAACAGTAGGCCGTTTATCATGATTGTCAAGGTAACATCGAGTAAAAATGACTTTATCTAACCGGCTATCTATAACGCAGTACGGGGTGAACCCCAACAGGTCAAGAAACGTCCGCTCATTGGACGTATGAATTTATAAATAGGAAGCGACACCTGTCCGAAAAATAGCATCCAGATCCGATTCGTTGATCCGGCAAAGCTTAGCCGCTATCCAGCATTCAGAGCGAAAACTGAACGCCGATGAATATTCCCAGGTAACGAACGGTGCGTCTGAAAAAGGCGAAGGTGCCAGGTGCGGTTCATCGGCGTGTCGTGCAGGTTTAGTTCATGTGTGTATGTCCTGCCTGAAAGCAATGCAGCGCGCAGGCAGTTCCTTTATAGCCGTCGTAAACATTACCCACTTTGTTGCCCTTCGCATCGAAGATGTCACACGTCTGATCCGGATTATCTTTGATGGTGAAGATCAAATCGCCATTGGCATTCATGTATGTTTTGTCATCCTTACCCATACGGCACATTTTTTTGCCGTAGGCCAACCAGCCCTTGCGTGTTTTTGCCGGGCCAGTTCCAGCGCTATTTTGTCACCATCAAAACCAAAAACGCTGGCTCCGGTAAACATTCGATGCAAAAACAGGGCCTGAGTGCCCGTACCACAACCTACATCCAGTACATAACGCGGTTTACAATCCCGAACCGGGTTATGTAGTAGCGTCCGGAAGCAGTCTTCTCGCATAGTCAGAGCCATGATCCGATCGTGGAGCCGGGTTAGGCCCTTCCAGCGCAAAGCTGGTTTGTAGGTTGGGGATAAGGGGGTCATGGGGTTTATGGTTTTTTCTCCCACTCAGCAATCAGCCGGTTATTAAGCGTCACTACCCCAGTGAGCTTCTTCTCGCTGGCTATTTCTGAGGACTTACGGGCAGCCCCAATCGCTCCTTTGTAGTCGCCCGTGCGGGCCAGCAGTTTGGCTTGCAGATGCAGGTAGTTGAAAGCCGGCTTGAGTTGAACTGCTTTAGTTGCCCACGCCAGTGCCTGTTTAGCCTCCTTCTCCTGCTCGAAATAGTACTGGGCCGCCTGAAAATAGATACCCGGTTCATCATCAGTCGCCGATGCAATTCGCTTTTGCAAATCCGCTGTAATGCGCTCATCAGCATTACTCACAATCGGGAAATGCACGGATGTATTGGCCCATGTCAAATACATCATCCCCTGATTACGGACCAAATCCTGCAATTCAATGGTGAAGGATTCATAAAACCGAATGGACGAGTCCGGCCTTACGGAAAACCGGAGAATATCGTTTTTCTCGTCATAGCCTTCAGTGCCGTGGCCATCGACATACTTGTTGAAAATCACTGTCCACTCCGTGCGGTTCGGAATGGTAAACAGCGAATAACTGCCGGCCGGTAATGATTTGCCTGCAACCGTCATAGGATCGGTCGTCGTCAGGATGGTTGCATCCGACGCACCGGTTCGCCACAGTTTGCCAAACGGCACCAGTCCACCAAAGATCGGGCGCCCTTTAACGGTGGGCCTCGAATAGGCGACCGTCAAATCGGTGAAGCCGATTTTTTGCTTGAGGGTCGCTGCCGGAGAGGGTTCAGGAAAGCTAATCTGCGCCAGCGCAGGCTGGCTATTGGTTAGTATCCCCGCAACGGCGAGTAGATATATAAGGTTTTTCCGTGAAAAATCCATGAAGTTGGTTAGTATTTGAGAACGATACCATTTGGTTTCTTGCCGACGGAGATATCTTTTTTCTTTGTCCGGGTGACCACATCAACCACCGACACTGTAGCCGCACCCTGGTTGGTTACGTACGCCATTGTACCCTCCTTGTTGAACGCAATGGCATGGGCATCGAGACCCGTTGTCACGTCGCCCATCTTCATCCAGGCATTATTCATGCGCTCAAAAATGACTACCTTATTGCCCGTACCCGCCTGACTCACCCAGAGTTCGTTGCGGGCAGCATGGTAAGCCGCATAACCCGGTGTGAAACCCAGTTTAACCGTTTCCACCACAGCCAGCGTAGCTACGTCAATGACGCTGATGCTCTGCCCTTTTTCGTTATCAACATACATCCTGCCATCCACGCCGGGCCAGGCACCTACCGGGTCTTCACCCACCGGAATGGTTTTAACGACCGATTTATCCACCACACGGATGACGGTCACGCTGTTGCTCATGCCGTTAGCGACGAAGGCATATTGGCCGTTGGCCGACATGGTTACTTCGGCGGGTTCCATACCGACGCTGATCGTGTTCTTTAAGGTCATTGTCGCGGCCTCATATACCAGCACTTTCCCGGATTCGTCCATCTGAGAGGTCCAGATTTCTAATCCATTAGGCGAGAATACCGCGTTGTGGTTCATAACCGGCGTTTGCTGGTTGGTAGTGGTCCTGCCCGTTTTGGAATCAACGACCAATACTCGACCCGTCATACCGCTCATGCCGCCCGTATGACCTGCGCTGAGGTCCATGCCGGGTACGCCCACGCCCAGCTTGCTACCATCGGGCGAGAGGTAAATGTGATGCGGCCACATAACCATGTTAGTCATGGGCATGGTCCCCGAGTGGCTCATCGACGCATCGCCGAATGAAATGGTTTCTTTCACCTGCTGGCTGGCCAGGTCAATGACCGACACGCTATTTCCTTCAGCATTGACTACGTAAGCTGCCGGGTAGTTGATCGTTAGCTCTGGTTGCGTGGAGTCTGAGTGATCCATATTCATGCAGCCGGATAAGGCCAACAGTGGCAACTGGGCCACGATCATGAGTGACTTGTTCATGGACATAATAGATTTAAGATGGATTGAGAGTATGAAAATAAACGGTAGCACCAGACAGGTGCTGATAAGATAACGGAAGCCCGCATAGACGCGGACAAACACGCCGGATACTGCCTACCGGGACGCACGAAAGCATCCGTCAGCGAGTAGCGCAACAGGAAAGCAGGTTTAAATCAGCCAGGTACAGCCAGCAATAAGCCGGTGACGACCGGATCGGAATACCGGGTCGTGGGCAAGGGGAAGCGTAGAGGAAGCGACCTCTGCCGGAAGCATAGCCGCCAGCAGTAACCGGAACCGGGGATTGGCAATGAATTCGGCGGGTTGCAGAACAACAGGGGACTCAGCGACAAAACGACTTACGTCGAGGTGTTCATAGGAAATCGTTGTCTTGCAGCAGGGCATTTTTTTGACAACGGGGTTGCCCGAAACCGGCGCGGACAGTTCGTCGGCCTGGCACGGTTTGGCACACCCTTTCTGATTCAGCAGTAATGATTTGGAATGGCCCCGCATCTGGCACCAATGTTCGACCATACCAAAACCCGTACTGCTCAGCAGAACCACAAGGGCCAGCCAGCAGCAGAT
>JANPJE010000225.1:0-6156 GCA_031425355.1 Spirosoma sp. | reverse complement strand
TGGCACGCGGTTGACGCTAATCTTCACTCTTAATTTTTCACTCTACATTTTCTTTAAAGCTAATTTCATACCTTTTTCTATCTCTTCAAACGAAATTATTTGTTTGGCGGTATAAAGAAAAGCAATGTTGGCCGGAAGCGGTTTTTCCGGGTTAAAAAGGGATTTATTCAGTCGATAGGCTTCTCGTACCCGCCGACGGATGAAGTTGCGGTCGACGGCGCGTTTGAACGTTCGTTTGGGAACGGTGATAACAATGGCAGGCAACGTAACTGTGCTGTTGGGAAGACGGTCGGACGTTGCTGTGGAATCGGTTTGGGGGAGATAGAGCACCCGAAACGGAAAAAGGTAGAACGTCTGCACGGACGCACTACCCTTCTTAAATAATTCACCCAGAATTTTTTTGCTGCAAAGCCGTTCAGATTTTGGGAAGGTTTGCATCATAGTCGTTAATCAGATGATTAGTTAATCAGTAAAACTTGAGCCAGCTACTGACGACTCACTGACTAATAAACCAATCAACTGCTTAACTAATCAACTGATTATACTTTAAAGCGGTCGCCCTTTTTCTCGTCTGAGACGGTCAGTTTATGGCGGCCTTTTGCACGACGGCGGGCCAAAACCTGACGGCCATTGGCAGAAGCCATCCGCTCACGGAAACCGTGTTTGTTTTTCCGTTTCCGGTTCGATGGTTGGTACGTTCTTTTCATGATCTATATTGCCTAAAACCTTTATTTTTCCAAATGAGTCCGCAAAGATAGGCCAATAATGGTAGTTTATCAAGTGTCAATTTATAAAAACGATTTTGTTCATACGCAGTTGTCAATAGGGGAGTCTGTAGATTTGTGGCTTGTATCTGCCTGACTGAACGTACTATACCGATTCGCTTACTCTTTTCGCTTATGCATTATCGCCTGTCTGCCGACCCGATCCTGCCCCATTACGTGGCTGTTGATGCCCGGCTAACGAATATCACCACTCCAGAAGTTGACCTGCAGTTGCCTGCCTGGCGTCCGGGACGCTACGAGTTGCAGCAGTTTGCCAAATATATTCAACGGTTTGAGGTAGTCGATCAGCAGGGCAGACCGCTGCCGTTTCAGAAAATCACGAAAGATCGCTGGCGGGTGCAGACAAACGGCGTTACCGAACTGACGGCCCGGTATAATTACTACGCGTTTCTATCGTCGCCCAATCAACTCAATGCAGGCAGCAGTTTTGTGAGTGATACGTTGCTGTATGTCAATCCCGTCAATTTGTGCGTCTATGCAGAAGGACACATTTCGGAACCGTGTACCGTCGAATTAGCGATTCCAGATGGCTGGACAATTGCCTGCGGAATGCAGAAAACAGGCGAAAAAATGCTTTGCGCGGCTGATTTTTATGAACTGGTCGATTGCCCGATTGTGGCCGCTCCCCTCATGCAACACATTCAGTATGAAGTCGGTGGCGTTTCGTACCATGTCTGGATTCAGGGTGGCCGACGGACCGATGGTGATCCTACGTTCGACGCCGAACGGATTGTACGGGACTTCAGCCGGTTCTCTCAAAAGCAACTCGATCTTTTCGGCGAATTTCCCGAAAAGGACTATCATTTTCTTACGGTAGTGTTGCCCGTCCCTTATTATCACGGGGTCGAACACCGCAACTCGACGGTGCTGGTACTTGGCGCGAATGACGAAGGTGAAGGACTGTATCAGGATTTGCTGGGCGTATCGTCGCACGAGTTATTTCATGCCTGGAACATCATCCGAATCCGCCCGGTGGAGTTGCTGCCTTATGATTTTACGAAGGAAAACTACTTCCAGACCTGTTTCGTTGCTGAGGGCGTCACCACGTATTACGGCGATTTGATACTGCGGCAATCAGGCGTTTTCGACGACGAAGCGTATCTGAAAGAATTGCAGGTATTGTTCAAGCGACATTTTGAGAATAATGGCCGGGCGTTTCAATCACTCACCGAATCGTCGTGGGATTTGTGGCTCGATGGCTACGATAAGGGTGTGCCGGATCGCAAAGTATCGGTGTATCACAAAGGAGCTATCGCTGCGCTTATTCTGGATTTGCATATTCGCCGGTTGACCGACCACGCTCGTTCCTTAAACGATGTGATGCGCATCATGTGGGAACGTTTCGGGAAGCCGTTCATTGGCTACACATTAGACGACTATCGTTCTGTAACTGAATCGGTTGCGGGTGAATCGCTGGACTGGTATTACGACCTGTGTATTTTCGGCAATCAGCCGCTCGAAGCCAAACTGAATGACTATCTGGCGTGGGTGGGCTTGCTGGTAGCCTACGAAGACCCCACGCCCGAATTGCCCGGTGGTATTCGGTTACTGGAAATAGAGGACGAAGATGGTCGTCGGCAGCGGGCACACTGGTTCGAAGGTGCACTCACAGAGCCACCTCAGGAAACTCATTTACATCCGGTTCCGGAAGAGAAATTAGGCAAAAACGTAGTGGCGAAATGAGTAGCGTAACGGCAGGTCTGAACATATATTTACGCGAACAAAATTTTGCTAACTGACTGATGAGGCACGCGCTCCTGTTACTTTTTCTGTTACCCGTCACCCTGCTGGCCCAGCCCAAACCCGAAAAACCCTGGATGCTGGGGCCGTTTCAAAAAGAGAACGCCGACAACCCAATTCTCGATGCGAACGCCAGCACGACCTTCGATTGCCCGGTGCAGCAAAAGATCGTTCGCTGGGAAGAGAAAGATGTATATAACCCAACCGCCGTGGTGCGCGATAACAAGGTTTATATGATTTATCGCGCCGAAGACACCGTTCGGCGCGTGGGCGGAACATCGCGGCTGGGGCTGGCCGTCAGCACCGACGGTATTCATTTCAAACGGATGCCGAAACCCGTTTTTTACCCCGACAACGACGCCATGAAAACCTATGAGTGGGCGGGTGGCTGCGAAGATCCGCGCGTTGTAGAAAGTCCCAATGGCGTGTACATAATGACTTACACCGCCTACGATGGCGACAAGGCGCGGCTCTGCGTGGCTACCTCGCGCAACCTGACAGACTGGCAAAAACAGGGACTGGCTTTTGGTGAGTTCGACAACGGCAAATACCGCAATAGCTGGTCGAAGTCGGGCGCTATTGTTTGCAAACGTATTGGCAGTCGATTTGTCGCCCAGAAAATCAACGGGAGTTACTGGATGTATTGGGGCGATAAACCGCAGCTCAGACTCGCTACGTCCCCCGATCTGCTACACTGGACACCCCTCGAAACAGATCGGTCTGTTGATGGGGGCGGCAGTCTGCTGGCTGTGGCTGAGTCGAGAAAAGGGAAACATGATTACCGCTTGATTGAGCCGGGGCCGTTTGCCATGATCACAAAAAACGGTATTCTGCTCATTTACAACGGCATGAACGACGCCAAAAATGGCGATACAAGTCTGCCGGAAGGGGCTTATGCGGGCGGACAACTGCTATTCGATGCAAAAAATCCGGCCAAACTAATCGACCGGTCCGATACGTACTTTATCAAACCCGATCAGCCTTACGAAATGCAGGGACAGGTTAACCAGGTCGTTTTTCTGGAAGGCATGGTGCCGTTTCGGGGTCGTTGGTTTCTATACTATGGCACTGCTGATTCCAAAATCGGAGTGGCTACCGCGAAACAGTAAAGTAAAGCTACTAACGTATTACGCTACGGGTCGACGGTTGTGGAAAAGCTGTTGCTTGGCCCAAAACACCAAACCGCATGCCACCAGAATCAGGACTATATCAAAACCGAAACGTTGCAAACCCTGTCCGGCCAAATCATACCGGCTACTGGCTAACCCAATACCGATCATAGCCGCTGCGTTGATAATGACCATGCCAATCAATGCTCCGGCAATGACACTTTTGCGGAACGACGACATAATGATTGCCCCCGCCAGCGTACCGCAAATGGACAGCAGCGTATCGCCCGCAGTCGGGTATGCCAGATGATATACTTCGGGGCTGCCCGTAAATTTGCTGATGTCCGTTGCGCCAATGAACTGTAAGAACCAGAACGTCAGTGCCGACGCGCCAATCAGCGTAGCATAACCAACGAGCGACGATTTGAACGCCCGCCCCATCACCCGCCAGCGACGTAACACTACCGCCAGCGCAATACCCGCCAATGGTTCAAAACCGGGTGCAATAATGGCTGCCGCTACGAATGGCATGGATTGGCGCGTTGGCTCCGAGAGGATACCCACGGTAGCCATGATGCCACCCAATGCCATGAGTAGGATAAAATTGGGTGAAATACGTCCCTGATGGCGCATACTGGATTCTATTTCTTCCCAGATGGCCTCGTCGGCATCATTCTCAAGTTTTTCCGACTGATTCGTTTCAATCATGGTCTCCGTCAGTGACGTACTGACTAAATACGGAGCCTCACCACAGCGGTCAGCCAGTGTTTTTAAGACCTTATCGGCTCCCTTGTTGAGCAACTGAACGGACAGTACATCGCCGTTGGGTTTATGCGAATTGGCCGGATAAAGTGCCAGCCCGATGACCTCATCAATCTTGAGAAAGTCGCTCATTACGGCACTCGTTTTATCGGATGGTAACTGAATCTGGAACGTACGATGCATGGTATCTCAATATCCAGAACGTAACCGGAGGTAGTTGGCAAGTGTTTGGTCAGGCGATTTGAAAGTTCGGTATATTTGGCAAAACCCAACCCCTTTTCATGCAAACCGCCCGCCCTCAAACCCTATCGTTCGACGAATACGTTAAACATGATGCCACCGCGTTGGCCGAACTTGTTCGCACGGGCGAGGTTTCGCCGGATGAACTGCTCGAAACAGCCATTGCCCGCGCTGAATCCGTTAACCCGCAGCTAAACGCCATCGTTACGCCTTTATACGACAACGGTCGGGCGATGGCGAAGCAATTACCGGAGAGCGGCCCGTTTCGGGGCGTACCATTTTTATTGAAAGACCTGGAAGTGCAATGGGCTGGAACACCCATGAAATCAGGCTGTAAGGGCTACGAAGACTACGTTTCTACGACCGACAGCGAGGTAATCAAACGCCTGAAAGCTGCTGGACTGGTCTTCTTCGGCAAAACCAATACGCCCGAATTTGGTCTGACGCCATACACCGAATCGAAACTCTACGGTCCCGCCCGCAACCCCTGGAAACCAACGCATTCGCCGGGCGGGTCGAGTGGCGGATCGGCGGCATCGGTGGCGGCTGGCATTGTTCCGGCGGCTACGGCTTCGGATGGGGGCGGGTCCATTCGTATTCCGGCTTCGTGCTGTGGACTGTTCGGCCTGAAACCATCGCGGGGGCGCGTCACCCTCGGACCGAACTTCGGTGAGTTATGGAACGGGGCCGTAGTGGGTCATGCCGTCACGCGCTCGGTTCGTGACAGCGCGGGCTTGCTCGATGCCGTGTGCGGCCCACTCGCGGGTGACCCGTACGGCATTGCTCCGCCCGAACGACCCTTTCGGAATGAAGTAGGCCGGGAGCCGGGAAAATTACGCATTGCCTTTTCCACACAATCGCTCATGTCTACACAACCCGTTGATCCCGAATGTATTAGCGCAGTTTTAGAAACGGCAAGTTTGCTGGAAAAATTAGGCCATACGCTTGAGGAAGTACCGTTACCGTATGAGAAAACGCTTGTAACCGAAGCCTTTTTCCTGAGTGTACTGAGCGAAACGGCGGCTACGCTTCGGGAGTTAGGTTATTATTTAGGTCGGCCTGTCCGGCGCGACGATGTTGAGTTGAACACTTGGGCACAGGCTCGGCTGGCCGAAGGGTTCTCGGCGGCTGATGCGGCTTATCAGAAACGCCGGTGGAACACCCTGAACCGCAGCATGGGTCAGTTTCACGAAACCTATGACTTGTTTTTGACACCAACCCTGCCGCGTCCGCCCATCGCCATCGGTACGTTTCAAAATAAAGCATCGGAAGAACGGCTGCTCAAGTTGGTCGACTCGCTGGGTGGATTAAAATACCTGAATGGCAGCAAAACCGTAAACGACCTCGCCGAACGGTCACTGGGGTACATTTCATTCACAGTGATTACGAATATGACCGGCCAGCCGTCGATGTCGGTGCCGCTGCACTGGTCGGCTGATGAGTTACCAATCGGGGTGATGTTCGCGGCTAAACTCGGCGACGAAGCGACACTATTTCGGATGGCGGGGCAGTTGGAGCAG
>JANPJE010000224.1:0-4129 GCA_031425355.1 Spirosoma sp. | reverse complement strand
TGTATCGCCATAAAGACCCATTCCCGGAGGATATTCTGACTGGCGAGGGCACGGATATCAACGGCGGGGTATGGCGGTATCACCCGACCAAAGACCGGTTCGAGGTGGTGGCGCATGGGTTCAGCAATCCGTGGGGAATCGACTACGACGCCAAAGGGCAAATGCTGATTACGGCCTGCGTCATTCCGCACCTATGGCACATTATTCCGGGCGGTATTTACCACCGGCAGGGCGGTCAGCATTTCAATCCCTACGTCTATAACGACATCAAAACCATTGCCGATCACAGCCACCGGTCGGCCCACGGCGGAGCACGGGTGTACCTGTCCGACGCATTTCCAAAAGAGCAGCAGGGACGGATTTTTATGGCCAATATCCACGAACACGGTGTGCTCTCCGACGTACTGGAACCGAAAGGGTCGGGGTTTGCGGGTCACCACGGCGAGGATTTTATGATGGCCAATAACGCCCAATGGGTTGGATTTAGCTTAGAAATCGGTCCCGATGGCGGGTTGTATGTGCTCGACTGGCACGATGCCGATATCTGCGGGTCCGACGTACTGAATGAAGAAACGGGCCGTATTTTTCGGATTATGCCCACCAAATCCCTGGCCGAAAACTTTGATGGACGGTACAGCGATCTGGGAAAAATGACAAATGCGCAGTTGATTAATATGCAAACCAGCCGGAGCGAATGGCATGCCCGCCGGGCGCGGATTATTCTGCAAAGCCGGGCTGCGAAAACCAAACTGAACCCGGCTGAGTATGCCGCCCTTCGGACGATCTACCAACCCAACCGGACCGACGGACCGCCTAACGCTGCACCAACTAATCCCGACTGGCGGCTCCGCGCTTTGTGGACGCTGCACGTAACGGGCGGGCTGTCGGCAGATGAACTCCGGACGGCTCTGGCTGATAATGATCCGTATGTTCGGGGGTGGGCCGTTCAGTTGCTGTGCGAAGACAAAATGCCTTCGCCGGAAGTGGTGGCCCTGTTTGGAACGATGGCCCGGCAGGAAACCTCGCCTGTAGTACGGCTCTATCTGGCGTCAGCCCTGCAGCGGCTTGATACCGATTCGCGCTGGAAAATTGTGGAAGGACTACTCACCCATAAAGAAGACGCTACCGATCATAACCTGCCGAAAATGATCTGGTACGGCCTGGAACCGCTCGTGAAGGCAAATCCCAAACGCGCCCTCGACCTCGTTGCTCAAAGTCAGATTCCAATGGTTACGCAGTTTGTGGCCCGCCGAACCGTCGATGCCGACGCTATCGAAACGCTGGTAACGGCCATTGGTAAACTGCCCAAAAATCGGATCAATTTGCTCGAAGGCATGCGCGACGCTGTAGAAGGACGTACCGGATTGACGGCACCGGCCAACTGGAAAACTGTGTATGCGAAACTGAAACAAACCAACGACCCGGTTGCTAAACTCGCCACGGATATTGCCGGTCAGTTTGGCGGTATCGAGATGGCGACAAAGGCATTGGCTACGCTGAAAGACACCAAAATTCCCCTCGATGGGCGTCGGAAAGCGTTGCAGTCGCTGGCTCTTCAACAACGGCCCGAACTGGTAAAAGAACTGCCCGCCCTGCTAAATGACCCTGCTCTGCGGTTAGATGCGATTCGAGCGGTGGCGGGTTTCGATAATGAGAGCCTGGGGAAGTTATTGCTGGAGGGGTATCCAAAACTGAACTCCACAGAAAAGTCGGAAGCTATTCAAACGCTGGCTTCGCGTCCGAAATACGGCTGGATGCTCACGCAAGCCCTCGCAAAAAAAACGATTCCCAAAAGCGACGTACCGACCTACGTGGCCCGACAGTTACGTCGGGTAGTGGGCAGTGGCTTCGTGGAAGTCTGGGGACCAATCGACCACGTAGCGATGGACGAAAAAGCGTATGCTAAATACCGCAATATCCTGACAGACAAAACGTTGCTGAGTGCGAATGTGAGCAAAGGCCGGATGGTATTTCAGAACACCTGCGGACCGTGCCACAAGATGTACGGCGAAGGCGGCATCATTGGCCCGGAACTGACCGGCTCAAACCGGGCTAATCTGGATTACCTGCTCGGCAACATACTTGACCCCAGTGCTGAGATTCAGGACGATTACAAGATGGTGGTCGTGACCACCCGCGACGGACGAACGTATGTGGGCAACGTAGCAAAGGAAAGCGAACGGCAGTTGACTATGCGTGTCGTGGGTCAGGATGCGGTCGTGGTTAACAAATCCGATATTCAGTCGAGGGAAGTAAACCCCGTTTCGATGATGCCCACCGGCCTGCTCGAACCCCTCGCTGAAAACGAAGTCAAGGATTTAGTGGCTTACCTGCGGACCACAACCCAGGTCAAGCTGCCAATGGCGAGGAAGTGATACGGGCCTACGCTTCGTTGGGAATAAGGGTTCACCGGGCTTCAGCCCGGTGCAAGTGATTTATTTAAGATGGATGACTCGCACCGGACGTCCGGTGCGGCTTCAGCCCGGTGGGATCTATCCATGTTAAGTCAATGACTTGCACCGGCCTGAAGCCCGGTGGGTTATTTTTTAACCCTATTTAGTTTTCTGTCAGGTTGCATTTCGCCCGGCGAATGGCGACGTTTGCCGGGAATAATTAACAACCTGTATCCTCTCAAAATGGCTAACCAGCAACTCACTCAACTTTTCCCCACCGAAGACCAGATTCCTGCCAATTACCGTATCGAACCCATTCACCAGCGCGAATATCTGCTCAATGGCGAAATGAAACCCTGGAACGGTCCCGTTTCGGAAGTCTATTCACCCGTTTGTGTCCCGAATAGCGATGGCGCGTTGCAACGCCAACTTGTGGGTAGTTTCCCGGTTACCGGCCCAACGGAGGCTCTTGAAGCGTTGGAAGCCGCCGTGTCTGCCTACAATAATGGACGGGGCGAATGGCCGCAAATGGCTGTTGCTGAGCGGATTAAATGCATGGAAACGTTTGTCGGGAAAATGCTGGAACAGAAGACGTTAGTCGTGAACCTGATTATGTGGGAGATCGGCAAAAACCTCGCCGACGCCACCAAAGAGTTCGACCGGACGGCATCCTACATTTACGACACCATTGATACACTCAAAAATATGGATCGGAACTCGTCGCGGTTTCGGATAGAAGAGGGTATCATCGGACAGATTCGCCGGTCGCCACTCGGTGTTGTGCTGGCGATGGGGCCGTTCAATTACCCGCTCAACGAAACCTACACGACGCTGATACCGGCCATTTTGATGGGAAATACCATTCTGTTCAAAACCCCCAAACATGGCTCACTCCTGCATTATCCGTTGCTGGAAGCGTTCCGAACCAGTTTTCCAAAAGGCGTTGTCAACTCACTGTACGGGCGCGGGGCCAACGTGATTCCGCCCGTCATGCAATCGGGGAAAGTTAACGTACTGACCCTGATTGGTTCCAGCCGCGTGGCCGACGAACTCCAACGGCAGCACCCCAAACTGAATCGGCTGCGCTCGATTATGAGCTTAGATGCCAAGAATGCCGCCATTATTCTGCCCGACGCCGACCTCGACATTGCGGTGAAGGAATGCCTGCTGGGTTCGCTTTCATTTAATGGGCAACGGTGTACGGCCATAAAAATCATTTGGGCGCACCGCTCCATTGTCGATCAGTTTCTGGCAAAATTCAGCCCCGAAGTCAGCAAGCTCAAACCGGGAATGCCCTGGGATGCCGGGGTGCAGATTACGCCCCTGCCCGAACCCACCAAGACGAAATACCTGACCGATATCATTGCCGATGCCGAAGCGAATGGCGCGTCGATTGTGAACGAAGGCGGTGGCGAAACGGTGGCATCGCTGTTCAAACCGGCTGTTGTTTATCCCGTAAAAGAAGGCATGAGACTCTACCGGGAGGAACAGTTTGGGCCGGTTGTTCCGGTGGTTGTGTATGACGATGTGGAGGAGTTTATCGAGTACCTCATCACCGACGATCATGGAATGCAAGCCAGCATTTTCGGGACGGATACCGCCGAAATTGCCCGCCTGATTGACCCATTGGTGAACTTGGTTAGCCGGGTAAATATCAACGCGCAGTGCCAGCGTGGCCCCGATACGTTCCCGTTCACGGGTCGTAAAGACTCCGCCGAAGGTACGTTATCAGTTGA
>JANPJE010000223.1:0-12737 GCA_031425355.1 Spirosoma sp. | reverse complement strand
TTGTGGGAATGTATAATGCGCTGCACGTAACTCAATCCTAAACCGAACCCCTTGACACTCGGCTGATTGCGGTCGTGAACACGGAAAAACGGCTGGAAAATCTGTGATACTAATTTAGGCGAAATACCCACGCCCCGGTCGCGAACCGTAATAGTCAGTCCGTCGGAATTAGTCTGCGTCAGCATGGTTATTTCCGGTTCACCTGCACTATATTTTATCGCGTTGTCCAACAGATTGTAGAGCACATTGGTCAGGTGAAGCCGGTCGGCCAGTACGTGCGGGTCGGGTCCGGGTAAACTGAGTCGCAGGTAATCGCCGTGGCGTTCGGCTACCGAGTGCAGCAGTTGATGAAGTTGAACCGGTTCGGGGTTAAGGATCAGCGTATTGCGGTCAGCGCGGGCCAATGTCAACATGGTTTCGACCTGGTGCTGGAGCCGCTCGGTTTCTTCGCGAATAATCCGGACATACTTTTCAGTACGTTCGGGATTGTTCCGGGCAATGGGCGAATCCAGAATATCGGCTGCCATCCGAATGGCTGTAATGGGCGTTTGAAATTCATGGACAATTGAGTGCAGCACCTCTGTTTGCACAACCGACCGCTGCCGCCGACGGAGCAGCCACCATAATCCATAGCCCAGAAGCAACTGCACAACCAATGCCAGCCCGATCAACAGGAGTAACTGCAAGGGCAGAACCGGGGCCATTCCGGGCAATGATGACCAGTGACTGACTACAAATCCGCCTATACTAACAATGAGTAAAAGTACAATACCAGATAAAAAAAGAGCGGATGAACGGTGCAGCATAACGCTGTCTATTATGGGTGGGGAAGTGGAAAATAAAAATGCAGATATTTACATAGTTACATGAGCAGATAGACAGTGTTAGTACGTAAATGTCACATGAAAAGAATCATACAGGCAATACCTACTACTAAAAAATGCCCGCTGGGAGCGGGCATTTTTTGTAATGTCAAAACCAAACAGGCTTAGGCGTTGTCGGCTGGCGACTCGGCAGTTGCCGGTGTAGGGGCAGTGGCTTTCGTACCACCCGTAGTTGCTTTTTTAACGGGAGCCGCAGCAGGTTTCGGAGCCGTTGCTGGCTTACGGTTGCTGGAGGAAGGTGTCGAAACGGGTGCGTCTGCAAGCTGTCTTACCGTCGCAACCGCTTTCTTGGCAGTACGCTTGGCATTCTTATCCGTTTTCTCAGCGTTTTTCTTTGCTTTGGCCGCTTGTTTCTTTGCCTTTTTTTCAGTCGATTTATCGGGTTTAGCCGTTTTCTTCTCTGCTTTGACCATCAACTTAGCCAATTTCTTAGCCAACTTATCCGCCGATTTCTCGATGGATTTCTGAATTTTCTTGGTAGCCTTACCCGCTTCGCCGAGTTTGGTTTCAATCGAGCTGACAATGTCTGATGCCAGTGATTTCTGTTTTGTTTTTGCAGTTTTGTTTGCCATTGGATTCGTATTAAAAAAATCTACAAATAAATACGAAATATTTGGGACAATCAAAAGCCCAATGTTATCATTTCGTTATATTTTTTGTAGGAAGTCCCAACAGACGATGCCCGCCGTGACGGCAATATTGAGCGAATGTTTCGTGCCAAACTGCGGGATTTCAATCACTAAATCAGCCAGTTGGATAATCTCTTCACGAACGCCCGTCACTTCATTACCCAGCACAAATGCATAGCGTTTGGCTGGCTCCGGACGAAAATCACTCAGCGACGTACTGCCTTCGGCTTGCTCGATAGCCGCAATGATCCAGCCGTCAGCCTGCAATTGCCTCACGACGGCCACCACGTCCGATACATGTTCCCATAAAACTGATTCTGTGGCACCGAGGGCCGTTTTGGTAATATCGCGGTGGGGAGGCTGGCCCGTAATGCCGCACAGGTAAAGTTTGGCAGCCCGAAACGCATCTGCCGTTCGAAACACGGACCCTACATTGTTCAGGCTACGGATGTCATCTAAAATCAGACAGTAAGGGAATTTCTCGACAGCTTTAAACGCAGTGACCGATAGCCGGTTGAGTTCATCGAGGACAATTTTTCGGGGAGACGGCGGGACATTCATAGGAAAGATAGGGGAGGCATCAGCCTCGTTTGTTAAGTTACCTTGAAGTTTTGGGTTTTTAGCCGATGGTAAATCTGCTACGCTTAACTTGGACGCGCAAATAACCGCTCAAAATAACGTATGACAACCATTTTATTCACCACCGACTTCAGCAATTCGAGTATCAGGGCGCTTGAGTGGGCGCGGCTGATCACACAACAGTATAAGGCTATGCTGAGGATTGTCCACGTTCATTCGCCGGTTATACCCTCAACCGTGCTGCCCGGCACGGGCGAAACAATTCTTACGGACGCGTCCTCAACCGAAAATCTGAGTCGTACTCAACTGACAGAGTTAGCAAAACAGCTTGAGGCCGACGGGCTACCGGTTCAGACGGATTGGCGGGCGGGTAATGTAGATGACGAAATACGTATGGCTGCTCAGGAAGCCGACGCCGATTTGATCGTAACGGGTCGCCATGACCTTACTTCATTTTTCGACCGGTTTGCCGGAAGTACCGCCACCGATGTAGCCAAAGGAGCAACCTGTCCGGTACTGGTAGTGCCGGTTGATGCGGGCAAGCAGCCCGTGCGGCTACAAACCATTGCCTACGCTACTCAATTGGAAGGCAACGACAGTGAAACACTCGGTTCGGTGCTCGACCTGGCCCGTCAGTTTGGCGCGTCGTTGAGTCTGGTGCATGTAGAATCCGAAAACCAGCCCAATCTATACGACGATCAGGAAGCGCTGGCCGAACTTCAGGAGGAATTTGGGGAGGATGCCTTTGCGTTTCATAAGACAGCGTCGCGGACGGTTAGCGGTGGCCTGAGCGATTACCTCGACAAACACCCGGCTGACTTGCTCGTTATGACAACCCGCGAACGGGGCTTTCTGGATGGCTTACTGAATCCAAGCCTGACCGGCCGTATGCTTACCCAATCGACTATACCGGTGCTGGTGTACCATACCTGAGTCGTAGCTATCTACCGTCACGGATAGTGGATAATGAGCGGTTTCTTACAGACGCTTGATTTCAGTACGTCCCGTTTATCGCTCGCGGCTTGACCATGCGGCAGGAATCAACATGCACAATCCGATTTTATTTGGGCTGATACTCATGTACTGATGCACTGATAATTTTCCATACACCGCTTATTTTTTCCATACCCCGAAATTCGTGAGTAAATTCAGTTTTGCCTTCTGGTGTTACAGTTTTCTTCTCATATGTTACCCACGCAAGCTTATCATTCGCTTTAATAACGAAATCAGAGAATGAGCAAATAGCATTGTCGGCGGGTGGAAATTTGTTATTTGCCATATCCGCTTTCCACTGGTCTCCCGTCAAAAACTCAACACTTTTAAGACCTGAATACCACCAACGGGTATAGGGTGTTATGTGCCAATAACCGACATGAGCCATTCGGTCTTTGTTGGTATAAAAGGATACATCCTCTGCTTCTATAACCTTACGGATAGCCGTTTCGTCTTTGGTTTGGGCAAAGCTTACCAGCGTGAGAGCGAGTAAAAGAAAAGTTGCTATGGTGGTTTTCATTTGCTTTGCTCTTTAGTAATCGTTTCCGTTGGGCATTCAACTGTGTCACACCAAACCTCGAAATGGAAGCCTAAAAGCCCGCCTGTCGAGCCGTGTTATCTATCGCCGAGACGCTGAACCACGCGGAGCGATGCCAACGCACGAGTCCGCTTCAATAATCCGCAAAATCAAGCTGCTACGCGGGCTGTTTGCCGGAAGAGCATTCCTGACCAAACGACAAGGACGAGCGAAAGTAAAACTTGCCCCCACCCGGTCGCTTTTTCAACGCCGTTCGAAACAGCCAACGTGTGAACGACGATAAGGGCCAAATTGGATAACAATACAGACAAAAGCATTGCCTTACCACCTAATGAAGCGCTATCATTGCGGACATACCAGCACGCTGCGGCATAAGCTATCAAATGAGTACCGTAACCTTGCGCCACCAGTTTAACCCCGTCATTCACCCAAGCGGGGTTTGTCAGATATTGCCCTGCCATAAAATCAGGGGCAAAAGTAAGTCCCAGCCCGAAGAGCAAAACGATGACAGCTACGAACGTAAATAGATTTTTGGCATTCATTGTATGGTAGGTTTAGGAGTTGCGAATTACTGATACTTCTGGTCAAGCTGACTAATCGGGGCGGTAGACTTGTCGGCCTGAACCCAGAAATGGAGGCCTAAACCTGACCTCTACGGCCTGCAACCTGTCGTCCGGAACCCGCCCCGCAAGCACTACTTGGACAGGCCACCCACCCAACATCAATGAGTGTTGATGGTGAGCGCAAAACTTACTGAAACGAACGTGCCTGAACCTTTATACTCTCACCTTCGTTGGGCTGAACGCTCTCCTTCGGGGGCGAACAACCGGTCGCCGGAAACGACCCCACGCGGAGCGGACAACCACGCACTTTCCAATGAGACTGAGTTTTTACTGAAATTCCCAGTACTTGGGTGGGATGATACCTTTTAGTCGTAGATACACCAGCAATTGCGCCCGGTGGTGCGTAACATGGTCAGCCATGAGCATAAAAAGCTGCCGCCGAGTACGGGTAAATTGGCTGTAAGTACTGGTTTCGTCAAGCCGGGTTGAGTTAAAGTCTGTTATAAGTTTTGTTGCCCGTTCAAATTCACGCTCTAACACGCTAACTATCTGTTGCTTTGATAGGCTATCAGCCTTAAAATCAGTCCAGCGGGGCTTGTACTCCTGCCCGTCTGCTTTCGCAAAACCATGCCAGTCAATTATAGCGGCAATGTGCATAAGTTGCTCCCCAAACGATGACTGCTCAGGTGTAGGCTTGAACCCGTACTCACTTTCGGGCATTTTCTGAGCCACATCAATCATATACTGCCGGGACGTTTCCCAACGGTCGAGGTAGTCTCTCAAAAAAGCATCCTTGGGCACATCGTTAAACGCAAAAATAGGGGGCGGCAGCGCAGTGGCTGTAAAGGCTCCAACAGATTGTAGTAGGATTCGACGCTTCATGGCTAAGGTATTTTTAGATAATTTTATAATCCTTTTCGGGGCGTTTCCCCTGTCGCCGAGACGCGGCCCCGCAAACCTAAACGCTGCCTGTCGAGACGCTTAACCTGTCAGCCAGAAGCTGAAAATAGAAGCCCAAACTTGACCACACGGGGCGTTCGACTTATTAGCCGGAGCCCGAAAATGCAGACACTTTATGGACCCGCACCCAACGAGTTATTATACGTAACATCGCTTAATTGTAAGACTGTGACTATCAGAACGATGTAGTTTAGTGAACATTTATTTTAGCGATAATCAGACGTGCTCTTGCGAATCCCGACGAAAGCAGGCATGAGCGAATGTACAAACAAAAGTCGCCCTCAATCTTTCGAATGAAGGCGACTTTACTAAACGGTATAAAACGCAATGGGTCACTGATACTGACGTGCTTGTTAACTCAAATTCCAACCTTCTCACGCACCAGATTAAGCCATAATGCACGGCCTTCGCAACTCCAGTGCGTATCGCTTTTCAGATAAGATGATTGCGGGCTGTTGGTATACGCGTTGTAGATGTCGATGGTAGGCACCCGTAGGTTGCGGTGCGCCTGAACTCGTTCGATCAGGTGGTTATAGGTTGCCCGATTGGGTTCCAGCACACTGGCTTTGTTTGGAATCAGGGACAGATAAACGGCGTCGAAGCCAAGCCGTTGGTAGCGGTTGGCTACAGCATTGATACTGTCTACCAGTACGTTAACGTCTGTATCGGTCAGGTGGGTAAATGACGAGTTCAGGGTTTTGGTCGTGTCGGTGTCCGTTCGCAGAAACACATGCTGATGGTCTTTCGAGAGACTTACGCTCGCATTCTCCCGGTTGAACCAGGCCAGCGTCAGGCTCGCTTTTAGTTCTTTAAACCAGAACGCCCAATCGCGGCTGAACAGGGCCGATTCGAGTCGTTCTTCCATGTCACTCCGGTGAAATTCGTTGCTGATACGTTGCCGGAGCGGTTGCCGTACTGTCGGGCTTCGGTTCGTGTCCGGGTCAACGACAAACTCATTGACGGGCCGGGCAAAATGTTCGCGAACGTGGCGCTCGACCGATTCAAGCAGCAGCACATTTCGTTTGGTCGGGTCGAACTGAACGCGCTGCTGAAAATCCCAGGCCACACGCTGAAAATGGCTCACCCGAAAATCGTCCCGGCTTAATCGCTGTGGTTCCGAGAAACTATCGCCAATGAGATACAGGTGCGTCGAAGCAGTGTCGCTCGACCGGTTCGACGGCGAACAAACCGGCTGCTCCTCTTTGAACTGCGGCAGGGCCGAGAGCCTGTACAGATCGCCAAAGCGGTAATCGTCAGCAATCACACCAATGCTATACAGCCAGTGCGATACCGTGCTGGACAAGCCACCGCCCCAGAGTATAAGTGCCAAAAGAATTACTGTGTACCGTAGAAAACGCATAACAATACGTTGGTGGAGTGGGAAATGAAGTGAAATTAATGGAAGAGTCGCAAACTGTGCTTTCTCAATTACGCCACCAATCCTTACCTCAATCGAATACTAAATAACTGCACCGCCTGTTGTGCACCACTGAGAATATACAACTCATTGGTGCGCTCATCGAACTGTAAGGCCACCGGAAAATCGCTCGGAATAGGTCGGTCATTGACAATGTGACCATTCAGATCGTACAGCACTGTAAAACCGCCAGATTTCACGCTAACCAACTCGACGCCCGCACCAAGCCGGTGATAGCGGACATTGTTACGTCCCGACTGCAACGCCCGCACATCAAACCGCCGTCGTCCCCGCTGATCGAGCACGGCCACTTCGGTGTCGGTGGTACGTAGCAGCAGCCAGTTCGTTTGTTCTTCATCGGGAAATAACCGAAATGACCCGTTTCGGATGGGTCGATACAACTGCGTACGCTTGGCAATCAGGCCATTGGCATTCAGCGCAATCAATTGACCTTCGTCGGTAATTGTCTGAATGAGCGATTGGCCGGGTGGCAATAAAGCCGGACCCACGAGATTGATTTCAGGTTCCTCTTCGTTTGTCCGGTCAATTTTAGCCGGGAAATGCGGGTGCTGCGTTCCATTTTCGCGCCAGTAGTTCAGGGTTCCGTCGGCCTGTATTGCCAGAATATTCATGCCCGCTGGTGTCACAATTACCTGAAACGGCAGTTGCAGCGTGCCTTTGTGCGGGGCGGTCATTAGCCGTATGAACGTCCGGCGTTGACGGTCGAGGGCGTAAATGTGTCCGTCTTTATGGGCTGCCAACGCCACCATGTTCCGCTGCTGGCTGCCACGCGGACGAGCCAGAAAGGATGCGTCGATACCCGCTGGCAGTGGAATGGCCTGGAGGGCTACTTCTTTGCGGGTACGTACCGGATCGGCTACATACAGCGTCCGGTCGGTCATGAACAGGTATTGCAGCCGGCCATTGTTTAGAAAATCGACACCCAGCGCGTTGCTGCGAATCGGCCCGTCGGTATTATTCTGAACCAATTTGTCGCCATCGGGGGTGACCAGCACAAACTGACCTGCATTATTCTGGGCGTAAAACTGCGCTGAACTGTCGCTCAGGTTACCCGTGACAATGGGTGCTGAAATCAGCGGTGCGTTAAATTCGGTCTTCTTCTGCAACAGTAATTTATTGAGTACCCCCCGGCTGGCCCGGCGGGTCGTGCGGCCCAGTATCACGGTCGATTGAATATTCTCGTTGCCATAACTCGCCTGATAAGCCATGTTTTCCAGGTTTGCCAATGCCGGGCTGCCCGTTGCCGGGTCAACCTGCTCAAGCAGATTTTGCCAGGCTAACGGCCAGTTTGTGGGTACGTTCGTCTGGCCCCGATTCAGGCGGGCGAAGGCGGTAAAGTTGGCCGGACGAAGGGTTGTATTCAGCAACTCGGCCTGCCGGTCGTTGGCGGTCCAGACGGCCCCGCGCTGCACTTGCTGTAAATAATCCTGCATGGCATCTTCACTGTTGGCCACAATCAACGACGAGCCATGCTGCGTTATCCAGCTTTGCGAAAACCCCGTAAACAAGCTGCTGAAAACTGATGCCGGGAGTTCGGGGACATTGAGCAACAGGATTTTATGACCTAAGTAACTTTTCGGCGAAGCAGATGCTTTAGCCCCGGCCCGGTACGCTACCTGCTGATAGGCATTAGCCAATTGTTTCCCATCCTGAGCCGTCAAAATCAAAATCTGCCGCAGCGAACCCATTGGCGACTCCAACCGACACAGGAGAATATCGCTGCCCAGCGATTGATAAAGTGCTTTTGTCTGGGGTTCGATCTGGCTGAACCGGTCGCGGAGGAAGTCGCTGGAAGCCGACCCCAGCAGTTTACTGAGCGACTGACCAAAACGCGGAGCGTCACTGATACTGATGTGATACAGCAGGGCGGTCGTTTGCGGAATTAGGTTGGCGTGCTGAATACGCTGGGGCGTTTGATTGGCAAATAAAGCCGCTACGTCGCGCCGGGCACCAATCTGATCGACGGCATAACCAATGAGGTGGGAGCGGGAGGCCGACTGACGGAATTGCAGATTTAATTCTTCGGGTAAAAACAGCCGAACCAGCGACCCTGCATCTGTAAATAACGACTGGAGCACTTCGGGGCGCATCGACAATCCAGCCAAATGGTCCGCATCAATCCGGAATTCTGGTTCGGCCTGGGTGAACTTCAGCGACTGGTGCATCCGTTTGGCAACATTCTCAATCAGAATACCCGACACACTCCCGACCAGAAAATCGTCTGTCAGAATAAACGAACCAACCGGATCATTCCCTCTGGTGACTAAATCGAGAATCTTTTCGCCCGAAAACGTGTGATTAAGAACCCGATACTGGCGTGGGTCCGGGTTTACCACGCGGTTCAGAAAGGGCTGATCGGTGGCGGTAATGGGAATGTAAAAGATGAAATCAAGCGTCGTTTTGGAAATAGAATGGAGTGAATACCGGATGTTCCGGCCCGAAACGAACTTCAGTACGGTGGCTGAATCAGCGGTTGCGTAGAGGAATCGGTCGAGCCGCTGGCGGGCTTCGTCAAAGATAGGCACCTGCCGCAGCGACATCTGCGTACGTAGCGTCCGGGCCGAAATAGTATCCTGCAGTCGGTCGCTGGCCAGCACCAGCAACGCACCCGGCGGCACCAGCGATCCCACCGTGCGACTCGCCGGAAATAGCTGCCGATACCCGAACCAGCCAATCCCCAGCAAAATCACCGCACCGATACCAATCCAGACACGTTTATTCATATATAAGTTGGTAAGTCGGTAAGTCAGTAAGTGGTAAGGTGTAAGTGGCTGACGCGAAAATAATACGCGCGTTAACCGCTTATACCTTACCACTTACCACTTTATATCAAAAGTACCTAAACCAAACGCGGGTTTTCAGGCGATTACTGGTTCTGGTTTTTTGAGTGCTTTGACTTTGCCGCTCAGGTCAAAACGGAACTGAGCCAACTCTTTGAAACTCTGAATACACACTTTAAGCAGCTTCCACTTCAGAATAGAAACGGTTCCTGTCAAACGCTCTTTGTGGGTGATCGGAATGTCGAAGGTGTTAAAACCGGCCTTCTTGGCCATTACAGCCAAGAAAATATTGGGAGCAAACGGAGTCGGGTGGGGGAGTTGCGCCAGCAGTTTACGGAGAAACGTTCCGCGAATTAACCGGAACGGAATATTGCTGTCCATAATATACGTTCCGTAAATAAACGCGATGCTCAGACGTAGTATCCGTGTAATTACAAGCCGGGCGGGGGCATCGTAACGCTCCTCGCGGTAGCCCAGAATAAACGGCGATTCGTTCCGCTTAGCCCATAACTTCCCAAAATCATCCGTGATAAACTGGTCGTCGCTATCGGTTTGAAACACATACTCTGAATCCATCGCAACGGCCTGCCGATAGCCATTGACAACGGCGTTACCATGCCCCCCGTTGAGCTGATGCACGACCGTAAGCTTTGGATAACGGGCTTGAATCTGATCTAAAATAGCACCTGTTTTATCTCGGGAGCCGTCATTAACGACAATCAGACGGGTATTTTCGGTAGGAAACTGGCGGGTCAACAAATCAGTCCACTGCTTAACAACAGTTTCAATAACTTCTTCTTCGTTGTAAGCCGGCATTACAATTGACAGCAGGAGACTCATATGGGGATGAAAAATGAATACAAATTAACGTATACCGGATGCGGTCAACTGTAAAATGATAAACAGACAGTCATTCGGCTTATGGCAGCAACGTACGTTCTATAATATACTTGCAAATATAAGAAATTGTTAATGGGGAATGCCCAAATGGAGCAGGACCTTAGCCAACGGACTTTGGAGATTAGTTAATTGGTGGAGTGGGTTGAGCCGTGGTACATTTCCTGCTTCACCAGTTAACCAATCAACCAATTCACCAGTTAACCAATCACCTAATTAACCAATCAATACGAGAATCGGTCTTTGAGATTGTTGATTGGCTTTTCGATCAGGAACCACGAAATCGTTGCCAGCGCGACGGTGAGGGCCAGATAAAATGAAAACTGAAAGAAATACGAACTATTCAGAAAGGGCAATACGTCCGAAATTCGTCGCCAAGCGCGTACGGTGAAATGGGTTGGCTGGGTATGAAAGTGGTTGAAAACGAAGTTGTGGAACAGATACAACCCATAACTGATGCGGCCCATATACTGACTAACGGGGTGTTCGAGTGCCCATTTTATGGGTCCGCCAAACCCGATAACCGCCCGCCCGATCAGGAAAAAACCGAATAAGGAAGCCACCAATCGTTCCCACACATCGGCCATTACGTTATGGTACCCAGCGGTGGTTGTATCGGCAATCCAGTTGGTGAGCCAGACGACGGCCAGAAATCCCAGTAAACTGATAACAACCCAGACCGATGATTGGAATAGCCGGGTGAACCACTCTCGTTTATAAAGCCAGGCGTACGCCATCAGCATACCCAATCCAAACGAGTCGAGGCAAGTCGGCATCGACACATACCCGATAAACCACGGCATTTGTTTTCTGAACAGGATATACCGCAGACCAACGCTCCCGATTATCATCAGAACGGCAATGGAGGGCACCCACCGGCGGGGTGAAAAAAACAGGAGCAATGGGAAAAACAGATAGACCTGTTCCTCCACCGCCAGCGACCAGAGGTGGTCAACTGTCCCCATCCAGGTGCCGTAGCGGGCCATATACAGGTTGGTGGCATAGAGGGCCAGCCAGCCGAAGGTTCGACGTACGGGTGGCTCGTTGACGAGGTACAGGATGAAAAGGGTCAGGTAGTAGACTGGAAAAATACGTAGTGTCCGGCGGATATAGAACGTTTTCATGTACTTGCCAATCCCGCCGTTGGGCTGATTACTCAGCTTGTCCTTGCTCGACAGCAGGATGCGGGTGATGAGAAAGCCGCTCAGGACAAAGAAAACGGTAACGCCTAACGCGCCTAAGGCCAGCCCGTCAACGCGACCAACCATCCAGTGGTCAAACAAAACCAGGCCGACGGCAAAAAACCGGATACCGTCTAACTGCTGAAGGTGATTCAGGGTTGGGCGGACAGAAGCGGTCGTGAGCATAGGCGCAGGAGAGGATGAATCGGGCAAGTGACTTTGGTTGTGCAACGGTCTGTTCTATTTACGGATAATGCTTTGTTAACTTCCTGATTACTACCAGTTTTTAGGGCCTTCCTTACCAGATGGCCCTGCCGATAAAAGGATTTTATTGGTTGGATGCAGTTCGGATCGCATCCCCTCTGAAACGGTCAGTATATATAATTGATACGTACCCGCATCCAGTTCGGCGGATAAAATAGTGGCCTTAAATCCCGCTCTGAACGCCTGTTTCGGGTTGACCCCAGCCACACGAATCGACTGCTGATTTTGCCAGACAGGAAATAAATACGTGCGTTTGCCTGACCGCGCCAGCAGATAATTCCCTGAATCGCCTAACCCCTGGGCAGGCGATGACGTATTCTTAACGGAAAATCCAACTGGTGTTTTGGCGAGTTGAACGTCCATTACTGGTTGTTGAGCGGGGCCGTAAATAACCGGTAATGCGTTGTCGTAAAAAGCCTGAGTAGGGGGGGTGTACCGGTTTGAAATCGGGTCGGACGTAGCAACGGGCTGATTGGTCGTATGCGTCCAGTTGAACTGATTGGTCGTTAGCCAGTGCCGCCACCAGATGGTTTCGTCCAGAAACGAACCGTATGAAAGACCAGCGAAAACAAGTCCACCAACCAAGCTGCCGAGTGCCCAAATCCGGGATGCGCGGGTGGGCAGCGTCACGGCAATATACAGATACAGAAGGGCTAAGCCCGTCAGCGAATACAGTTTGTATCGGCTCGTAATCAGTAAATCAATCCCGAATCCGGTACGTGCCAAGGCTACAACGGCGGCTGTGCCCAAGATAAAACCCGCACAGCCCCAGAAGAATAATGTGATAGACAGAATGGACCTATCCTTGCTGGCTGCGGCTGTTTTTGGCGACAATACGTTCTCGATTTGCTGGCTGATAGTCAACCGGTTAGTCCACAAAGTCCAGCCAATAATACACAGCGTCATGAGCACCATTATTCCGCCGAGCAACATGCTGCTGCGAAGGGGTGAACCCAATGGCAGCACTTCGGCGGCAGCGCCGACAACAGCCAGCCAGCCTTTCAGCAGATCAACCGCACCCGGACGAACAT
>JANPJE010000222.1:0-4077 GCA_031425355.1 Spirosoma sp. | reverse complement strand
GTCATCGTCATGGGACCACGTGGCGATTGCTGCATGATCGTCATTGGAAATTTAATGCCGCTCATGTCTTTGTAATCCTGATACGTCATGGTTGACTTCATTTCGCCCTGGGGCGACTTATTGGTCATGATCGTCTGCACTTTCAGACCCGTTGTAGCATCGAAATTATCGGTCCAGGTGGCCGACCCATCGGCGGTGGTGTGGCTGAGCTGGTAGGTATCTTTGCCATCTACTTTTTCGGGTCCGACAAGGGTCGTCTTCACCCCGTTTTCAACGTAGTGCAACTCCGGGAACAGAGTATTCATAGCCATCATCTGCTGAGCCGCCGGGCCGTCGATGGTGCGACTCCCCTGCATACCGCCCATCACCACTTTGGCCCCGTCGCCGGTTTGCTTCATCACTTCCATGCCGTTAGCGTTGACGACCATCGAAAATTTGTTGGGCAATTTCTGTTTGCGGGTAATCATAATGGCTCCCATCTGCCCTTCGCTGGACATACTGGTAGTCATGTCGGTCACTTTCAACAGGGCTTCTTTACCGCCAATGGCCGTGATGTATTTGTCGATTATTTCTTCGGCAGTGGGCGTCGTCTGGGCCATTGCCGACGGGCCAAACAGGGGCATTAACGCCATGAGTACCAGTAGTTTTTTCATAATTTTTCGGGAGAAGTTTATACTCAAAGGTAATGGATCGCCCCTGAAACGGCAATATTTTCGGGTAACTTGACAGGTTGCTAATTCAGCAGGGAGTAGCCCGCCAGATAGACCAGTGCACCTGCTACGTAACCGATCAAAGCCAGCCAACTCATCTTACGCAGATACCAGCCGAACGCCAGTTTTTCCATGCCCATAACGGCCACGCCCGACGCCGATCCGATGAGCAGCAAACTCCCGCCCGTTCCGGCGCAATAGGCCAGAAATGTCCATAATTTGGTGTCAACCGGATAGGTTTGCAGGTCATACATACCCATCGCGGCCGCTACAATGGGTACGTTATCGACCACTGCCGAGACCAGGCCAATCAGCAAAACAATAGCATCTAAGTTACCGACGGCCTGACTGAGTGACCCTGCCAATGACCGCAGTACACCCGTGGCTTCCAACGACCCCACAGCCAGCAAAATACCCAGAAAAAACAGAATGCTCGGCGTATCAATTCGGCTGAGCGCGTAGGCCGCGGTAAATTTCTTACGCTCCGCTTCGTCTTTGTCGCTGTGCAGAATCTCAGACGCGACCCAGATGAAGCCCAGCACCAGCATCATGCCCATATAAGGAGGTAAATGCGTAATCGTCTTGAAAATCGGAACGAACAACATACCCCCCAACCCGATTGCCAGCATCGTTCGGCGTTCGCGCCGGGTCGTGGGCGTTACGTACGGACGACTGACGCCCTGCTTCGCTATTGGCAGTTTGGGTTGAGGCTGGGGTTTGTACAGACGGGTCAGAATGGCCAATGGTACCAGCAACGAGACAAAACTCGGAAGCAGTAAAGCACTGATAATGTGCGTAGTCGTGATTTGACCGCCAATCCAGAGCATCGTTGTCGTTACGTCGCCGATGGGTGACCAGGCTCCTCCGGCATTAGCAGCAATAATAATCATACCCGCTACGATGCGCCGGTCTTCGGCATTTCGGATGAGTTTACGGGCCACCGACACCATAACAATAGCTGTTGTGAGGTTGTCCAACAGGGCCGACAAAAAAAACGTGAGCAGGCTGATAATCCAGAGCAGCGTGCGGATATTGCGGCTGGCAATACGGTCAGTTATTAGCGTAAAGCCATCATGAACATCGATCAGTTCGACAACGGTCATGGCACCCATCAGAAAAAACAAAATCTCAGCCGTATCGGTCAGATGGTGGCTGAGTTGATTGCCGATGGCTTCGGTGTTGGTGGCCAGCAGCGCGTAGGCAGCCCAGCAAACCACGCCTGTAATGAGCGCTGTAGCGGTTTTGTTAATTTTTATTGAGTGTTCGAGCGTAATCAGTACGTAGCCGACAACGAAGAAGAGGGCAAGCAGTAACGTCATAAATTATTAAAAAAAGCAACACCGGGCTGAAACCGGTGCAAGTTATAAAACCAATAACTTGCACCGGTTTCAGCCCGGTGATACCGAATAACCGGCTACACAAATTTATATCAGTATGAGCAATTTTCGCCCTGATTCTTGTTAGCCACTCGTGAACCCACCCGTAGCTATGTTTGTCATTCACGTTGCGTCACTTGGTCCCGATGGGATGGCCCTGTTTCCATTCATTCTGGTAAGGCGCCCTAACCCCGGCCCTACCCTGCTTAACCATGAGCGGATTCACCTGCGCCAGCAGGCCGAACTGGGCATCTTTTTATTTTACATCTGGTACGTTGTCGAATACGGTATCCGTCGGTTTCAGCACCGCGACCATTATCAGGCTTACCGCAACATCAGCTTTGAGCGCGAAGCGTTTGCCAATGACCAGAATCTGATGTATCTCAAAAGCAGACGAATCTGGGCATTCCGGCGGTACATTTAGATGAATGATGAATGATTTCAACAAAAAAACTGATCATTCTAAATTGCAAAGTTGTTAGTTCATCATTCATCATTCATCACTCCCTTACGTCCCATCACACCGTACATGACGACTATCGACGATAGAACGACGACCAGAATGGGAATACCGGGACGAAAGCCTTCCAGCCGTAAATCTTCGGGAATATTTAAATAAAGCAGAATCGTTATCAGGCCGCGCGGAGCAATCCATAATAACGGACTCGATGCACCCCGATACGTCAGCCGGAGCGTTATCCACCGCCAGGCAATGATAACAATTACGAATAATCCGCTGACAATCAACGCATCCGAATCCATCAACTCGCTGGGAACTGCCGCATAACCCAAAATCAGAAAAAAGAAGGTACGTACTACAAACGAGCCTTCGGCGGTCAGGTTCTTGAGCTGATCGAGCTCTTTTTCGAACAAATCGTTTTTCAAAATCAGGCTTAAGCGACCCCGAATAAATAATTCGGTATTATTGAGAAAGAGACCGAAAATCAAGATCAGCAGCAGCGATGACAGGTGATTGATTTCGGCGAGCGCGTAGACTAAAAACAGCACCGAAATGATCGGCAGAAATTTAATGCGGTGATTAATACGGCCAATCAGGTAGAGCAGCAAAAAGCAGCAAGCCAGCGATATTAGAGCCATTACAAGCGTATCTCGCGTGAATAACCAAATCGCGCCCACCACAGAATCCCGGCTCAGCAACAGAAAATTATACGCCATAATGCCCAGAATACTGGCAAACGCCGACTCATATACAGCGTACTCACGCTGCCCGCCCGATAGTGGCTCTACTGTTTGAATCGTTACCGTACTGCTGACAATGGAGAACGGTAGTGCCGCAATCAGGCAATGGTAAAATGAATCGTTCAGCAGCAGATAAAGCATTCCGGCCATGAGCAACGTACCACCCGCAATGGTCAGCAACGACGCCAGCAGTGTTCGCCGAAGCACACTCAGCCGGTCGGTGTGGAGTTCGAGATCGAGACCGCCTTCCAGCACAATCAGAATCAGGCCCAGCGTACCCAGAGTGGGCAGAATGGCGTTGACATAAGGCACCTGAACATCAACATATTCGGTAACCTGACGGGTAATGATACCCAACAATAGCAACAGCAAAACAGACGGTGTTTTGAAACGGCTGCTGGCTGGGCCGAGACGTCGGGGCTGCGCACGCTCAGCTTGCCGTCGACCACGCGCACCATGGCGGCGTAGGTGCCGGCGAGCCGGCGCAGGAAGGCGAGGTCGCTCTCGTTGAGCTGATGCCAGGTGGCGGTGACCTCGGGCAGCTGCACATCGCACTCCAGGCCGGCGTCGCTGCCGAGACTGCGCACCACCGCCGCGGGGGCCTGGTCCTCCCATACTCGGCTGCGGCGCCGCGTGGCCAAGGCCTGCAGCGCATCGTGCGCGATCAGCACCAGTTGCGGTGCGCCGTCGCCATAACGCTCCTCGAGCGCCACCACCTGGCCGCTGAACAGCACCGGCGTGTCGGGATCGCCGCCGGCGATCTCCATGAGGTCGGCCAGGCGCAGGTCCGT
>JANPJE010000221.1:0-19698 GCA_031425355.1 Spirosoma sp. | reverse complement strand
GGCGGAAAACGGGTGTGAATACGCCCGTCGTTTTTACCGGCGGCCAGGTCTTCTTCAACGATTTGTTCAATAAAGTTGAGGGAGCCTCCAGCATTGCTGTGGTCAGCCGAATGAGTTGAGTCGGAAATAGGTTCGCTGGAGTCTTTCGTTAGATCGGCCATGTTGCTTAATCGCTGCTGATAAATAGCCCGAAATTACGGCCTTTGGATGGGTTTGGCAAACCGGTAAGTGTGTTGTTTTAACATGAGGGTGTAAACGAAGGGGTCGCAGGCGTCGACAGCTCGATGGGGCATCAGTTCGTGATACGTAAAAAATAAGGACTGTTTACTCCCGGTAACCCACCGTTGGAAGATTTTGTAACTACCTGTTTTTTAGTTAGTTATTTGTAGTTAATTGCTGAATCGGCCCAGCGCATTATTACTTAGGTAGTCTAAAAACGGTAGCTAATTTCTTGTAGGCAGGCGAACAAAACAGTAACCTGATGGAGTTGTGGAATAGTACATACTGTTGACTATCACAGTTTCAGGGTGTTTCTGTTCCTCGCTGCTGTATGAAAAAAAGTTGGTTTATTGCTTTCTGTGGTGTTCTGTTGACGTTTTCAGGTGTTGTTTTCGCGCAGAAAACGCCCGATTCGTTGGCTAAACAAGCGTATTTACCCGATTGTATTCAGTATGCATTAGGTCACCAACCCATTGTCAGACAGTCGCTTATCGATCAGGAAATTGCCGACCGTACCGTTCGGAGTGCGCTGGCGGCCTGGTATCCACAAATTGGCGCGGGTTATAACGTACTGCACTTTCTTAAACTGCCCGTCACGCTGATTCCCGATGCCGCCACCGGCGAACGTCGACCCGTTGCGCTGGGCGCGCAAAACACATCGACCGTTTCGTTTTCGCTTACCCAGAGTGTGTTTAACCGTGATGTGCTGCTGGCAAGCCGAACGGCGGATGCTTACCGCGCTCAGGCGACGCAAAACACGTCCCGAAACAAAATAGACGTAGTCGTGGATGTTAGTAAAGCCTTTTACGACGTAATTCTGACCCAGCGGCAAGTCGATATTCTGGCTGAAGACATAACCCGGTTGCAACGCAGTTTACAGGATGCGACCAACCAGTATAAGAGTGGCATTGTCGATAAAACCGATCCCCAGCGGGCCACTATCGCCCTCAACAATACCCGTGCCCAACAGAAGCAATACCGCGACTTGATCGGTGCGAAAGTACAGACGCTCAAGCAGTTAATGGGTTACCCGCCCAACTCGCCCCTCAAACTAACCTACGATACGCTCCAGTTAGCCAACGAAATTTCGCTCGATACAACCCTGCTGGTTAATCCGCAGAGCCGTGTCGAATATCAGTTATTGCAAACCCAGGGACGATTGCTGGAAGCCAATGTGCGTTATAATCGCTGGGCGTATCTGCCTACGGTAAACGCCAATGCCAACTACAATTTGCTCTATCAAAATAACTCATTCGGTCAACTCTACAGCCAGACATTTCCGAATTCGCTGATTGGTTTGTCGGTAGCACTGCCCATTTTTCAGGGAGGGCGACGTATTCAGCAGACGAAAATTGCCGAGTTGCAGGTTCAGCGACTCAACTGGGATTTGGCCGCACTCACCAGCGCGGTCGATGCCGAATACGCCCAGGCTTTAGCGAATTACAAAGGCAACTTAGGCAACTACCTCGCCCTGCGCGAGAATCAGCAATTAGCCGAAGATGTGTATCGGATTATCAACCTGCAATATCGCTCCGGGGTGAAAACCTATTTAGACGTAACCATTGCCGAAGCGGACCTGCGAACAGCGCGACTGAACGTATTTAACGCGCTTTATCAGGTGTTGATCAGTAAGTTAGATGTTCAGCGGGCGTTGGGGGCGATTCAGATTTAGGGTCGTATCGGGTTTGAGAAACCTGGACTAAAGCTCAGGACGAGTGATTGTTAAGATAGGCAAATGACTTGCCCCGGACTTTAGTCCGGGGTCATAAATACAATGAAAAAACACACCAGTCTTATTTTTGCAGTAACCGCGCTATTCCTCACCGCCTGTGGCGACAAAAAGGAAGCGCAGCAACAGGCTCCGCCACCGCCAACACCCGTTACGGTGGTGAAAGCAACAACCGGCAACGCTACGTATTACGACCAGTTTCCAGCGACAGTAACGGCGTTGCTCGAAGTGGAAATTCAGCCGCAGGTAGCCGGAAATATTACCGGTATTTTTTTTCAGGATGGGCAGCTCGTCCGTAAAGGGCAGAAACTGTACACCATCGACCCGCAGCAGTACCGGGCCGGTTATGACCAGGCGGTTGCGAATCTGAACGTGCAGAAAGCCAATCTCAACCGCGCCCAGAAAGATGCCGACCGCTATACGACGCTGGCTCAGCAGGACGCCATTGCCCGACAGGTTGTCGATAATGCAACGGCGACCCTCGACGCAGCCAAAATGCAGGTTGAAGCGGCCCAGGCAACGATTCGGCAGGTGGGTACAAATTTGAAATATACTACGATTTATGCCCCGATGGATGGCACCATCGGTATTTCGCAGGTGCGGATAGGTGCGGCTGTAGCCCCCGGTTCGGTGCCGCTCAACACCATTTCGTCCGATAATCCCATTGCCGCTGATTTGCAGGTTGACGCATCAGAGATTCCGCGCTTCCTGAAACTGCAGAACCGGAAGAACAGTGTCCGGGATTCAACATTGATTCTGCTGATGCCCGATGGCAGTTCGTATAAACATCCCGGTTCGTTACGTATTGTTGACCGCGCCGTTGATCCGCAAACCGGTACGTTACGTGTTCGCATCGCGTTCCCCAACCCCAATAAGCTCCTGAAACCGGGACTGAATGTCAACGTTCGGGTGAAAAACAGCACGGATAGACCGGAGCTACTCATTCCATACCAGGCCGTGACGGAGCAGATGAGCGAATATTTCGTGTTTGTGGTGGGCGACAGCAGCAAAGTGACGCAGAAAAAAGTAACGCTCGGTGCCCGCATCAACGAAAAGGTAATCGTGAAAAACGGCCTCACCGAAGGCGAAACCGTCGTAACCGAAGGCACGCAGAAAATTCGGGAAGGGGCAAAGGTAGACGTAACACAAAAGTAGGGAGGAAAGGGAGGAGTGGGACGAGAGGGAGGAAAGGAACAGATCCGCTTCCCTTTCTCCCTCTCATCCCACTCCTCCCTTTCCTCCTTGAAAAATTATGTTCGCAGAAATATTCATCAATCGGCCTGTTACCGCCATCGTTGCGTCCATCGTAATTGTGGTGTTGGGCGTGCTGGCCCTGTTAAGTTTGCCCGTCAGTCAGTATCCCGATATCACCCCGCCGGTGGTGCAGGTGACGGGTACGTATACGGGTGCCGATGCCCAGACGGTGGAGCAGACTGTAGCGACGCCCATCGAAACGCAGGTGAACGGAACGCCGGGCATGGACTATGTGCAGACCAATGCCACCAACGACGGCCGGATGACCATGAACGTAACGTTTAAGGTAGGCACCGACGTGAACATTGCCGCGCTGGATGTGCAGAACCGCGTGGGTATTGCGCAACCGCAACTGCCTCAGGAAGTTACGCGGCTTGGCGTGGTGGTTCGCAAGCGAAATCCGTCGTTATTTATGCTCGTGGCGATGTACTCGCCCAAAGGCACACACGACGTATCGTTTCTGGATAATTACACGAACATTTACATTCGGGACGCGCTGTTGCGGGTGCCGGGTGTGGGCGATATTTTCAGCCGGGCCGATGATTTCAGTATGCGAATCTGGCTCAAACCCGACCGGTTAGCGCAACTCGGCATGACGCCCAGCGATGTGGTAGCGGCTTTGCAGGAGCAGAATCTACAGGTGGCGGGCGGCTCGGTGGGTGCGTCGCCCCAGCCCGCTTCGCAGGCGTTCGAGTATTCGGTCTTTACCAATAGCCGACTCAGCAAAGAGGATGATTTCAGGAAGATTATCGTTCGCAGCGACCCATCCAGGGGTTCATTGGTTTATCTGTCCGACGTAGCGCGGGTGCAGTTGGGTAAATTTTCGTATGCCAGCAACTCCTTCGTCGACGGGAAACGGGCATCTTATCTGTTGCTCTATCAGTTGCCGGGCAGCAACGCGCTGGCGACGGCCAAAGGGGTGTATGCCGCTATGGATAACCTCAAAAAGACTTTCCCGAAAGATATCGAGTATGTCGTTCCGTTTGAGTCGGTATCGGTTATCGAGGTGTCTATTTCGGAGGTAGTCAAAACGCTGGCCGAAGCGTTGGTGCTGGTTATATTAGTCGTCTTTCTGTTCCTGCAAAGCTGGCGGGCCACGCTCATCACCCTGCTGGCGATTCCGGTGTCGATTATTGGTACGTTCGCGCTGTTTGTGCCGCTCGGTTTCACCATCAATACCCTGACACTCTTTGCGTTTGTGCTGGCTATCGGGATCGTGGTCGATGATGCGATTGTGGTGGTCGAAGCCGTGCAGGTCAATCTCGACAAAGGCATGTCGCCCAAAGAAGCGACGCGCGAAGCTATGCGCGAAATTTCGGGACCGGTTATTGCCATCGCCCTGATTCTGGCGGCTGTATTCGTGCCGGTTGGCTTTATTCCGGGTATTGTGGGACGGCTTTATCAGCAGTTTGCCATTACAATTGCCGTATCGGTGCTGATTTCGGCATTTGTCGCTTTGTCGCTGACGCCCGCGCTCTGTACGCTGATGCTTCGCCCGATGCACATCGACGAGAAATCGACGGGCCTGAATAAGTTCTTTTACAAATTCAACCAGTGGTTTGAGCGGGTTACGAATGCGTATTCCAACGGGGTACAGCGGCTCATCAAAGCAACGCCATTGGTCATTGTCGGTCTCGTTGTTGTTTACATTGGAACGGGCCTGTTGTTCCGGGCCAAACCCACCGGCTTCATCCCGACGGAAGATGAAGGACGATTGATTATTACCTACGAAATTCCCGAAGCCGCTTCGACCACGCGTAGTCTGGTGGTACTCAACAAGATCATGGCTATCCTCAAGGAGCAGCCCTACGTCGATCATTATGCCGCGCTGGGTGGCCTGAACGCCGTTACGTTCGCATCCAAATCCAACAGCGGTACGGTGTTTATGAAACTGAAACCCTGGAGCGAACGTACCGAGCGGAACATGCAGGCCGATTCGCTTGTCGTCAAACTGCAAAAGGCACTGTCGGTGCTGAACGACGCCCGGCCTCAGGTGTTGCAGCCGCCCGCCATTCCGGGTCTGGGTCAGTCGTCGGGGTTTACCTTCGAGATTCAGCAGCGCGAAACCAACGACGATGTACGGGCCTTCGACGGCGTTGTGCAGAACTTTCTGGCCGAGGCCAACAAACGTCCCGAAATTGGTCGGGCGTTCACGTATTTCACCGCAAAGTCACCCGCCTATCGGGTCGATGTAGATCGGGATAAATGCAAAAAATTGGGCATCACGGTCAGCGATGTGTACACCACCATGCAAACGCTGCTGGGCAGTCAGTACGTCAATGACTTCATTATTTACGGACGAAAATTCCGGGTTGTGGCGCAGGCTGACACCATGTATCGAACTGATATAAAGGCACTTAATCAATATTATGTTCGTAATAGGGGTGGGCAGTTGGTGCCCCTCAGTACGGTTATTAAAACCAGTGTAATCGAAAATGCACCGCTGATTTCGCACTTTAACCTGTTCCGTTCTGTCGAGATAAATGGTGCCGCCAAGCCGGGTTATAGCAGTAGTCAGGCCAATGATGCGTTACGCGAGGTGGCGGCAAAGGTTCTCCCTGCCGGGTACGCCTATGATTTTGGCGGTTTGAGCCGTGAAGAAATCAACGCGGGTGATACGTCTATTTACATTTTCATGCTCAGTATCGGCTTCGTATTCCTGTTCTTAGCCGCTTTGTACGAGAGTTGGTCGGTTCCGTTTTCTGTGCTGCTGTCAGTGCCGATTGGTGCACTCGGTGCCATTCTTGCCCTGATTCTGTTCCCCTATCTGACCAATAATGTGTACGCCCAGATTGGCCTGATTACGCTCATTGGACTGGCGGCTAAAAACGCTATTCTGATTGTAGAGTTTGCAAAAGAGCGTGTTGACAAGGGGGCTGATCTTCTTGAATCGACCATTGAAGCAGTCCGGTTGCGGCTCCGCCCGATTCTGATGACATCGCTGGCGTTTATTCTGGGCGTAGTGCCGCTGGCCTTGGCAAGTGGGGCCGGGGGTGTTGCCCGCGCGACCATTGGCCGGACGGTGCTCGGCGGTATGCTGGCCGCTACGTCGCTGGCAATTTTCGTGGTGCCTGTATTATACGTTGGCATTACAAAGCTCGCTTATGGCAAGAAAGGGCTGGCCGCGTTGAAGGCAAATGCGAAAAAAGAGGAGACGTTAGAGGAGCAGCCTGAGATGGTGGATAAATAGTTTGTGGTTTGATGTTTGTAGTTTACAGTTAGCTGCAACGGCGGACCAAGCGTCAGCTACTTGTGAGCGTCGGCTAACAACAAACCCCAAACCCCAAACTTCTATGAAAGCCATTCTCTGCCATGCTTACGGCCTGCCCGATACGCTCACCCTCGAAGATATTCCACCGCTCACGCCCGGTCCCGGTGAGGTGCTGATTCAGGTAAAAGCCTGTAGTTTGAACTTTCCGGACACGCTGACAATCAGAAACTTGTACCAATTCAAGCCCCCGCTGCCGTTTTCACCGGGTAGCGAATCGTCGGGGGTGGTGAAGGCGGTAGGTGATGGCGTAACCCACCTTAAGCCCGGCGACCGGGTATTTTCATTCGGCTCACACGGCGGGCTGGCCGAAGAGCGAATCTCGGACGCCCGTGCCACTATTCCGATTCCCGACGGGATGAATTTCGTAACGGGGGCGTCAACAATGTATGCGTTTGGTACGTCGTATCATGCCTTAAAAGACCGCGCTCAACTCCAATCTGGGGAAACATTACTCGTTCTGGGTGCTGCCGGGGGCGTCGGCTTAGCGGCCGTTGAACTGGGCAAACTCATGGGTGCCACCGTCATTGCAGCCGCTTCGACCGACAAAAAATTAGCCGTTTGCCATCAAAAAGGAGCCACTCACTTAATCAATTATACGACTGACGACCTGCGCGAACGTATTAAAGAAATCACGGGTGGGAAGGGTGTCAATGTCGTTTATGACCCCGTCGGCTCTATGTGGGCTGAACCGGCTATCCGGTCGATGGCTTGGCGCGGTCGGTACTTAGTGGTGGGTTTCGCCGGGGGAGACATTCCGAAGATTCCGCTTAATCTGGTCCTGCTCAAAGGGTGTTCAATAGTAGGCGTTTTCTGGGGCATGTTCACCCAGAAAGAAGCCGCGCTCAACGCCAGCAATATGCAGGACATTGCGGCCTGGGCCGTTCAGGGCAGAATTTCTCCCCACATCTCCAAACAGTACACATTGGCCGAAGCTCCGCAGGCACTTACCGACATGATGGCGCGGAAAGTCATTGGCAAAGCGGTCGTGGTGTTGTAAGGAATTAATTTATTCGGTCGGTCGCACACAGCGTGGTCAGCGTTTTTTCTGCCAATTCTCAATCCGTATATAGAGTGATTATTAGCCTGGATTTATTGTACAGTAGTCTGATTATCAAGTTGTTGTTAATCGTTGATAATGAACCTTGATTGCTTGCATGATGTTTAATTAATGAGACTACTCAACGCTCATTTTATGCCGGATTTCAATCCGAATATCATCCTATATACCGCCGATGCGCTCACCGACCGGGGCGCAGCCGTGATGGCCCGTTTTCCTAACGCCGAGACGCTCGAAGTAAAGCAGCACAACCGCTTGCCGGAGTTGGGCATGAACCATTTTAAGGTAAAGTCCGACGTGCTGGTGCTGGGGAAACTCAAAACGCAGGAGATCAAATGGAGCGGTCGGAGTTCCGATTATATTGCGCCCAGTCTTGCCAATGGCTGTTTCGGGGCTTGCACCTATTGCTACGTTGATCGCCATAAAAACGTAAATCCCATTACGCTCTTTACGAATGTCGAGGAAAATATGGCCAGTGTCGATGCGCACGTTCAGTCGCTGGCATGGCCCAAACCCGCCAACCAGACGGACCCTGTTTTCTGGACGTATGACATTGGCTGCAACTCCGATATTTCAGTGGATTATGATCTGACTGATGGCATTCGGCAGGTGTTTGATTTTTACCGCGATCATCCCCGCGCCAAAGCCACGTTTGCCACGAAGTTCGTGAACCGTGCCATGCTGGATTTCGACCCGAAACGCAAGATTCGCATCCGGTTCAGCCTGATGCCCAGCCATGTCAGCAAATTAGTCGATGTGCGTACCGACAGTATTGAAAAGCGCATTGCGGCCATCAACGATTTCTACGATGCGGGCTATGAGGTTCACGTCAACTTCTCGCCGGTCATTGTGTACAGCGGTCCCGATGGTGACCGGAAAGCCTGGCGGAACGACTACCGCGACTTATTTCGCCAGCTCGACGCGGCCCTTCGCCCCGAAGTAAAAGCGCAGCTTAAATGCGAGGTTATTTTTCTGACGCACAACCAGCGGCAGCATCAGGCGAATTTAGCCATCAACCCAAAAGCCGAAGAACTGCTTTGGGTGCCCGAATTGCAGGAAAGTAAAGTAAGTCAGTTTGGCGGCTGGAACATCCGCTACGCCCATCAGCTCAAATCGAAAATGGTCGATGTGTTTGGGCGATTGGTGCAGGAAGAGATTCCGTGGTGCGAAATCCGGTATATGTTTTAACGAACAAAGCCCGTCGTGTGACGGGCTTTGTTCTGTTTAATCGACACTGTTGGCGTTCTTTTTCGTTTTCTCGACTTTGTCGGGATCGGTTTTTTCGGTCGTCTTCTTCGTTGAGCGCTGCTGACTGCCATCCTTGCCCGCCTGACCTTCTTCCTTCTGATTTTTGTGACTATTGCCGCCACCAGTCTGCGGAGAATAGTACTTCACGAATAGATTCATAGCCGTATGGGTTTACGATTTACTACGTCCGCTTTTGCTGCCTCCCGTTGACCCGCCGGCACTCTTACTGCTTTTCGACGAACTTTTGTGCGATGTTTCGCTACGGCCTCCGCCGGTGCTGCCGTGGCCCGCGCCATTGTCGCCACCACTGCCCGCTTGCTGTCCTTCGTACTCCTTTTCTACTTTTTCCAGGGTTTTATTTTTGTCTGCCATAACGCTGTTCAGTTGAGTGATGGCGGTTTAACCGGTCAGCGGGCGTTTTGTTTGACGTATTCGTCCATTGAAAAGCGACCGGACCCAATCACCAGAAACAGCATTAATAAGATGAGTACAATTAACGAAAGCCAGAGTTCGGCGTTCAGCGGAGAGAATCCCTGACTGATATTGACAAAGAAAACGGCGGCTATCAGAATTGGTAGTTGCAGGATGCACATCAACCGGGTGAGACATCCCAGCGCAATCAGTAAACCGCCCACCAAATGGGCGAAGGCGACGTAGTGAACCGCTATCACGGGGAAAAGCTGAAAATGAAGTCCACCCATCAGCCGACCTAAATAGGCCGTATCACTAATGAAACTCACTCCTTTCAGCACCAGAATAATACCCAGCGTAATCCGCAGGGCATCGGTCCACGCGGGGTGATGCGTGTCGCCCCAATGTTCAACGCGATGTAACATATTCATACCTGTAAGTGGTTTAGTGAAAACTAACCGAATATACAGGTATGAATAATACAAAGCAAGCTGATTGCCAGAGAGTTATTTGGAAGTGCCTTTCAACTGGTAACATCCTTCTATTAGCAAATCCGGGGAGTTGTATAATTGATGTTACCGCCGTTAGACCTCCTCAAGCGGACCCATGTGTACGGGTTCGAGCAGCGCAATTTCTTCTGTTTCAAACATACGTGACCGGATCAGAAACCGCACACCCATCGGAATTTCGAGCGAGAAACTGGCCCCCCGTCCGGGCGTTACGTCGATGGTTAGGTGCGTGTGCTGCCAGTATTCGAACTGGTCGCTCGACATCCAGAAATTGCAGTCCTCAATCTGTCCCAGCAACACGTCTGACTCACCAATGATGAAGTCGCCTTTCGGGAAACACATTGGCGACGAGCCATCGCAGCAACCCCCGCTCTGGTGAAACATCAACGGTCCGTGCTCGGCCCGGACTTTGCTGATAATGTCGGAAGCCGCCGGAGTTACATCAACGCGGGAAATAGTTTGTGTGGTCATAGAAATAAAGAGTGAAAGAGTGAACGAGCGAAAGAGTGGCTGACGCGAAAACAACTTACGCGACAGCCACTCTTTCGCTCGTTCACTATTTAATCAAAAGAATCCCAGCTTGTTTTTGCTGTAAGAAATCAGCAGGTTTTTCACCTGGCGGTAATGGTTCAGCATCATCAGGTGATTCTCGCGCCCGAAGCCCGACTTTTTGTAGCCGCCAAACGGTGCGTGAGCCGGGTAATCGTGGTAGCAGTTGACCCACACCCGACCCGCCTGAATCTGGCGAGGAATGCTGTACAGTTCGTGGGCATCGCGCGACCAGAAACCTGCACCCAGCCCATACAACGTATCGTTGGCAATGGCAACAGCTTCGTCGGCATCTTTAAACGTCGTTACCGACAGCACCGGACCGAAGATTTCTTCCTGAAAAATCCGCATTTTGTTGTGACCCTTGAAAATCGTCGGCTGGATGTAATAGCCGCCTTCCACGCTGTGGGCGGGTCCGCCACCGGTCAGCACTTCGGCGCCTTCCTGCTTGCCAATGTTGATGTACGACAGAATTTTTTCGTACTGGTCGTTGCTGGCCTGAGCACCCATCATAGTGTCGGCATCGAGCGGGTGGCCGAGTTTAATGGCTTCGGTACGCTGAATAACGCGCTCGATGAACTTGTCGTAGATGTCTTCGTGAACCAGCAACCGCGATGGGCAGGTGCATATTTCGCCCTGATTGAGCGCGAACATTACGGCTCCTTCGATGCATTTATCAAAGAACTCATCGTCGTGATCGGCGATAGATTTCATGAAAATATTTGGGGATTTGCCGCCCAATTCCATCGTTACTGGAATCAGGTTTTCGGATGCGTACTGCATAATCAGCCGCCCCGTGGTGGTTTCGCCCGTGAACGCAACCTTATTGATACGCTTGTGCTGGGCGAGTGGTTTGCCCGCTTCCGGTCCGAACCCGTGAATGATATTGACTACGCCCGGCGGTACAACGCCTTCCAGCAACTCGAACAGAATAGCGATGGACGTGGGCGTTTGCTCGGCGGGTTTCAGCACCACGCAGCAACCGGCAGCCAAAGCCGGAGCCAGTTTCCAGGTAGCCATCAGCAGCGGGAAATTCCAGGGAATAATCTGGCCCACCACACCGATTGGCTCTTTGATAATCAGCGATAACGTATCGGCATTGAGTTCTGTTGCGGAGCCTTCTTCAGCCCGGATTACGCCCGCAAAGTAACGGAAGTGATCGACCACAAGCGGCATATCGGCAGCCATCGTTTCGCGCAGGGCTTTGCCATTCTCGACCGTTTCGACGCGGGCCAGAAATTCCAGATTTTTCTCGATAACATCGGCAATCTGAAGCAGCACTTTACTACGTTCCGTAGCCGACGTTTTGCCCCAAGTTTCAAACGCTTTGTGGGCGGCCTCAACGGCCAGATCAACATCGGCGGCTTTAGATCGCGGCATTTTGGCAATCAAACTGCCATCGACCGGCGATTCATTGTCGAAATACTCACCACCAACGGGCGGCACCCATTTGCCACCGATGTAATTGTCATAGTGCGACCGGAATTTGGGTCGGTTAACGTGGGTTTCTACGAGTTCAAGCGTTTCCATACAGAAATGAGCGAGTTGTTGATTAATAAAATCGTTACAAATTTTGCCTGAATTATTCTATGTAAGTTAAGCAATCGTATCGCGTTCCTGCACAATCCTATCAAAAAATTAGATTTTATCGTTTATACGCGCCAAATAGGATTAGAACAAGTTTGTTTTAAACAGGCTTATAAGATTAGATGATATAAAAGTCCTGTCTAATCTTATAAGCCTGTCTAAAAAACTGGCGTCTAAAAAAACTGGTCAGAAATAAATTGATTACCTTACAAATCGGTAGAAGCGTACCGCGTTCTAACGGAGACCCGTATCGTTTAGCATGAAACGTGAATCGATAGTAGCTTTTGATGTGTCCCGCCACTTGACATCCCGCCGTCTGGAGCAGGAGGTCGAAAACCGCACGGCCTACACCATCGACACCGCCGAACTCAACATTTACGAAACGCAGCACATCGCCGAGAAGGTAGAACTGACGTTTACCAGTCCGGTGCTGGCCAGCATGATTCGGGGCAAAAAGATAATGCATCTGGCCGGTACGCCCTCGTTTGATTTTCTGCCGGGTGAGTCCGTCATCGTGCCCGGCGACCAACTGATGCGCATCGACTTTCCCGAAGCCCATGTTCAAAACCCAACGCAGTGCCTCGCGTTGTCCATCGCGCCCGACCGGGTCCGGCAGGTGACCGATTTGCTGAATGACCGGACGCCCTTAGTCGATACGGAGCAGGGCTGGCAGTTTGGGCAGCACAATTTTTTCCTGACCAACGACGTACCGATTCACCAGCTCATAGCGCGGCTGGTCTATATTTTCACCGAAGACAACCGGGCGAAGGAGGTTTTTGCCAATTTAGTGATTCAGGAATTGGTGGTGCGGCTCATGCAAACGCAGGCCCGTACGTTACTTCTCGGCCCCGCAACGGCATTAGCGAGTGTGAACCGGCTGGCCCACGTGGCTCAATACATCAATAAACATTTGCATCGGAGTCTGCAAATCAGGGAGTTGGCTGATGAGGCCTGCATGAGCGAACCCAATTTTTACCGGACTTTCAAAAGCACGTTCGGCATGACGCCCCTCGATTACATCAACCAGCAACGGATCGCACTGGCATCGCAGTTGCTCCGCACAACCAACCGCTGTTTAGACGATATCAGCATGGAATGCGGCTTTAACAACCTGACGTATTTCATGAAGCTGTTCCGGCGCGAAATCGGGTTTTCGCCCACGCAGTACCGCAAGCAAACGCTTCCATCCTGACGGACTATTTTTAGCTGAAAAAGGCGTTCCGGTCTTGCCCGACTCCGGTCATTGTTGCTTATCTTTGGGTAGTTATGCCAACAAAATCTGCTCAGAAAGCGGCCTTCACCGCCCCCACGCTGGAGTTCATGCGTGAACTTGTCCTGAACAACAACCGCGACTGGTTTCATGCCAACCGACCCCGTTACGAGGCCGCCAAAGCCGAACTCTGTGGCGTAGTGGAGCGCGTTTTAGCGGGACTCGCGCCGTTTGAGCCACTGGCAAATACCGCTGTGAAAGACTGCATCTTTCGCATCAACCGCGATATTCGTTTCTCCAAAGACAAAGCTCCGTACAAATTTAATCTGGCGTTTGCGGTTGGCCCCGGCGGGCGACACTCGGGACGGATTGATTATTACGTGCATATTCAGCCCGGCAATCAATCGTTTGTGGGCGCGGGCATGTGGCAACCGACACCCGCCAACTTAGCCAAGTTTCGGCAGGAGGTCGATTATAATGTGGCCGAGTTAAAGAACATCATCGAGGCTGATGCGTTCAAAGCGTATTTTCCGGAGGCATCGGGCGAGGTGATGAAAACCAGCCCCAAAGGTTACCCCGCCGACCACCCCGAAATCGACTTACTCCGTCGGAAAGAGTTGTTTTTCCTGCACCGCTACACCGACAAGGAAGTACTCAAGCCCACCTTTGCCGACGAGATCATTCGCGGCTGCCGCATCATCAAACCCTATTGTGATTTACTGAATTACCTGTTCTTTGATGAGAAAGAGGAGCCTGTTACGTTGTAAAGGGCGGCTTATCTACCCATTGCTCTAAGTGATATTGTCTGTATTTAACGTTTTGACGCTTGGCGAAGAAGCGGATTTCGAAGTACTAAACTTGATATGAAGTACAAAGCTTCATTAAAGCACTGAACCCGCTTTTTTGCCAAACGCCTGTTGGTGGCTGGTGTTCTATCTGTCTTTATTATTTGTTAAAGACATTTTGTTAGGTTTTTCATGTTTCGATACGAGGCCATTTCCATGCATAACGGATAATTAGACAAAGAAGAACGACTTCTACAACAGCGCCAAACACCATGTGCATCCAAGCCTCTCCTGCCAAATTAAACAATGTATAGGGAATATACACTGCGGCAATACTAATATTTACCCAGCGATTTACTTTAGCCGGCAGGGCAACAGAAAGAGAAATCATCAGTGCCGGAATTGTCACTGAGACGAGTGCTGCCAAAAGAAATCCTTGCGTAATATCAAATACAAACACCCTCCCTGACTGAATATTGTTTATCTCACCCGGCATAAATAAATGGAAATAATCAACATAGATATAGAGAAACATCAAACTCGCCCACAACGTAGCAAACTTCAGTTTCAAACTGACTTTGATTTCTTCCAGTGAATTTTGTGGTGTTTTCTGTGTATTCATAAATTATCAACTAAAAATTATATCCAAAATGAAGCCCTGGTTCAGGTGTCCATTTTGGCCACTTGTCATCTTTTTGTTTAAAACCATCAGGCATTTCTGTGAAATAAGGACGGCCAGCGATACCCAGTGAGGGTTCAATAAATAATCTATCCTTGAAGAGCTTAATGTGATAGCCGATTCGATACGTGTTGAATATAATGAAACCATTACCTACCTTATCGCCGTTTTCATTCTTATATGTTTGCCACATAGGCATTATATGTACTGCTGCGTAAAGGCCTTTCCAAAAGTACCTTTGATAAGCTATACCAATTCCATATTCTCTTATATAACCAGGAAATTTCTCTTCAGGTGTTCCGTATGCCTTGTTATAAAAGGGGTTAATACCAAGTGGCCAGGCATGTTTCCAAGTTATTAGTTCAAGGGAAATAACATCTTTTCCTGTAATACGATAACCTAAATTTAGTTGAGCAAAGCCCGGGGGGTTTGTAGTAGCCAGATTACCCAATATAAAAATTGTGCTGCCAACAAACCACCGTTTGTAAGTGCTGTCTGTTTTAGCATATTGCGCTTTGAGTTGGAGCGTACCTGTCATCATTAAGACAAATCCAATCCATAAAATTTTCTTTTGCATATCTTTCCGTATTTATGTGAAACGATACTGCAAAAGTGGATTGGCGAGATTCCATAACTCGTTCACTTAAGTTAAGAAATGAACATTACCCCTTATTTTTCTCCATAATCCTTGCTCTTAACCTGCTTAATGATTGGGGTTTGATACCAAGATAACTTGCTAATTGGTGTTGTGGCACACGTTGAATAAGGTCTGGTCTTTTTTGCAATAAATTCAAATATCGTTGTTCAGGTGACGAAGTCTTAAACTCATCAAAATTGATTTGTTGCTTGACTAAAAGTTCTGCTGAAAACATTCTACACATTATTTCAAATTTAGGAAATTTGGTGTTTACTTCTTCTTCCATATCAGAATTCGAAACTAAAAGTATAGTGTCTTCTAAACAACTTATATAATATTTGGACGGAGTTTTACTTATTACACAAGGGGGTGTCAAAGCATCCATTTCTGTGTAGAAAGCTGTTGTTTTTTCTTCTCCGTCTATGATGTAATAAACCCGAATACAGCCTTTTAAAACAAAATAGCTCTCTAGCGATTTCTGTCCTTCTTTGAGTAAAGTCGTCCCTTTCTTTACCGAGCGAAATATGTCCAAAGAAACGATTGCGTTCTTTTCATCTTCTGTCAGAGAAACGTATTTTGATATGAAGTCAAATAGTATGTTTTTCATTGCTTTTATATGTTCTTATTCTATTTCTTCTCTTTACACTTGCCACCAACGTTTTAGGACTTGGCGGTATAGGAGAAATCAGGGAACAGCAGCCCAACCTTGGCACCAAAGATAAATAGAATTACAAAACCTGAGCCTATGTTCGTCAGCCCTATAACGCCAAACCCCTGTCTCCTGCTGGCGTTTCAGTATCTGGTCTAAATTACTTTTTGTGTATCAATCTGTGTCCTTTAGCTATTTTATCAATTGTTTTAGCAATACGTTCAACCTTAGTTTCGTCTGTCTTGGCTGAATAAATCCAGTCAATAAATGCTTTTTGTTCACCGTTGGTATATGTCATGAATGCTTCAAGACTATTTGGTTCGTCTAATAAACAAAGTTTCAACTCTTCAGGGATTTCTGTCGGCAAATTGTCTGCAAACAAAGTCACTTGAACAAAGTCTCCTGCTTGCTTTTTTATTTTCTTTCTAATGTTAGCTTTGACAGGTAAAAAAAGTTTGCCATTTCCCATCGGCATTAAATGATAATTCTTAATCTCAAAATCGTCAATTGTCCCACGAACTCTTACCCAACCAAATGTCGAGTGTTTGTCCTGTAAAATTTCAGGAATTTGTGCGTAAGTCCAACCACCTTTTCCTGAGAATTTTTCAAGTAAATACTTTTTGTCTACTAATGGTTTGTCCTCGTTCAATTCTTTCTCGTTTCAAATTTTATAGGTGTCACACCACGCTTGTAGGTAACTTCTAAACATACGAAGGATTTATCGGATTATTTGTATTTTTAAACCTTTTTGTTGTCCTATTTTTTTGTGTGAATGTCTAATTTATAAACTTGTTTCTCATTCAAATTTTATTGACCTCATATGTGATTTGGCCCAAAAATCAAAAGCCGCCCAGCAACCGGTCATAAGACCAACTGTCGGACGGCTCTACTTATAAAGCATAACGTTTATTCGACCGTAATCATCGACACGGCTTTGGCTTCGAGGATGCTTGTGCCCATGAGGTAGCAGTCGGCGGCACGGGCGGCCTCGCGGCCTTCCGAGATGGCCCAGACCACCAACGATTGGCCCCGGCGCATGTCACCCGCCGAGAATACTTTCGGGTTGGTCGTTGTCTGGTAATTGGTGGCTTTTACGTTGCCGCGCTCGTCATATTCTACGCCGAGGTCGTCGAGCAGGCCGTTGTGCTGCGGGTGGAGGAACCCAGCGGCCAGCAGTGCCAGTTCGCAGGGAACATCGCGCTCGGAGCCGGGCAGTTCAACCATCTGCATCCGGCCATTTTCGTTCTTCCAAGTCAGGTCAACGATACGTAACGCTTTCAGGTTGCCGTTCCTGTCGCCAATAAATTCTTTGGTATTGATGGACCAGTGCCGGTCGCAGCCTTCCTCGTGTGATGTACTCGTGCGGAGCATCATCGGCCAGTTCGGCCAGGGCGTGTTTTCGGCCCGGTCTTTAGGCGGCATCGGCATCAGTTCAATCTGCGTCACGCTCGCGGCACCGTGCCGGTTCGAGGTGCCCACGCAGTCGGAACCCGTGTCACCCCCGCCAATGACCACTACGTTTTTATCCGTTGCCAACAACTCACCATCGCCATATTCGGCACCCTGGTGATCGACTTCCACCGGCAGATTGGCGTTGCGCTTGTTTTGTTGACTCAGGAATTCCATAGCCGGATAAACCCCTTTGAGGTCACGGCCCGGAATTGGCAAATCGCGCGGAACGGTTGAGCCGCCCGTGAGCATGACCAGATCGAACTGCTCCAATAAGTCATTCGCTTTCAGGTCTTTGCCTACATTAACGTTTGTTTTGAACGTAATGCCTTCGGCTTCCATAACAGCCAATCGCCGGTCGATGGTCCACTTTTCGAGTTTGAAATCGGGGATGCCGTACCGGAGCAAACCACCAATCTGATCGGCCCGTTCAAACACGGTTACGGTATGACCCGCTTTGTTCAACTGAGCAGCAGCGGCCAGCCCCGCCGGACCCGAACCTACGACGGCAACCTGTTTATCGGTACGCTCTTTGGGCGGTTTGGGTGTTACGTAACCCTGTTCAAACGCCACTTCGGCAATTGATTTCTCGATAAATTCGATGGCAACGGGCGGCTTGTTGATGCCCAGCACACACGAAGCCTCGCAGGGCGCGGGGCAGATGCGGCCCGTAAACTCCGGGAAATTGTTAGTGCTCGCCAGAATTTCGTAGGCATAAGCCCAGTTCTGTTCGTAAACTGCGTCGTTGAACTCAGGAATGATGTTGCCGAGCGGACAGCCACTATGGCAGAACGGCGTGCCGCAGTCCATGCAACGTGCGGCCTGCCGCCCTGAATCCTGTTCCGAAAACGGGACTTCAATTTCCTTATAGTCGTGAATCCGCTGCTGCGGGTCGCGCTTTTTGGGTAGTTCGCGCGTGAATTCTAAAAATCCGGTAGGTTTTCCCATATTATAACTTCGCCGTTAGCCGTGCGTCACATCTACGGTTATGTCTTGATAAACAATGTTTTTGTCGCGAATCTGGTCGGCCAGCGCGATGCCCCGTCCGGCTAATGCTTTCTGGAAATCGCCCGGCATCACTTTCACAAACCGGCCAATCAGGTTGTCCCAGTCCTGAATCAGAGTCAGCGCTACGTTACTCGTCGTGTACTGGAAATGCTTGTCGACGTATTCCCGGATGATGCCCTGATCTTCGTCGGTGAGGGTTTCGAGGTTCACCATTTCGGGGTTCACTTTGGCCGCAAACGTACCGTCCTGATCGTACACGTACGCCACACCACCCGACATCCCGGCTGCGAAGTTGCGGCCAGTCTGTCCCAGAATAATCGCCAGACCGCCCGTCATATACTCCAGTCCGTGGTCGCCCACACCTTCGACAACAACTTTGGCACCGGAATTTCGAACGCCAAACCGCTCACCCGCCATGCCCCGAATAAAGGCTTCGCCCGACGTAGCACCGTAGAACGATACGTTGCCGACGATGCTGTTTTCTTCGGGCTTGAACTGCGCCGTCCGGTCGGGATACACAATCAGTTGCGCTCCGCAGAGACCTTTACCGAAGTAATCGTTGGCGTCGCCTTCGAGTTCGAGTTTAATACCCGCCGTGGCGAACGCCCCGAAACTTTGTCCGGCGGTTCCCCGCAGTTTAACGTGAATCGTGCTATCGGGGAGACCCGGACCACCGTACACTTTGGAGATTTCATTGGACAACATCGTGCCAATGCTTCGGTCGATGTTCTGCACCGGAAACTCGCCATAGACCGACTCGGCAGAGGCCAGTGCGGGCTGGGCCAGTTCGATCAGCTTACGATCGAGCACATGTTCCAGTTCGTGATTCTGCTCTTCCTGCTTATACAGCGCCACATCGAGGTTGGTTGGCTGTTTGTAGAGAAGCGCGTCGAGGTTAACTTTTTTGTATTTCCAGTGGGGGAGGTTCTCGCGTAGTTCGAGCATTTGAGCTTGCCCAACCATTTCGTTGATGGTGCGGAAACCCAGTTCCGCCATAATCTCGCGCAGTTCCATTGCCAGAAACGTAAACATGTTCACTACGTGCTCGGGCTTGCCCGTAAACAGCGCACGCAGTTCCTTGTTCTGCGTAGCCACGCCCACCGGGCAGGTGTTCAAGTGACATTTTCGCATCATAATACAGCCCGTTGCCACGAGCGCTGCTGTGGCGACCCCGAACTCCTCGGCACCGAGCAAAGCGGCAATCGCTAAGTCACGACCGGTACGCATCTGCCCGTCAGCCTGCACCGTTACGCGACCGCGCAGTTTGTTCCGAACCAGCGTCTGGTGCGCTTCGGCAAGACCCAACTCCCACGGCAGACCCGCGTGGCGGATGCTCGACAGGGGAGAGGCTCCCGTGCCGCCATCGTGCCCCGAAATCAGGATGTGGTCGGCGTGGGCTTTGGCAACTCCGGCGGCAATCGTGCCGACGCCCGCTTCCGATACCAGT
>JANPJE010000220.1:0-2946 GCA_031425355.1 Spirosoma sp. | reverse complement strand
CCGGAAACGCTTAGAGTTTATAATCCCCGCACTATCGGGAAACGCAGCCGAACGCGATCAGTTTTTTGCGTCGTTAGCCACCGAATCCAACCGCGACCACGAAGCTTGGGTTACGGCCGCGCTGGGGTATCTGCACCATCCGCTCCGCGCCAAAACATCGGTCAACTACCTGCCCAAAAGTTTAGAATTAGTCGAAGAGATTCAGCGGACGGGCGATATTTTCTTTCCCGAATCATGGCTCCGTTCAACGCTGGCAGGCTACCAAACACCCGACGTAGCGCAGTTAGTGCGAACATTTCTGGCCCAGCGGCCCGGCTACAATCCACGCCTGAAAGCGAAACTTCTGCAAGCTGCCGACGGGCCATTCCGGGCCAGTAAATTAGTTTATCAACCATGATGCCCGGTGATTCATTTCCTGCCATCAGCCCTGAAATGGCCCGCGAGCGTTTTTTGATCAAAGATGCCTCCTGGGAAGACCGGTTTAAAGCCAATTTCAACCAGTTCATTGTGTCGAGACTTGAGGAGAGCTGGCCCGTTATTAAACTGCCGCTCCCTCCCTCCCGAACCAGCAATCACGCCCTGATTCTGCTCACTGACGGACGCGTTGACGTGACCGTTGGCCATCAAGCCTATACATTATCAGTGAATGATTTGGTAATTATTCCGGCTCTGCAAATTTTCACCATCCACGCCATTCGGGACGATTCGGTGGGCTTCATGTGCTTTTTCAACCCGGACTTGCTTTTGAGTAAAGGCAGTGATGTTGATTTCGACTTTTTGAAACTGACCGGCAATCCGCTTGTTTCGCTGTCAGCACCGCAAACGACATACGTAACGACTATTTTCGAGCGGTTAACTGTCGAGTATACAGAGAATGGATCGGTAAAAACGGATCTGATTCGTCCGTATCTGTCTGCGTTGCTGGTCGAAATCAATCGCGCGTACGTGGGTACAATACCGCCAAAACTGACGCGGGCGACCGGCTCGTACAGCGATTTATGGATTTGCTAATGAGACAGGTGCGAGGAAACCGATCAGTTAACCATTACGCTAACCAATTGAATGTCAGCCCGAATCATTTGAATAAAGTGATCAAAAGCCGGACACGTAAATCGCCGTCGGTCTGGATTGACGAACGGGTTGTGCTGGAAGCCAAAGTACTGCTGTTTCAATCGGGCCTGACTGTTGCCCAGATTGCTGACGAAATGGGATTCAGCGATCAGTCAACTTTCGGCAAACTATTTCGGAAATACGCCGGGGTGAGTCCGACAGATTTTCGGAGCGGGTTCGGCGATCCGAATGATTGATTCTGACCAATCTTATCCGGTTTCCAGCCAGTCTCAACTGACGTTATTATCAGAACTTTGTGGCGGTTTATTCGTATCAACAGCAATCCTCTAATGGTTTATCCAATTCTTTTAGTCATTCATAATGCGGTTCGCTGGCTTGTGCTGGGCAGTTTACTTATCGCGCTCGTAACCAGCTATTGGGGTTGGCTTCGTCCCCGCCCCTATCGACCTGTCGATCAGACAATTCGGACGGTTACAACGTCTATTCTGCACACCCAGTTACTGATCGGCTTTTACTTATATTTCATCAGCCCAATTGTTACGTATTACTGGCGCTCATCTCCCGACTCCACCCAATCCCCTGAATTCCGCTTTTTCGGGTTGATTCACATTGGCCTTATGTTTACGTCCGTTATTGTCATGACAGTTGGCTCGAGTTTAGCGAAACGCCAGAGTGATTCCCGGCAAAAATTCAGGACAACGGCAATTTATTTTACGATAGGACTTGTTCTTATCCTGATCGCCGTACCCTGGCCGTTTTCGCCCTTAGCCGTCCGTCCCTGGTCCCGTACATTTTAACTGCTTATTTACCACAATGAATTTCTTCAACTCGCCCAAAACCCGGTTGCGCATCATCGGTTTCGCCGAAGGTATCTCCTATTTGTTACTATTGTTCATTGCCGTACCGCTGAAACGGTTAGGCGGTCATCCGGAAGCGGTGCAGGTACTCGGCCCCATTCACGGACTACTTTTTTTGCTCTACGTTCTGACCGTCATTCAGGGCAAGATCGAGTATGGCTGGCCGCTGGGCAAAACTGCGATGGCGCTGCTGGCGTCGATTATTCCCGGCGGCACGTTCTATGCCGATCACAGGTTTTTCCGCCACCTGCCCGCCACGCCCGAACGGTTATGAACGTACTGGTTTTCAGAACAAACATGGCTTGCGAAGGCTGTAAACGCACAGTCGGTCAGGCACTGAATGAGCTTGATGAGTCTCTCCGCTGGAAGGCCGATCTGGAGGATTGGGAGAAAATACTACGTGTCGAAACGGCCACTGTTTCGGCCAGTGACATTATAAAGCGTATGAGTGACGTCGGTTTTATATGCGAAGAATTGCTTTAGCCAGATTTTTCGTCAAATGCAAAAAGCCGGACAATTCGTCCGGCTTTTTGCGTTTGTATGCTGACTAACTGATTTCAAGCAGCAGGTTATCGGCTTGTGAACACCTGTACGTCAATAATTTGTCTTGACTTACCAACTTATTACGTACTACTTAATTTGCGGCTTCGGCGGCAGCGGCTGCTTCGGCTGCTGCAAGGGCCGCACTATTTTTTTCCGCGTACTCGTCGCGCTGGGTTTCAAAGTGAGCGAAAATTTCGGTGATGGAATCAACGTTTTCGGCAATTTTACTATGCATCGTACCCAGATTTTTCTCCAGATATGAGTCGTTCAACCCGTTCATATTATCGACTTCAATCTTGCCTATTTTCTCGATGAGGGCTGTCTGGCTGTTCTGTAAATCTTCGAGTTCCCGAACAATTTTGTTCATTAACTCAAACTTCTGCAACTTATCCATGTCTCTGTTTTTATTGAGTGCTACAGTAATGAACCGCCTGACTGGCAAATAGTTTGAATACCGATTAAAAACGCCCGGTTG
>JANPJE010000219.1:0-3403 GCA_031425355.1 Spirosoma sp. | reverse complement strand
AGCCTCCTGAATGAGGTCGATACCGGTATGATGTCCCAGACGATAATCGATTAAATAAACGTCATGCTGTCGGGTATCAATAGCAGCCAGAGCGAGGTCATAACTATCAATCCACTCCAGTTGGATATTCGCATTTTCTTTAGCTGACACCAGGGCTTTCGTCAGCAGGTAATCATCTTCGTCGTCTTCAACGAGCAAAACGCGAATACGTTCATTTTCGTGAGCAACATCGAGTAGAGCCACAACAGGATTCATGTACATTGAGTAATTAGCAGTGAACGGACAGCAATTTTTGAGAATTATCCTATTCTTGTCTTGCAGCCCCGTTTAAGGTAACTTAACGGTGTCTATCCAGTATGTTTTTAAAGACGTGACCATTTCCACCAGGCGGTTAAAATTAAACGGCTTGGTCACAAATGAATTAACTCCGAGATTATACGTCTTTAAAACATCCTCTTCAGCGGAGGAGGTCGTCATAACCACTACCGGTAACCGGCGCAGCCTGACATCGTCCTTGATTTCTCCCAGTGCCTGAAAGCCATTTTTACGCGGCATGTTCAAATCTAAAATCAACAGATCAGGCCAGGGAGCATTCTGTTCGGCGTAACGCCCTTTACGGTACAGGTACTCCATTAATTCTTCGCCGTCTTCTACAAATTGAATCAGTTGGGTGTATCCACTTTGCCTGAGTGCCCGCTCCATAAACAAACGGTCATCAGAATCATCATCAGCGATAAGTATGGTAGTAGATGTAGACTTACGATGCATAGGGTTCATTTTGGCAGAAGAAAGGATACTGTTACGGTGTTATGCCTTTTACGTTTCAATAAATTTCGGCAGTACAATATGACTGATGTGGGATGAAAGAATGCAAGTTTATGAGCCTGTAATGAACAACATTCGTCCACTCAAAGATACTCAAAAACATTAATTTATATGGACTAAAAACTCAATATATAAACATTGGTAAATTGTTTAAAAACAAGTAGATAGTTGTCGAGATATTGGCTAAAGCAAGATAGACATGTAACTAATAATCGACAAAGCAGCCGAAAGAAGCGTTTTGATTAGTGTATGAGTAAGTAGATTCGTTTCTCGTAAGAGGATGCCAAAACGTACTGTATTGTTGGATGATGTATTCTACAAAGTGGGGAATTTTCTCCGCTAATTGTATCTATAAAGCCTGACTTTACGTCGTTTTCATTTTCTCATAAATGGGTATAATACAACGCTATAGCCCCATTTGGACCAAATCAAAGGTGTTTGGCACGGTTTTAACCTATGTCTACCGCAAAATGAACCTATTTTCCGGTTTATCGCTAATTCACTAATCGTTATGAAAAAGACAGCAAACGTTTTATTTACTGCCGCGCTGGCTCTGACCGGCATGGTTTTTCTCAACTCGTCCGATGCTTCGGCGCAAGGTCGTACACGGGTAGGTTTAAAGAGTGGGCTCAATGCAAGTTCTCTCTTTTATGACAGCCAGGGAGCAACTAATAAAAGTGAACGGATTGGTTTCCACGCCGGTGTATTTGCGCAGGCTCCAATTGGTGAGTTCTTCGCCATTCAGCCGGAGTTATTGTACATGACCAAAGGCGCATCGGCAAACTATAATGTGCTTGGCTACAATGGCAAAAACACATTTAGATTGAACTACGCCGAACTGCCCGTATTGGCGACGTTTAAACTAGGTCAGGCGGTTGAGTTGCAGGCTGGTCCATACGTATCGTACCTGCTTAACTCCAATGTCAACTCGAATGGAGATTTTGGAACAGGTGCCAATCCGATCAACCGTGACAATTTCAACAAGATTGATTACGGTATTGCCGGCGGAATAAATATTTATTTCGGTAAAGTATTCGTCGGTACGCGGTATGAGCAGGGCTTCAAGCAAATCGCCAATAGTGGAGCCGCAAGAGCGATACTGGGGAATGCTAAAAATGGAGTCGGTCTACTTTCGGTAGGCTTTAGCCTGAATTAAAAGGTGAAAGAATGAGAGAGCGAAAAACTTGCGTCAGCCTTTCGTTCTTTCATTCTTTCACCTTTCTATAGATGTATATCGTACGCTTTCAGCTTGTTGTAAAGCGTTTTGCGATCAATATTCAAGACCTCGGCGGCTTTCGTTTTGTTGTAGCCGGTTTTCTCTAATACTTTCAGAATGGCCGCCCGTTCAGCATTTTCAGAAACTGACTTCAGGTTAGCCGCCGATTGGCTAAACACCGGAACACCAGGCCGGGCAGGGTCGTAACTAATCTGAATACCGGCTGCGTTTGTGTCTTCGGGCATGAAGTACTGGGGCGTAATAATCTCCTGGGGCAACACATCGGCCTCAATGTATTCGCCCTGCGTAAGCAATACGGCCCGCTTCACTACGTTCTGCAGCTCGCGCAGGTTACCGTGCCAGTAGTATTCTTTCAGTTTATCTTTGGCTTCTTCGTCAAAGCCCGAAATTTCCTTCTCCAACTGCTGGTTTGCCAATTCCAGAAAATGCTCAGCAAAGATCATGATGTCTGCTTTGCGTTCGCGCAGGGGCGACAGATGCATTTCAAATTCGGCGATACGGTGGTAAATATCCTCCCGAAACTTCCCCTGCCGAACGGAATCGCGAAGGTCTTCATTCGTAGCAACAATAATGCGGACATCGACCGGGATATCCTGATTGCTGCCAATCCGCCGGATTTTACGCTCCTGCAAGACACGTAGCAATTTGATCTGGTTGTCGTAAGACAGATTCCCGATTTCATCTAAAAAGATCGTACCGCCATTCGCATATTCAAAGCTACCGGCCTTGTCAGACATGGCACCCGTGAACGACCCTTTGATATGACCAAATAACTCACTACCAGCCAGTTCTTTACCCAAAGCACCGCAGTCAATGGCTACAAAGGGCTTTTCGGCTCGCTTACTTTTGAGGTGAATAGCGTTTGCAACAAATTCCTTTCCCGTTCCTGTTTCGCCCGTTATAATAACCGACATGTCAGTGGGTGCAATCAGGTCGATATGCTTTTGGAGTTGCTCGGCAGCGCGACTTCTGCCAAATATGAACCGCTTGCCATCGGGTGTCAGCGCGACCTTTGCCGATGTGGTTCTGATTGTATTTGTTTTGGGTGACGTTCCCGCCGAAGTTGAACTTTTGGGTTGTTCCAGCGATTGGCTGCGCCGTTCGAGTGCACCTTTAATTGTATAAAGAATTTCGTCGGGGTAGAGCGGCTTTGTTACATAATCGTAGGCACCATGCTTAACAGTCTGCACGGCAATACGGACGTCGGAGTAACCAGTAATAATAATAACGGCTGTGGCTGGATGCATCACCTTGATTCGGCGCAGCATTTCCAGTCCGTCAATATCGGGGAGTTTAAAATCGCAGATAACCAGTTCAAATGATTCTTTTCTCAACAGTACA
>JANPJE010000218.1:0-9149 GCA_031425355.1 Spirosoma sp. | reverse complement strand
GCATAGCCCGTTCCCTGCGAGAGGCCCTTCTCCTGCGAATAATGCTCCAGCAAAACAGCCTCCGGTAGTTCACGCCGATTAGGCATCTGACCAAATGCCGCGAGTGCGTTGAACAGACAAATAACGAACGCAAAACGAGCCATCGGTGGGTCAGATCAGGTTGTTCTTACGGGCATATAAAGTAAGCTCAATATTTGTATGAATACCAAGTTTACGGTAGATGTTCTTGCGATGCGTTTCTACCGTTCGCGCACTCAGGAAAAGTTTATCGGCGATTTTTGGCGTACTGTTCCCTTCGGTTATTAACGCCACAATCTGGGCTTCGCGCTCGGTTAACAGGGGACGTACCGCATCGTCTTTTCGAGCGTCGGACTGAGTCAAATAATCGACCGGCAGGTAGCTGCCGCCCTCGCTTACGGTTTGAATGGCGGCAAACAACTCATCCCGACCCGCACTTTTAATGCAGTATCCAGCGGCTCCGGCTTCGATCATCCGGTTAATGGAATGCGCATCACTGTGCATCGACAGGGCCAGTATTTTCGTGTCGGGGTAAAGATGCCGAATGGTTTTTGCCAGATCGAAACCCGATATATCGGGGAGGTCAATGTCTAAAAGCAGAACACTAACCGGGTTTCGGGCCAGAAAAGGGATGACTTCCTGCCCGGTATGCAATACGCCCAGAATTTCATAATCGGTAGCATGTTCAATCAAAAAACGGATTCCATCAACAAACAAACGGTGGTCATCAACGATCAATAGTTTTCTCATCGTTTGTTGGCTTGGCTACCCTCTACTACGTCTACCAACGGGTTTGGCAAATGATACGCCTAAGCCATTAAGTAAACAATGAACCAAATATAGACTTTTATTTATTTTATCAAATTGTGAACAAAGAATAACTTAATGGCCTCACTACAAACTTATTAGTTTGTTTTGCAGGGCTGGTTCAACGGGTTGATTTGGCGGCTTTTCAGTAATTTCTTACTTTTTCAATTCCTTAAGATCGGCTACTGTGCCTTTTATAGTGGCCGCAAACTGGCTGTCTTTGAACATCTTATCGCCTTCTTTATCAATAAGTTTACAACGAAACTTGACCACATACGGCGTATTCTTTTTATCGAACAGCAGTTTGGGCAATACGCTCAGGGTTTTGCCCGGCCGGGCCGTTACCGGGAAAATAACCGGCGTTGTTGCCTGCGCTTTAATTAAAATAGGGTCCGGCTGATGACCATCGGCAATCTCTTTCCCATCAATCAGTACGGTATAACGAGCGTCGGAAATGTTGAGCGGAAACTTGTTTTTATTCATTACACTGACCTTCGTCGCTACGTCCGTTCGCTTAAGTCCCAGCGGGCCAAAATCAATATCATCAATCTTGATCTTGGGAATATAAACCGTCGGCAACTTTTTCTCCATCGTGACGGCAAACGTTTTTTCGCCTACAATCGGCACATCGAGCGCGAAGGACGAACGCACTTTATAGGTTGTGCTGTCAATTCCTTTTTGCTCCAGCGTTTTGAGCACCTTTGTCATGGGTCCAGCTAATAATTTAATGGGCAGCGTAATCAGCGTGCTATCTCCCGATTTAAGGTCAATCGTTTTTTTGTAAGCGTCTTCTACGATAGGCGTATCGGCAATATAAACCGTATAATCCATCTGGCTCGCTTTGAAACCCACCGGCAGAGGATTGTCGATGAGCAGATCCATCGTCATTGTAATGGCCCCGTCGCTGATGTCAGTGATATTCATGCGGCCTAATTCCAGACGGGGTTTTAACGTATCGTCATTTGTACCACCGCTACTTACCCGCTTTTCTTTCAAATTAGTATACCATTCATAAGCACCGATGCAGCCAACGAGCAATAGCACGAGCGCGATAATCCATCCCTTTTTCATAACGTGTCTTTTGTTGTAAAAAAGTGGTAACCACTGCCGAATCACGACTGTTTCAATCCGGCCCACGTTGTTCGGCTAACGTACCAGCGTTAAACTTTTCCGATATGAACAGGTCTTATAAACACAACTCATCTTATTTGATATCCACCATGCGCCTTTTGCTTTTCAGCCTGATCCTGCTGACCATTGCCTGCCGCCGACCATCCAAACAGTTAGTAGCCATGCTAACACCCGTAAACCAGACCGAAATCTCCGATTACAGCCAATATCTGAAGGCGGGCGACGAACTCGTTGCCAAAGGAAACGAGCCATTCTGGTCACTGACCGTCAATTCGTCGAGGGGCATTATGCGTTTTAAATCCTTGAACGGCGATAGCATCAGTATACCCGCTCCCGAACGCCAAACCGATTCTGATGGTACGTTTCGGTACACCGCGCAAACTGAATCGGGGCGAATGAACATCGTGTTCCGTCCCGATAGCTGCGTCGATAGTATGTCGGGACAACGATTTGATTACCGCGTTAATGTCGATGTTCGGGGCAAAAACTATGTAGGCTGTGGCGTGTCGCTACGGCAGGTTGCCTTATTGCAGGATATCTGGGTACTTACTGATCTTCAGGGCGTTGCCGTAAAAGCACCGGGCGATGGGCGCGAATTGCCCCGTTTAGAAATCTCGCTGACCGAAGGGCGCGTCACGGGCACCACGGGCTGCAATCGGCTCAATGGGAACGTGAAAGCCGATAGCCGACAGATTTTGTTCGGCCCGCTGGTTACGACCAGACGGGCTTGCGTAGGCGAAGGTGCCGAACTCGAAAGCAAATTCATCAGCGAGTTGACTTTACCGTTTACGTATCAGATCGCTAACATGAAACTTATACTACTTCGGGCTGGCAAACCGGTGATGACGTTTAAAAAAGTAGATTAAATACAACCTATCCTTTAAATTAAAGCGAGCGACTACTCTGTAGCGTTCGCTTTTTCGTTATTTTTGTTTCTTCACAAAAGACAATCGAATCGTAAAATAAGTTAACTACTCGACTGACTTTCAGTCAACTTACCCAATCAGTCTGCATAACTCTAAAAACTCTATGAAAAATTTACGGCTTCCCTCCCGCGCCTTGCTGCTGGCGGGTGTGCTGGCAGCTTCCGTATCGGGTATAAACGCGCCTGCATGGGCACAAACAACCGCCAAACGGACCGTAGCTACCAAAACGGCATCGGCAGAATCGCCCCTTGCCCTAAACCGCGTTCTGGTTTTTTCCCGAACAAAAGGCTATCGCCATGGGTCCATTCCGGCGGGTAAACTGGCCATCATGAAACTGGGTAAGGAAAATGGTTTTGCCGTTGACACTACCGAAGACTCGGGCAAGTTTACTGAAGCAAACCTGAAACAGTACGGTGCCGTAATCTGGCTCAGCACCACCGGCAATGTCCTCGACGATGCCCAACAGGCCGCTTTCGAGCGGTACATTCAGGCAGGGGGCGGTTTTATGGGTATCCATGCCGCTGCCGATACGGAGTATGACTGGCCCTGGTATAACCAATTAGTTGGCGCGTATTTTTTAAATCACCCGAAACAGCAAAACGCTGAAATAGAGGTGACGGATAAAACACACCCGTCCACTAAAATGCTGCCCAGCCGCTGGAAACGGTGGGATGAGTGGTACAGCTACAAGAGCATTGGCAAAGATCTGAAGGTGCTGGCGAAGCTGGACGAAAAAACGTACGAAGGTGGCAAAAACGGTGATAATCACCCGTTTATATGGCATCATGAGTTCGATGGCGGCAAGGCATTTTATACGGGTGGCGGCCATACCGACGAATCGTATGTCGACCCGCTTTTTACACAGCACATTTTGGGCGGTATCAAGTCAGTAATGGCGACAACCCTGAAATTTGGTCAGGCCAAAACACAGCCATTTCCAGAAGAAAACCGTTTTGACCGGCAGATTTTGACCGCCAATCTGGACGAACCGACCGAATTGGTAGTGCTCGACAACGGAAAAGTGTTGTTTGCCGAACGGAAGGGTGCATTGAAACTGTATGATCCGGCGAAAAAGACGGTGAAAGTGGTCGCCAATTTCCCGGTGTTCACCAAGTTTGAATATGGTCTGATGGGGCTGAACATCGACCCGAATTTCAAACAAAATAAGTGGCTTTACGCGTACTACTCGCCCCTAACCGGGAAAACCGTTGCCGATACCGCCCAGCATCTGTCACGTTTCGTGTATGACGATGTGCGGGATACGCTGCTGATGAACACCGAAAAAGTGCTGCTGACCGTTCCCGTCAAACGTGATGGATGCTGCCACACGGGCGGCTCGATTGCGTGGGATCGGAAGGGCAATTTGTACCTCTCGGCGGGTGATGACACTAACCCGTTCAACTCCAACGGTTACGCACCCATCGACGAACGGAAAGGACGCAGTGGCTGGGATGCCCGGCTAACATCGAGCAACACTAATGATCTGCGTGGCAAAATCATGCGGATTCACCCCGAAGCCGACGGTACGTACACCATCCCGGAGGGCAACCTATTTCCGAAAGGAACGGCAAAAGCCCGGCCCGAAATTTACGTGATGGGCAATCGCAATCCATACCGCATTTCGGTTGACCAGCGCACCGGCTTTTTATACTGGGGCGAAGTAGGACCGGATGCCGGCGAAAACAGTGAAAAATTTGGCCCGCGTGGTCACGACGAAATCAACCAGGCGCGGCAGGCAGGCTATTTTGGCTGGCCGCTGTTCGTAGCCGATAACCGTCCATACAAAGCCCGCACTTTTGCCGACAGCACGACAGGATCGCTTTTCGACCCGATGAAACCGATCAACGACTCGCCCAACAATACGGGCCTGACGGAGTTGCCCCCGGCGCAGAAAGCGTTCATTTACTACCCGTACGCCGAATCGCCGGAGTTTGGTGATATTGTGGGCAAAGGAGGCCGTAACGGCATGGGTGGACCCGTTTATTACTACGACGATTATCCGGAAACACCCGTTAAATTCCCCCGTGCCTACGACGGTAAATTCTTCGCCTACGATTGGATGCGCGACTGGATTCACCCGGTTACGATGAAAGAAAACGGCGATTTCGTGAAGATGGAGACGTTCATGCCCAACACGAAGTTCTCGCACACAATCGACATGCAGTTTGCCAATGACGGTTCGCTCTACACGCTCGAATACGGTCAGCAGTGGTTTGCCGCCAACACCGATGCCCGGCTGTCGCGTATTACGTACAACGCCGGAAATCGCAAGCCGGTAGCCATTGCCAGTGCCAGTAAGATGGTTGGTGCGGCCCCGCTCATGGTGAAATTCGATTCGAAGGGGTCGATGGATTATGACGGTGATGCGCTGAAATATGAATGGTCATTCGGTAAAGGATTGCCCAAACAGACAACCGCCAGCCCGACCGTTAACTTCAGCAAACCCGGTACGTATCCGGCCACGCTGAAAGTGACCGATGCCGCCGGAAACGTTGCCACCAAAACGATGGACATTAAAGTCGGAAATGACGAACCCAAAGTAGAGGTAGCTGTAGCCGGAAACAAGACGTTTTATTTCCCCAATAAGCCCGTCAAGTACGCCGTCAACGTAGCGGATAAAGAGGATGGCACGTTGAAGAAAGGCATCAGTCCCGACGACGTAACGATGACGATTGACTACCTCGAAGGTTACGACAAAACGATGCTGGCACAGGGACATCAGGCCAATACGGGCTTCGCAACGGGCAAACGCCTGATCGAACTGAGCGACTGTAAAGCGTGTCATGCCATCGACAAAAAATCCATCGGACCCGCGTACATCGACGTAGCGAAGAAATACAAAGGTGGTTTTCAGGTTGAAGGCAAACTTGCCCGTAAAATTATCACCGGTGGCGGTGGCGTTTGGGGTGAGCAGGCCATGAGTGCGCACCCGCAACTGAAAGAAAGCGAAGCGACCGATATGGTACGGTATATTCTTTCGTTGGACGACAAAGTGAAGGCAAATCGGCAGCCGCTCGCGGGCGACTACGTACCGGCAGAGCAGAAAAAAGAAGGATCGTATATCCTGACGGCCAGCTACACCGACCGGGGTAACGGTGAAATCGGCCCGCTAACCGGCTCAACGTCAATGGCACTGCGGTCACCATCCATCAAAGCCGTTTCGGCTGATGTGAAGCAGGATATTTTCCAGTACGATATTCCGCAGATGGGTCCAGCCGCTATTGGCACTAAGTCGGGCAGCTACCTCGCCTTCCATGACATCGATCTGACGGGTATTCAGGGCATTACGTCGACGGTATTTGCGGCCAATGAGCAGGTAGCGGGTGGTAAACTCGAAGCCCGACTCGACTCGCCCACCGGTACGTTGCTGGGCGAAGCCGATGCCAAATACGGCACAGTGGGGCCAATCAACCTGCCCTTCCGACAGCCGGTTTCGGGGGTTCACAAACTGTATCTGATTTACGTAAACCCGGACGCCAAACAGAAACCCTTATTTGCCGTCGATAAAGTGCAGTTTACCATGCAGGGCATGTAAAGTCAGTAGTTCAGCTTAAACACAGAAATGCCCCGACCATTGCTGGTCGGGGCATTTCTGTGTTTTATTGACTTGGCGGATGTGGTGTTTTGTAGCTCTGAATTAGCTGCCGGACATCACTTAACAACTCCTGATTATTCTCTTTCAAACCGTATCAATAGCGAATACCTGCCCAGCCGTATGGGCTTTGGTGAGCCGTCATCCGGTCGGCAATGTGCTGCTGGATGATGGCGTCGTAGGCCGAATCGTTTATTTTTTTGCCTTTCAGTTTCGGGAGTTTCAGATCGTCGGGCGTGAGCGTCCTGAACGTAACATTGGTCGCTTCAATAATTACATCGCCGTCATTCACGTCCAATTCCAGAATCAGGCCCGGCAGTCCGTTCACGCGCTCGGGTCCGGCCGAAACAGGAATATCCTGCGCAAACCAGGCCGTAATTTTCTGCTTTTTGATTGGGTCTTCGGTTTCGGCTTTCATACAAATGTAGCCCGCCACTTCTTTGATTTGATTCCCGATTTTCCAGACGGGCGCGTGCAGTGAATCATCAATGACGTACGTTTTACCCAACATTTCGATGATGTCGGTCTTTTTATCCTTCTCGAAATTCCGGTACACATAAAACTCCGATTTGCGCCATGAGTAACCGCCTTCTTCGGGTTCGTCACTGAAGTACGTGTACCGGCTTTCGTTGGGGCTAAACTCCAGTTTCATCTTGATACCCTTGTTGTTTTCCGCCCAGTTTTTCCAGGTTTGGGTCTCTCGGTCTCTCTGTTCCTGGCTCAAAAACGTCAGCCGGTTCACAATTTTGAGCCAGTATTCTTTACGAACATACGTCGCAACGCCTTCGGTTTTCTGCGCCATTGTTACCGAACTGGTCAGCAGGCACAGTACTAAAAATAATTTTTTCATGATAGTCAGGAGATAACGGTAGCAAGTAAATCAGAAAAATCCATCCCGGCGCATTTTGGCCTGAACACCCCGCATGTTATACGTAAAGCCCAGCGTAAAATACCGTGCCAGCGTCTGAATCGCCGACGATTGGGTGTAATTGACACCGCGATCCAGGGTAATCGCTACGTTACGGTTCAGCATGTCAATGGCTGTCAGGCGAATTTCGGCCCGCTTGGCTTTACCCAGAATATGGTACATCGACGCGTTCCAGATGGGTATCCGCTGATCGAAGTTCAACTGCGCATTTCTATTGACTCTGTAATTCAGACTTGTATTGATGTACAGATCGTGCGGCAGTTTCAGGGTTAAATCGCCACCGTACGTATTGTTGGTAAATGTCTGGTCGCGGTTGCGATTAATCGAAAATTGTGAGTTGGTGAGGCCCAAATTAACGTTGCCGTAAAACGTCAGCCATTCTACCGGCGTCAGGCTCAATCGTGAGCCGACATTATAGCTTTGAACGCGCGTATCGTTGAGTTCTTCATTGATACGTACCGGATTGTTGCCAAAATTCAGGTTGGTATTCAGGTCCAGCGTTGCTTTGGTTTTTTTCAGCGGGAAACCGAATCCGATGTACGTACCGAGGTTCTGCCCGCCGGATAGATTCTCAGGTTTGATAACGGTGACCAATGTTTGCGGGTTGGTGTTCTGGCTGTACACAATTTGATTCACGTACTTAGTGCCGTACAAGCCAATGTAGGCATTAATGAAATTGCCCGGATTGAAGTAGTTGAAGCTGAGGTTGATATTATGCCCCAGTTGCGGCAGCAAATCCGGGTTTCCCTGGTTGATAAACAACGGATTACTGTTATTGATGACCGGCTGTAAATCGCGCGAGGTTGGAATCTGAACGCTTACGTTATAGCCGCCGTAGAGATAGCGGTTATTTTTCAGATCGTAATTTAAGGTGACGTTAGGAATCAGAGTCGTGAAAACCCGGTTAATGGACCTAAACGTCGATGCATTCTGGTCGGCTGCAAACTGCCCGTCGAGCGTGAACCGCTGACCTGCCAGCCCCGCCGACACGTTCAGTCCTTTATACGAATAACGGATGCTGCTGCCCAGCCGGTTATACACGTAATTGTTTTTGTAATACAGACTCAGTGTGTCGTTCCGGACAACATTGTTATCGCCCCGATTAAACACATCGCGGTCCACCTCGTCGTTGCGCAGGCTGAAATTGTAGAAGGTTTCCCAGAAAAACCGCTTGGCGAATGGCTCAATATATTGCAGACTGGCTTTGTACTCGCTTCGCACAATATCATTCCGCTGATCCTGATTGATATCGGATAGTTTGTCGGCTGTAGTAATGGGACCGGTATAGTTGTTCCTGGAATCAAGTGCCAGTGTCGCGTTATTCGTGTTGATATCGTAGGTAGCACTGGCCGCAAAACTGCGCCCTTTTTTGTGCATTTTCAGTCGGTAAATCAGCGAGCTGGACGTAGCGAATTGCCGTTGATCACTGCTGTTCGTGCTTATATTATTGGTTGTGGCTCCGTTGCTGCGGATCAGATCCTGAACCCGAAACAAACGGGCATTGCCAAACCCATATCGGCTATTGTTGATAAAAATCAGCGAATTCAGCGTATCAAGCTGCTTTTCGTGCCGCAAACTGACCCGGTGATTCCCGTTAAAATTGACCTGATTACTGCTTTCGTCCGTTCTGTACTGATCCTGCGGCAGCGTGTTGTCCCGGCTGCGTTGGGCATCCAGTTCGAGCCGGGTCTGGTTGTAGTAATAACTGCCGCTCCATTTTTTCTCTTTCGTATCGAAGTTATAATTG
>JANPJE010000217.1:0-1517 GCA_031425355.1 Spirosoma sp. | reverse complement strand
GATGATGTCGCGTTCGCAGAAAGGCGCGTGTTCGAGCAACTGCCCGAAATTATTCCGGTAACGTTTGGGCGTATAAATCGGAGAATGCGATTCAACGAACAACATTCTGTTGTCTGTGGTGTCGAACTCAATCTGATAAATCACCCCGCGCGGAATAACCAGGTAGTCGCCGTATTGAAACGGAATCGTGCCGAACGGCGTCCTGAGCTTGCCCGAGCCGCGATGCACGAACAGCATTTCGTCCGAATCCGCATTTTTATAGGAGTAGTTGGTCAGCGATCGGCGCGGGGCTGCCAGCCCGAAAATCAAGTCGTTGTTAACTAAAAGGGGCACTCGGCTCTCCAGAAAATCGTCGGCGGGTTCAACACCGAAGCCGAGCAATTTTCGAGACAGCATGTTCTTTTGAACTGCCAGTTTCGGCGTTATATCCACGCTTTCCAGTACGTCGCGCACCATCGTTGGCCGGTGCGTATGGTACAGCAGCGATGACATGCCATCAAACCCAATCGTACCGAACAATTGCTCGTAATACAGACCTGTATCGCTCGGTTTGGCGAACTGCGTATGGCGTTTTGGCGGAATCTGACCGAGCGTATGGTAGAATGGCATCGCGATTGTGCCGACCACTCCCAGCCTGTTTTTGTGAATCAGCAGGCTGGGAGTGTCGGACTTTTTTGTTGATGAATTATATTGTTGCTAAGACAACTGTTGTTTAGCGTACAATTATAACGACAACTTTTGAAAATGGTATATTGTTTAGAAAGTTTTTTATTAATCGGGGTAATGATAGATAAAATCGCTTTAACGCGGGTTTGTATAAAAAGCCCTTAATTTTGGGCGGGCAATGTTTGTGGGCAACGATTACCGGGCTATGCCGATTATCGGCCAATATTTGCTGAAACTGATAATAACTAAACTGCAATGCAACCTACCCTTTTGATTCTGGCGGCCGGTATGGGCAGCCGCTACGGTGGTATCAAACAACTCGACCAGTTCGGGCCGAACGGCGAAACCATTATGGATTACTCTCTTTTCGATGCTATCCGGGCCGGGTTCGGTAAGGTGGTATTTATCATTCGCGAAGAACTTCGTCAGGACTTCGAGGAAGTTTTTAGTGAGAAACTGGCCGGAAAAATCGACGTGGATTACGCTATCCAGGCCCTCGATTCGTACGTTCCTGACGAGTTGGGGCAGGTGAACCGGACCAAGCCCTGGGGAACCGGCCATGCGATGCTCTGCGCCAAAGACCACACACACACGCCGTTTGCGGTGATCAATGCCGATGATTTTTACGGTCTTGAAGCCTTCCAGCTAATCGGCGATTTCCTGAAAACCAACACCGATGATCAGCTTCATGCGATGGTTGGCTACGAAGTTAAAAATACGTTGTCGGCGAATGGCTCGGTGTCGCGCGGGGTTTGCGAAGTGGCGGAGAACGGCAATCTGGTGACCGTAGTTGAGCGCACGAAAATTTATCAGGAATCGAACGGTTCGGCATCTCCGAAAATTGTTTTTGA
>JANPJE010000216.1:0-22203 GCA_031425355.1 Spirosoma sp. | reverse complement strand
ACTTTTTGTAAATTATTTCTGGTTCAGTAAGAAAATTTTAGAAATACATTTGGAAATGAAATTTATTGTGCCGTCCTTCGCCTAAATTTAAAATAAGCAATGCAAACAGGAACTGTAAAATTCTTTAATGAAACCAAAGGGTTTGGCTTCATTAAACCCGATGACGGTGGCGAAGACATTTTTGTACACGCTTCCGGTCTCATCGATCAAATCCGCGAGAACGACAAAGTGAAATTCAATGTTGAGCGCGGTAAGAAAGGCTTAAACGCCGTGAACGTCGAAATGGCTTAATCGTAAGATATACCAAGACACCCGTTGTAAAAAACATGCCATTGGCATGTTTTTTTTTGCCCTTTCGGTTCGTACAGGCATTTTTGCAGTCATCAATACATGGTCAAATTGTAGTCAGGCAATGGTCAAGTATCGTCAGGCTTGGCTGTTTTTATTACTTGACAACTCTTGACTATTGCCTGACCACCCCTGACAATCTCTGACAACACAATACATGCCCCAAACGATTGAACAACGTATTGCTGCCCGGCTCAACATAAACCTCCGGTCAGTAGCCGCAACCATTGATTTACTCAACGGCGGGGCCACCGTTCCGTTTATTGCCCGCTACCGAAAAGAAGCCACCGCATTGCCCGACGGAAGTCCGCTCGACGAGGTGCAAATCGGGAATATTAAAGATACCTTTCAGAAACTACTCGATCTCGATAAACGTCGCGATGTTATTCTTAAATCGGTAGATGAGCAGGGGAAACTCACGCCCGACCTGCGCCGTAAACTCGAAACCGCCGATTCGCTCACCGACCTTGAAGACCTATATCTGCCGTACCGCCAGAAACGCAAAACCCGCGCGACCATCGCCATTGAGCGTGGCCTGGAACCTCTCGCCAATGTAATTTTCGGTCAGCGCGAAACCACCCTCGAACGTGTGGCCCAACGTCATCTGTCCGACGCCGTTCCAACCGTAGCGGATGCCTTGCAGGGTGCCCGCGATATTATGGCCGAACGGATTAGTGAGGACGCCGACGCCCGGCAACGTATCCGAAATCTGTTTGAGCGGGAAGCCATAGTTCGCGCTGTCGTTAAAAAAGGCAAAGAAATAGAAGGTGTTAAATTCAAAGATTACTTTGATTTTGCCGAACCTCTCCGGCGTGTACCGTCTCATAGATTGCTGGCCCTGCGACGCGGTGAAGCCGAAGGGTTTTTAACGGTGAGCATTGGTCCCGACGAAGCGGCCGCTACCGAACGGCTCGAACGGCAATTTATCGCCGAACGGTCGGGCACGCCGGTGTGCAAAGAACAACTGTCGCTGGCTATCCGTGATGGGTATAAACGATTGCTCAAGCCATCACTCGAAACCGAGTTTGCCAATAATTCGAAAGACAAGGCTGACGCCGAAGCGATTCAGATTTTTGCTGATAACCTCCGCCAACTCCTGCTTAGCCCGCCTTTGGGTCAGCAGCGGGTGCTGGCTATCGACCCCGGCTACCGAACGGGGTGCAAAACGGTTTGCCTCGACGCACAAGGTAACCTTCTCACCGACACGGTTTTATACTTAGCCCAATCCGAAGCTCAGCGGCAACAGGCGGCACAAACTGTTCAGAAACTTGTTACTCAATACGCTATCGAGGCTATTGCCATTGGAAATGGTACTGCCGGTCGCGAAACGGAAGAATTTGTGCAGGGCTTGAATCTCGGTAAACCAATCTTTATGGTTAGCGAGCAGGGCGCGTCGATTTATTCGGCGTCGGAGGTGGCGCGCGATGAGTTTCCTAATCATGACGTTACAGTGCGTGGCGCGGTCAGCATTGGCCGTCGGCTTATGGACCCGCTGGCCGAATTAGTTAAAATCGACCCCAAATCCATTGGGGTCGGGCAATATCAGCACGATGTGGATCAGACCGGACTGAAAAATAGTTTGGATACTGTTATTGAGAGTTGTGTGAATCAGGTTGGCGTGTCGCTCAATACGGCCAGCGCGTATCTGCTGCGTTATGTATCGGGTTTGGGACCGCAATTGGCCGGCAATATTGTCGCATACCGAGCTGAAAATGGCGCATTTACTTCTCGCGATCAGCTCAAAAAAGTACCCCGATTAGGACCTAAAGCGTTTGAGCAATGTGCGGGCTTTCTGCGTATCGAAGGTGGTCGTAACCCGTTGGACAATAGCGCGGTTCATCCCGAACGGTACGCGGTTGTTGAGCGGATGGCTACCGATGTGGGCAGTACTGTAGCCGATCTGATCCGTCGTGCTGATCTACGCGGGCAAATCAACGCCGAGCGGTATGCGACGGCTGATGTGGGTCTGCCAACCCTACGCGATATTGTGGCCGAACTTGCCAAGCCGGGCCGCGACCCACGCGAGCAACTGTCGGTATTTGATTACGACTCCCGCGTGCGAACCATCGACGATTTGCACGAAGGCATGATACTGGCCGGTGTTGTCACAAACATTACGGCGTTCGGTGCGTTCGTTGACATTGGCGTGAAGCAGGACGGGCTGGTTCATGTCTCACAGATGGCAAATCATTACGTATCCGATCCAAAAACGGTTGTAAACGTGTACCAAAAAGTAAAAGTTAAGGTGATGGAGGTCGATAAAGCCCGCAAACGAATTGCATTATCTATGAAAATAGGATAAGTTGCACTAATCTTATGGGCCGCAACGTTTAAATTTGACCTATACTGCTTAACCCAATCCTGTATGCAACTACGCTGGTCTCGGGACTTTCTGCGTCCTGTACTGCTGAGTGTCTGCCTGCTTTTGCTCCTTACGGCCTGTGAAGCCCTTCGCTCTTCCGGTCCATCCGTTAGTCGGCGTCCATCATCGGCGCGGCCCGTTGCCCGTCGAACCGGCAAAACGCCTGCCCGCCCACCCGCTGTACCGGCCCGGTCAACGGGTAAAGTTGTGGATAGCCGCACTTACGAAAACCGCTACGTGCCGGAAGTTGTGAAAATTGCCCGCACCTATACCGGAACGCCGTACCGGTCGGGGGGGAACACCGTTCAAGGTATTGACTGCTCGGGGTTGGTATATGCTGTTTTTAGCACGGTAGGCCTGGAAATGCCCCGAATCTCGTGGCAGCAGTCGGAAGTGGGCCATGAGGTAGAGGTGGCCGAAATTCTGCCCGGCGATTTAATCTTTTTCGTTCCCGACAAAGGACAGGCAGGCTACGTGTCGCATACAGGTATTGTGACCGAGGTGAATGGTGCTCAGAATATTCGGTTCATTCACGCATCATCATCGCGGGGCGTTCGGGAGGACAATCTGTACGGCGATTATTTTAAAGGTCGGTTTGTAAAGGCATTACGTCCGTTTTAAACAGAGAGAGTCAGAATTGGTAAGGCGCACGTCTGAAAAATAAAAAAACCGCTTCAGGGCGGTTTTTGCATATAAGACGGAACCTATCAGATCAGATCGTTGGCTGGGTTGAACTAATTAACTCTTCCCAGTGGGCACGGTTTTTCTTTTTAAGTTTCATCTCTAAGCTAAGAGCTTCATTCCGGGTCGCAAAGGCCTGCGTGAACTTCACTTCCCATGGCTTTCCTTCGGCAGTAGCAGGATTCGTTTTAGCATTGTGTTGCCACAAGGTTATTTTCAAATCTTTGGATTGACCAATGAAGTACTTATCGGTGGTGGGACTGTAAATAATATAGACTGTATGCATGGGTGTCTGGAGCATTATCAAAACTACGCAATTGATAACACAAAACAAATATTGTTCGAGCGAACGGGGCTGTTCGACGTAGTGATTAAAAAAATTGGCTTTTGATTTGGGACGAGATGGTTTTTTGCTCATCTTTGCACCCACAAAACGCACCAATAGCGGTTTGACGGGGGATTAGCTCAGCTGGCTAGAGCGCTTCCATGGCATGGAAGAGGTCATCGGTTCGACTCCGATATTCTCCACTGATTTATACAATACCAACAGTAAACGCCGTTCCTGAAAAGAGACGGCGTTTTGCGTTAAATCATAGTGTGTTCGCAAATTCTTCACGAATTGGAGACTCATCTAAAACGTATAAATTCGCTTCAATAAACTGCCGCCTTTGATAACGGCGTAATAAAATGCCCGCTAATTATCATAATTAGCGGGCATTTTATTGACTATTCGATTTAGGTTACTCGGCAATCATTTCGGCATCGGCTATAATATAATTGAGTTCGTAGATGTTATCAGCGTTCAATTTTAGCGTTCCCCGGAACGTACGACGCTCATCGGTTTTGAATTTCTTGTCCGATTTCTTGAATTTCAGCGATACCACCGACTCTGGTCCCGCACCCCCGCAGAAAAAGCAGGCACTGTATGGGAAAGCCGATAACACATAAATATTCGATTCGAGATCAACAGGTAGGACGTAGCCCGTCAGTTCAACCGTTTTGCCATTCAGCTTTTGTATGCCCTGCCCAAAGGTTGGATACAGCATATAAACGGACTCTTCGGCATACCATTTTTTCTTGAACGTAACATCGCGGAGAACTTCCCACGAAAGTTTTACCGGTTCGGCAGCCAACGTAGCAGGCATAACACGGTTGACGGATGGCAGAGCTGGCCGAAAGGCGGGAGCTATAAGCGATACGAGCAATAAGGCAATCAGTAAACGGGCCATGACGTTAGAAGACTAAACGAGAGGAAACTACGGTAAAACTACAAAAAATATTACTTTTACTGACTCACTTTCAGCATCGAATACGCTACCCGTGACCGACACTCTCCCCGATAACACAAAAGGCAGCTCGGTAATTCCCGTTCGGTTTACCCGCCTTTACATGACGTTGCTCATCATTCTGGCCCTCTTGCTAACGGTAGGGCAAGGTCTGACCCAATGGCGGCTTCGGGCGGTGCAGGATGAATTGTGGATCATTCGATACACGGCTTTGCAGCGGCATCAGAGCCAGCAAATGGTAAAACAGGCCCTGCAACTGGCCGATGCTACGGAACAGGCTAACTTTCAGCAGAATGTTGCTGAAATGCGGCAGGTTTTTCCGGTATTTGAACGGTATCACGTACAGGGTCGGGAAGGTAGGGCCGATAACCCCCAGGTCAGTATTATAAACTCAGATACCGTTAAGCGATTGTATGAAGGTGTTCGCCCGGAATTTGACGCGTTTCGCCAAAGTGCCCATCGGCTGATGCGCCTGCGGCATTTCAGTGAGATCGAACAACCTGCTGTGCAGGCAAGTATTCGGTTAATGCTGGCGAATGAAAAGCCATTTTTAGAGAAAATAGACGTTATCGTTCGGGAGTACACGGGCGAAGTAAGGGCTAAGCTTACCCTTTTGCAATCCATAGAATTATATCTGTACTTCTTCACCGTAGCCGTTTTAATCGGTATTGGCTTGTTGATTTTCAGGCCCGCAGCCCGTAAACTCCGACAAACCATTGCCCAATTGGTTGAAGCGGAGAGTCAGACAACGGCCGCCAATAAAAAATTGCTTGGTGCCTACCGGACGCTGAAAGAAACCCGACAAAAACTTTTTGAAGCGACAAAACAGCAATACCAGCAGGAAATTGACGAACAAAAACTCCGAACGTCCTACCTCATTGCCGGGCAGGAAGAGGAACGAAAGCGGCTATCGCGCGAATTGCACGACGGGCTGGGGCAGATGCTTACGGCCATTAAACTGCAAATTGAAGGGCTTGAAGCCAGTATAGTCCGAACCGCCGTGGTCAATGAACAAACGGGCACAATGCCCCATGCCAAGAATCTGACAACCCTGAAAACGTTAATTACCCAGACAATTCAGGAGACACGGACAATCTCGAATAACCTCATGCCCAGTGTGTTGAGTGACTTTGGCGTGGTGCCTGCCATCAAGATGCTCGTTGAACAGGATCGGACGGAGGCAATTGACGTTACGTTCGAAACAAATTTCACGGTCGATAAACCCCGTTTAGATAAAAACGTTGAGATTATGCTCTATCGGGTGACGCAGGAAGCAGTGAGCAACGCGATCAGGCATGCCAATCCGACCCATATTCATATTGAATTAACTGAACGGACTAATACGTTGCAATTGGCGGTGAGTGACGATGGACAGGGATTTCGGGTGCCCAGGAAAAACCTGGAGAACGGACTGATGAAGCTAAATCCGGAAATGAATGGTAATACGGCCCACCCTGTAGAACTACGACCTCCGTCGCAGGGTTTACAAAATATACAGGAGCGAACAAAATTGCTCAACGGCAAATTCAAGATTCACTCAATACCCGGTAGAGGCACAAAAATTCAGGTTAGCGTTCCCTATAAAACGCATCTCGCGCACCATGATACCTACTAAATTAATGCTGGTGGACGATCACTCCATCGTCCGCGACGGCATTCGGCTTTTGCTTGAACAGGCCGATGGCTTAACGATTATTGATGAAGCCAATGATGGTGAAGAAGCCCTTGATAAACTCAAAATTCTACAGCCCGACCCCAGTCTCCTGCCCGATTTAGTGCTGATGGATATTTCGCTGCCCGGCATGTCGGGTATTCAGACAACCCAGGTTATCAGTCGGTTATACAAAAATGTGCGGGTGCTGATGCTGTCGATGCACAACAACGAAGATTATATTTTGCGCTCGGTAGAGGCTGGCGCGTATGGGTATATTCTGAAAGATTCATCGTCGGATGAGATGATAAAAGCCATTCGCACCATTGCCACCGGCGAAAAATATTACAGTTCGCCCGTAGCGTCGATTATTCTGAGCGGCTATATGCAGCAATTGAAAAAAGGCGACCGCCACGGTCGGGCCGAGCGGCAATCGAAACTGTCGAATAAGGAGAAAGAGATTCTGCAATTCTTGGTCGATGGAATGAGTAGCCGCGAAATCGCCGAAAAACTTCAACTGAGCGTTCGTACGGTTGATAACCATCGCGCAAACATGATGCGCCGGTTGCAGGTACGTAATGCGGCCGAATTAGTCAGGATGGCTGTGGAAGATAAATTGATCTGAATCCGTCAGCAGGAAGGTATAAAAATTGCGAACTCTCAACCTGTTTTTCAGGTTTGCTTTTCAAGCCGGCTCGATGCCGGTTTTGCCTTCATTGAATACTATATTAAAAAGGTAGATTTTGTCAACTAAATAACCACATAATCATGTCACTTCGCTTAGGAGATATTGCCCCCGATTTTGAGGCCGACACCACCCAGGGTCACATTCATTTTCATGAGTGGCTGGGTACGTCGTGGGGAATGCTGTTTTCACACCCTGCCGATTTTACGCCCGTTTGCACCACCGAACTGGGCCGCACGGCACTGTTGAAAGATGAGTTTGGCAAGCGTAATGTAAAAGTTATTGCGGTATCGGTCGATGACCTGGAATCGCACAATCGGTGGACGCCCGACATTAAGGACGTAACGGGTTCGGAGGTTAACTTTCCCCTTATTGCCGATGCCGACCGGACAGTAGCCACGCTTTACGATATGATTCATCCCAATGCCAGCGAAAAAACAACGGTGCGTTCGGTGTTCGTCATTGGTCCCGACAAAAAAATAAAACTCACGCTGACGTATCCGGCATCTACCGGACGAAATTTTAATGAACTCATTCGGGTTATTGATTCGCTTCAGTTAACGGCTGATTATCAGGTAGCTACCCCCGCCGACTGGCAGCAGGGCGATGATGTTATTGTGACACCTGCTGTTACGAATGACCAACTGGAAACCAAATTTCCGAAAGGGGTGACGTTTGTAAAGCCGTATCTGCGCACAACGCCCCAGCCGAATAAGTGAGTTAAGGGTAATTAAATCATTCTTTTTGCCGGGCTTAAACCTTACTACCACTCGTTGAGTTAGGTGATTTAATAATCACTAAAACAACGTAGCGTTATGGCAAAGAATAAAAACACGAATCCTGAGCACACCGAGGGGCCCGTTGCTACGGCCATTGAAGAACAAACCGCCAAATTGCCGTCCGACATTTTCCTTTGGGCCGCATTAGCGTCAATGGGCGTTTCCCTGTATTTGCAGTACACAGGCGACCGCGACCGGAGTTTATTTGTTGGTCAGTGGCCAGCACCTTTTCTGTTACTTGGTGTATACAACAAATTGGTCAAACTGGAAGGTCACGACTAATTCTTTTCAGATGAATCATATAAAAAAAGCCCTTTACCAACGTGGAGGGCTTTTTTGTGTGCGTTATGTTCAGGGCGAAAGCTGTAATTTCGAGCCGGTAATTGATTATCCACATGAAAACCCGCGTACTGGTCAAACACATCGTTCGGCGATATGGCCTATGGATTGCAGCGTTCTTACTACTATCAATCGCGTTTTGGGTTGTTCGGTCTCGTCGGCCCGATGAGTTAAACTGGCAATTTGTGCGGGCGTTTGGTATTCGGCTCCCTATGCGGTATGGGATTCATGGCATCGACGTATCGCGTCACAACGACCGCATCAGTTGGGCGCGTGTCCGGCAGATGGAAGCTGGTGGGGTTCGACTCCAATTTGTCTTCATCAAAGCTACCGAAGGGGCGACGTTGGCTGACAAACAGTTTAACAAAAACTGGAGCGAAGCTAAAAAATCGTCAATACGTCGCGGAGCCTATCACTTTTACCACCCCACTCGCGACCCACTCAAACAAGCCGCGAATTTTATCCGTCAGGTGAATCTGAGTGAAGGTGATTTTGCCCCCGTTGTCGACTTTGAAGTTGTGAATGGTCAATCCGACGAAACCATCGTCAATGGGCTGAGGTTGTGGCTCCAAACCGTTGAAGCTCACTATCAGGCTCGTCCGATTATTTACACGAACGGTAATCTTTACCGACGCTATATCAAGGGAAATCTGGATGATTACCCGCTCTGGATTGCCGATTATTCGGCCAAACATCTGCGCAGTTACAATGCCGACAAACTCTATCTCTGGCAGCACAACCAGAACGGCTACGTTCAGGGAATCCGGGGGCAGGTAGATTTTAACGTATTTGTGATGGATGCCGACCGATTGAAGGAAATCTGTTTATGATACCGGCTACACGTTTACTTTGATGAGATCAACTGGTCCAGCCAACCAGTCTTTCGCCTTCGCGCCAAACGCTTTCATGTGCGGCATCTGCGTATGTGCCTGTAAGCCGGCTTCGTCGTCCCAAAGCTCGTGCATAATGAATTTTTCCGGGTGTTCAGTGCTTTCATACAACTCATACTGCTGACACGCGGTTTCATCTCTGACCATTGGAATCAGGTCGAGCAAACCGTCTTTAAGAACAGCTTCGGCACCCGGTCGGGCGGTAATAGTGGCAAATACTAAAAGAGGCATCGGTTTGTAGGTTTATGTATGAAAGAGCGAATTCGTTAGAAATCTACCGCTGCCAGATCTCCCACGCTTTTTCAGCTTGTAATTCCAGCATCCGAAGGCCATTGTGCGTAGCGGCTCCATTAGCGTGGCCAAGCTGCATAAATTTTGTTTCCGAAGGATTATACACCAGATCGTATAGTAAATGGCGTTCGGTCAGTTGGTTGTAGGGGAGGTCGGGTGCCTGGTCGATATGCGGATAAGTACCCACGGGTGAACTATTGATAATCAATTGATAATCAGATAATACACTGGTAACCTCATCGTAGATCATTGCATGGGCACTTTTCGTACGTGATACGTAACGATAGCGAATGCCGAGGTCGTCAAGCGCGACCGTGATGGCTTTCGAAGCTCCACCCGTGCCCAGAACCAGGGCCTGTAAACCAGTTTGTGAGCGATTAAGCGTCATTAACCAGTCCGTCAGCGATTGACGGAAACCATAATAATCGGAGTTGTAGCCCGTTCGTGACCCATTGGTCTCCAGCTTGATCACATTTACAGCACCAATTTTTTCTGCCGATGCATCCAACTGATCCAAATAAGGCAAAACCGCCTGTTTATGCGGAATCGTAACGTTCAGCCCACGCAAACCCGGCATAGCCATCAATTCAGGTAGAGTGGCGAGGTCAGGCATGTCGAATAAATCATACCGACTATTGACGATGCCTTCGCGAGCGAATTTTTCGGTGAAATACCGTTGCGAAAATGAGTGCGTAAGCGGGGAACCGATCAGGCCGTAGCGGGTCATGAGCAGGAGATTAAAACACTATGCCACCGCTTTTGACGGTGGCATAGGCAAAATTATAGATCGAATAGTCTAAATTTTACTGGTACGTCTTTTCTTGATAAATCCAGCGATGATTGGTAGTACTGAAAGACCAACAATACCAAACACAACTAATTCAAAATTTTTCTGGACAATAGGGAAATTACCAAAGAAATAACCCAGAAGCGAAATGCTTGTAACCCAGAGTATTGCGCCAAAAATACAGAATTTAATGTAGGTGCCATAGGTCATACTACCCGCCCCGGCCACAAAAGGCGCGATGGTTCGTACGATAGGGATAAAGCGGGCAATGATCACCGTTCGTCCACCGTATTTAGCATAAAATTTCTCCGTTTCTGCAATGTACTCCCGCTTAAAAAACAGGATTCGCTCGCGCGATTTGATTTGTTTACCTAAGAACTTACCGACGAAATAATTCACATTATCGCCCAGTAGAGCAGCTACTATAAGCAATGGAATAATAACCCATACGCTCAATTCATTGGTTGGTCGGGCGGCTAAAGCGCCAGCTGCAAACAACAGCGAATCACCGGGCAGTAAGGGCATGACAATCAGGCCCGTTTCAGTGAAAACAATTAGAAAAAGTATGGCATACAGTAGCACACCATATTCGTTTGCCCACAGATCGAGGTAGCGGTCAAGATGCAGCAAAAAATCAAGCAACGATTTTATAAGTTCCATAAAAAAGGTTGTGTGTGAGAAGCTGCCAGTCTTAAGTTATTTAGCTGTTATAAAACAAACGGCTCCATAACCGACGATTAGCAACCGTTAACTATTTATCTAAAAAGAGCGAGAACGTATCGCCCCGAAGACCTAACCGTATGGTTTCCAGAGGGATAACTTCATGGGGAGCAATATTGCCGAGGTTAACATTAGCACCGAGAAGCTTGACAAACCAAACCTGTTGTTCTTTTTGGGGGGCTTCCCACAAAATACTTTCGGACGGAATCTGTGTTAAAATTTCTTCTACTAAGCCCTGCCGAACTTCACCACTCGACCGAAATAGCCCAACCGTACCCCCTTCGCGGGCCTCGCCAATGACTTTCCACGCCCCGGCCTGTAATTCGGACTTCATCAATTGAATCCACTTATAAGGGGGAATAATCTTGGCTTCATCCTTAGATCCCACCTCCGACAATACGATCACCTGGGTAGCCAGTTGACGGATGTATTCACATTTATCGTCCTGATTCATCTCAATCGAACCGTCTGATACTTCTGCGTATTCCATACCGAATTGATCCAGCAACTTGCGGTATTCATCAAACTGTTTACGCGCAATAAAGGCCTCAAACAATGTTCCACCGAAATAGACAGGGATACCTACCTCGCGGTAGATAGCCAGTTTCTCCTTTAGCTTGGGCGTAACGAATGAAGTGGCCCAGCCTAATTTAATAATATCTGCATATTGGGTAGAGGTGGATAAAAAGTCCTCAGTTTCCCGCAGACTTAATCCTTTATCCATAACCATTGTCAACCCGCTTTGACGCGGTTTGGGGGTGCGGTCGGGTAACTGCGTAAGCGTATAATTCATGCGGAGTAATTGCGTAGTCGTATTAAAAACGCCCAAAAGTAGTACAAGTCTTGAAAAACTCCCAAGAAAGTACATAAATAATAGCGTCTTAATGGGTTATAGCTTAGTTAAGTGCTATTTTTGCTACCTATGAACTCGATTAGAAATTCCCGGCTTGACTTCTTTCGCTCGCAGATTGGCCACAGTATGAGCGGCAGTATATCACCGATGGGCCGCTGGCTTGGGGGCATTATTCGGGCCGTGGAGTATGGTCGCTTAGTGGCTGATTTCACTGTTCAGCAGGAAATGACAAACCCGGCAGGTGTACTGCATGGGGGCGCCGGTGCTGCCATTCTGGACGATTTAATAGGGGTAATGGTTTTTTCGCTTGGTCGTGAGTACGCGTACACGTCCGTTAATCTGACAGTTGATTTTTTGCATGCGGCCCGTATGAACGATGTAGTTACGGCAACAGCGGAATTGATTCGGGAAGGCAGAAATATTATTCACTGTGAGGGACGTATTGTTTCCTCCGATGGTAAAATCATTGCAAAGTGCACCACAAACCTCATTCAGACATCCGTCAAATTAGGATTATAACGGGTAGTTGTTGGGCTGTATTAGTGAAATTTGTTTAATACTTTTCAGACTCGTTACAATTAAGAACTCTATCGTCATAGACTTATCGGATGAAAATGGATGAACGAAGAGCGAGGCCAGCAACCTGATGAACTACCGGACGGTTTCACGCTTAACAATACGCTATTTGGCCATGTTCATAGAATAAATTGAGGAAGAACTAAGAAAATGCCGAGGAAATAGCATTTGTTTACCGTTGGGGGGATGAATTGTTTTTTTATCATCTTATTCTCCTTATTATTGACCAACAATAAAATCTGAGTGAATGCTGAACACAGTTTAATCAGATTTGTCGTGTTAGCGGTAACAAAATTAACTTAGTTTTGTGTCGGCTAAATCACCTGTCGAAACAGCAGGTCATTGTTATCGGGCCGGTATTATTTCACTAAAACCATTAAAAAAAAGTGGAAGGATGAAATAAGTTTTGCGATTCAGCCTTAACATTGCAAAAAATTAGTGGATTGACGGGCCATTCGTTGACATAATTCATTGAATGACCTTGTGGCTGGTCAGATAACTAACTGGTTTGACCACAGTTTAAGGATAGCGGTATTGTAAGGTTGAGAAATTAAATTGTCTAAACCTTAGAAACGTTTGTCTGAAAAGTTAGTCATACAGTGCAGAGTGGGGTTATCGATTACCCTTTGTATATGAATGGCTGGCTAACAGATCAACAAATCTACCAATATGGTGGATTGACCGTTCCCTAAATTTTCGTAGCCACATTTGGAAGAATAAAAGTTTAACAAGAATCATTGCGTCAAATTAACTCAATAAATATGCGAACATTTATCCAACAACACCCTACGAGGATGCTGGCTGGACTCGTGTTGCTAGGTTTTGCAATACCATCTATCAGTCTTGCTCAACAGGCTGATACAGTCCGGGTTCAACCCGCAACAGTAAGTAGTCCAACAACGACAGTTCCCAGCGGGAATTACGAGCGTGAAAAAATCTATCGCTTAGGTAAAGGTATATACACCGATACCTTACGCCGAACGGATTTCAAAGCACAAGCAAGTGATGTCGCCGAACTGGACGACTGTGACACGACTTTCCAAACATTTATTTTAGTCCGACGGCTATCACCCTGGCGTGTTGGCTTGTTTGCCGGTCCGAACTTTGCCTATTGCGGTACATGGGAAAATACGTTTGGTACCGATAAGCGGGACAAAACCCTGTATAACGGGGCCGGTTTCAACATTACCGCTAATGTGGATTACTTCCTGACGCCTGCCACCCGCCGACTACGCTTCGGTATCGGAGCGGCTTTCGGCTATCAGAATTACATAACCCGTGGTATCTATCGCGATTATCTGTATGGTCTGGCCGCTACGCGTGGATTTACTCAGAATCAGGTAACCATCCGGCAGCGGGCTTCAGAAGATATGTTCCTAACAGTTGGACCGGTAATGACATTCACGCTGGCCAGAAGCCGTCGTAATCCTGACGCTACCACGTTTATCGAGTTAGGTGCACGCGGAGGCTTATTCCGTACCGAAGCGGCTACGATCACAGCGTTTACTCCGTCGACAATAAGCCTGCCTAACGGCGTACCTTCATTTGTAGAAGGTGGTGGCCTGATTCGCTCGGTTAACCCAAGCACCCGTCTCTATCATTTAGGCGCCCTGGGGTCTGTGGCTGTTTTCTTCCCATTGCGTAACAACTGGAACATAGGTGTTCAGGGACAAGGGTTTATAACTCAACTGAATTACCTGATTATCAATGGTATTGATGACCAGCTTTACGAATTTAAACGTAAGCATGGTGGTTTTAGCGCAGGTCTGGCTGTTCGGAAAGGATTTATCCAGAAGAAGCTTATTCCTAAAGCTCCTATCAGCTGCCCAACCTGTAACGAGATTCCTGAGCTACGGGTACAATTTGGTAACTCGTCTCTGAGTGGTGCATCGCTGGGCTTTATCGACAGCACTGATGTTCAGCGGTACTCGTCGGTTAACAGATCGGCAACCGCACCGGTTATTAGCTGGCGCAGCACAACCCCGAATCCAAGAAACGAAACGTTTACGGCTCGTTTACACTACCGTCCCGATTCGGTTAACACAGTTGCTATTGATTCGGTTATTGCTCAGTTAGAGAACACAACCGACACGACTCTGGCCTTCCCATCGGCCTATTTCGCGAATGGTCAGGTTAAACCCGGTTTCTACTACGTAACGGTTCACAATAAGCAGGTAGCTAAATGTGGTACCTGTATGAGTGAAGTAGCTACGACGAGTTTTGCCAGCATTCGTAATCGCAAAGAGCTTGTTGATTGCAAATACAATCACAAACTGGAGCGTCTGGAAGTGTTCTACCGTACCCCGGCTGAACGTGATATCACCAGTGTTTGCTATTGTAATGGCGAGATCACCGGTAAGACTATCAGGAAAAACCGTTTGGTGTACAGATACCCAAATCGTCGCTTAGCAACGGGTGAAGTATCGTTCGACACGAATACGGTTATCCTGAACCTGCGCGAACTGCCAGGCAACCTTGCTCAGGAGTTAGCAGCAGAGAAGAGCAAAATTGAGAATAGTGCCGGTATTCGTTACAAAGGCCGTCGTGTACGTCCACAGGTTCAATACTTCCGCGCTATATTCACCGTTACGAAACTGCCATGCAACGGTCAGCCTGAGCAGACAGTCGGTAGCTTCAACACGACCATCAGCGATAACACGCTCTCGATCACTGATCTGAAGCCGCTAACGGATGATCAGAAAGCTAAACTGCTGGCTCCACCGGCACCCGCCAAGAAAAGAGCACCACGTCGCCGGGCTGGTAACAGCGGCCGTCGGTCGGATGTACTCTTCGGTGTCGAATAGAGAATCAGAATGAAAATAAAAAAACCGGGAGCCAACGCTCCCGGTTTTTTTATTGACATGTAAGTAGCTTAACAGGGACCACCAATTCAATTTATATTAGTTGAATCGAATGCGAAAGATTCTATCATTGATCCTATTTTGTAGTTACATCGCTATGCCTGACGCCCAGTCACAATCAACAAACGGCCCCCCGGCTGTCCTTGCCGCCACGATGCAAACATATTCGGTCCGGTTGAAACCAGGCCAAGATTTAAAGGATGAACTGGAGGCAATTGTCCAGCGGGAACGTATTGGGGCAGGTGCCGTACTGACGTGCGTGGGTAGTTTGACGGACGTAACGTTGCGTCTGGCCAATCAGGAGAAATCAAGCAATTGGCAGGGTCATTTCGAGATTGTTTCGCTTGTAGGCACGCTCTCGACAGGTGGAAGCCATATTCACTTATCTGTATCCGATTCAACGGGTCGTACAATTGGCGGGCATTTGCTGACCGGATGCAAAATATACACAACTGCCGAATTGGTGATTGGTGTGATGCCTGATTTGATCTATACCCGTGAGCCAGATCCGACGTTTGGCTACCGGGAATTGGTGGTGCGAAAGAGAAGAAAAAAGTAAACTAAAAAAGCCATCCTTACGGGGATGGCTTTTTTATGCGTAAGAAAGCGACACTAATTGCGTTTACTCATTTCGTCGCGAATTTTAGCAGCTCGCTCGTATTCTTCGTTGCCGAGAGCTTCTTCGAGCATTCGCTGTAGTTCCTCCGACGAAGCATTTTTTAACTGATCGCCGAATGAGCGGGATGATGGTCGGTTTGACGAACGTACCAGCTCTTCCTGCTCTTCTTCCTCATCATTTCCACTGGCAGTAATGCCCGCTTCCGATAAAATAGACTCAGTTGTATAGATCGGTACGTCAAACCGAATACCGATGGCGATAGCGTCGGATGGGCGGGCGTCAATGATCGACTCCCGAACGCCATCAAAGCACACTATTTTAGCGAAGAAAATGCCCTCGCGCAGATCAGAAATCATAATCTCACGAACCGTAAACTTGAATTGTTCAGCAAACTGCTTGAACAAATCATGCGTCATCGGACGATTGGGCACAATTTTCTCGATTTCGATGGCAATCGCTTGTGCCTCAAACATACCAATGATGATTGGCAGCCGACGGTTGCCATATTCTTCTCCCAACACCAGGGCAAACGAACCCGATTGCGACTGACTGGGTGACAGTCCTAATATTTCCAGCTTAATCTTATCCACGGCGCGAAATTAACAAAAAGTCGCAAGTCATAGGGTGATACGTGGTAAGTAATAATGGAAAATCCACATCACTTACTACATATCACCCTACAATTAACAACTTATTACAGAGCATTCACTGCTTTCGTCAGGCGTGGCAATATGTCGAACACATCGCCAACAATGCCATAATCGGCTGATTTAAAGAACGGTGCATCAGCATCTTTGTTGATAACAACGATGACCTTCGATGAGTTTACGCCCGCCAGATGTTGGATAGCCCCCGATATGCCGCAGGCGATATACAGATTTGGACTAATTTTAATACCCGTTTGCCCAACGTGCTCGGAGTGGGGGCGCCAGTCAAGGTCGGACACCGGTTTGGAGCAGGCAGTGGCAGCATGAAGTGCTTTTGCCAGATCTTCAACAATACCCCAGTTTTCGGCACCCTTCAAGCCACGACCCGCCGATACAACAAAATCAGCTTCGGGCAATAAAATATCGCCGGATGATTTCTCCGTACTTTTTACGGAGATAACAAAATCGGACTCATTAAGTGCAGGCGTGAAACTCTCGACTGGTGCCGTAGCATCTTTCTCTTCGGGCGTGATGGTGTTTTTCTTGATTGCCAGGATTTTCACGTCCGCTTTCAGGTCGTTGTATGCAAAGGCTTTGCCCGTGTAAATGCTGCTTTTAACACAGAAACCATTTGACAAATCGGGTAACTCAATTACGTTTGCGGCCAAACCTGCTTTGAGTTTACCCGCCAGTCGGGCTGTCATAGCATCAGCCAGCGAAGATTTTGCCAGCACAATCACCTTGCTGCTTTCCTGCTGAGCCGCGGCAGCCACAACGGTGGCATAGGCCATGCCGTTGGGTTCATTCAGTTTCGCGTCTATTGCGTGGAGCACTTTGGTCGCTCCAAACCGACCGGCCACGGCCAGTTCGTTATCATTGGCATCGCCAACGATAACCACAGTGGCAGATGTACCCGTCATTCCGGCAACTTTAGCACCGTAGAATATTGCCTCCTGCGAGGACTTCTTAATCTTACCTTCGTCTAATTCGGCAAATATTAGGACAGACATTTCTTTTAGGGTTATAAAGTCACAGAGTTGCAAAGTTGTATAGTTGTTCTGCTCAGGAGAACTTTATATCTATCTAACTACCCAACTGTGTAACGTTGGTTTAGATGACTTTCGCTTCGTTGTGCAATAGCTGGATGAGCATTTCGGCCTGATCGGCTGGAATCATTCTCACGGCTCCGCGTGGAGTCGGTAGTTCGTAGCTGGCAACCGTTGTCAGTTTATCGGTTCCGGTTGGTTCAACCACTTTGAGTGGTTTGGCACGGGCAGTCATGATGCCGCGCATATTCGGAATTTTCCACTCGGCAATGGGCTCCTGGCATCCCAGCACTAAAGGTAATCTGGCCTCTAAACTTTCTTTACCCCCTTCAATTTCGCGGGTAATTTTGGCGGTATCACCATCAATATCCAAAAGCATAACGGGCGAGATTGACGGCATACCAAGCATTTCGCCGACGATGCCGTGAACCTGACCACCGTTATAGTCGATTGACTCGCGACCCATCAGAATGAGATCGTAACTATTCTCTTTGGCAATGGCAGCAATTTGCTCAGCCACAAAATACGCATCGGTTGGTTCGGCGTTTACACGAATGGCATCGTCGGCTCCGATAGCGAGACATTTGCGGATTACCGGCTCAGAGTCGGCCTCGCCAACGTTAAGCACCGTAACGGTGGCTCCCGTTTTTTCTTTCAGTTCAACGGCTCGAGCCAGGGCGTAGTCATCGTAAGGTCCGGTAATGAATGTTACACCTGCCTTATTCAGTTTGGTGCTATTATCCGTAAAGGTAATTTTGGTGGTGGTGTCGGGCACACTCGTCACGCACACTAAAATTTTCATACTCAGTAGGGGTTTTGTGGTTATAACAGTGGTCGGGCACCAATTGATAAGTAGGAATAACTTGATTATCGACTGACAACAAACCACTACTTTTAGAACTCAAAAGTACAAATACTCTTAAATAAAAGTATGCATGCATACTAATTTTCTTGCACGTATGAATAACGACCGTATCCAGCAATTAATTCGATTTGTAGAGGAAGAACCGAATGACCCGTTCAATGTTTATGCCTTGGCGATGGAGTTCATAAGTGATCAGCCGCTGCAAACGAAGATATATTTCGATCAGCTATTAACCCAATACCCGGATTATTTGCCAACCTATTATCACGCTGCCGCGCTCTACGCCGATCTGGATGAGCGTGACAAAGCGGCCAGTTTATATGAGAAGGGCATTGCACTGGCGCAGACACAAAACAATCAGAAAACGCTTCAGGAATTACAACGGGCACAACAGGCGTTTGACGATGACGAAGATGAATGGTAGGCATTAAAACCAATATGAAACTGTCTGAGATATTTTCAAAAGTTTTTCACCGACGCCGTTTTTTCTTTTCCTGCACCAACGCCTGTTTAAATAAGAGCGGTACGTTCGCTTGTCCGGGCAGGGTGTAGTTGATGGCCAGGTAGCGGGCATCCTGCACTTTGGGCAGGTAAACGAAGCCCCGTATCGACTCGCCGGGAGCGAGGGTATTGGCTTTCAGGGCCAGTTCGCGCCAGCGATATTCTTCGTAATCATACCGTTGCATCCGATCGGCAAAGGTGCCGTAATCGATAGCTCTTTTTACAGCAATTCCCTGGTAGGCAAAATTGTGCGCGACCCGATTACTGGCATACTCGCGGTAGGAACGACTGTTGGACGACGACGATACGTCGCTGGCAATAGCCGCCACCATCAAAACAGTATTGAATACTTTAGCCCGTTTTAATCGTTTCTGTTCCTGCTTCCGTTTCAGGTCCATGCATCCGGCTTCATAAGTAGGGTCGGCGGCTGTTCGGGTGAGCGGTAAGTTCGCATTGCGTGGGTCGGGGAGGGTATCCTGCGTTATGCCGAGTGCCGTTAAATGAAAATCTGCCGGGTTAACGTCGATAGTATGGTCTGTACGATTTTTAACCTCTATATCGAAGGCTACGAATTCCAGATCTTCGCGTTCGAAGGAAGCCACTACGCCCACGCCATTCTGTTCGGCTTTAGTTACGGAGCGACCCTCAATTGTCGCTACATCACCCGAAACAGGTTCGAGCCGATACGTTGTTATCGTTGGTGAACAACCGCTCAATACGCCAGTCAGCAGGCCAGCCGCAACCAGTTGATTCAGATAGGAAATAGGCTTCATAAGCAAGTTGCATTAATACGCTGTACATCGGTTATCGCGCATAAAGTTACGTATTAGTGCGGTTCGCTTGTATGCTCGGTAAGGCAGTTCGATAGACGAAACGAAAATTCTGTTTACCGTTAGATAAAATGGGGATAAGTTGTTGCCAATCAATCAATTAAAAGCGACAACTTGATGGGGAAAGTAACCATCTCGAGGGAATGTATTACCGCAAATTTGCTCCGTCTGCACACCTTACTTCTTTTGTGGAATGCTATTTTGTTTGGGAAAAACAGACGGTTTTGCTAAATCCGATCCGCATTGAATCGCCCCCGACGGGTTTTGCGTCGATAGTGTTCAATTATGGCGATGCCTACCGGGTGGGAAATGGCAAGCATGAATCGCTCCTGGCTCCACCGATGTTTCTGACCGGTCAGGCAACGGAAAGTTACACACTGGATTTGAGCGGACGTATTGGTATGGTGGGTGTTGTTTTCAAACCGGCGGGTTTATCGTCATTATTTGGGTTGCCCATGTACGAGTTCACCGACGAACGTGTCAACCTGGCTGATGTGCTGGGTAATTCGCTTGTATGGCTGCAGGAACAAATTCTGGAGGCCAGCAGTCCTGTTACCCGCGTTCAACTTCTGGATCAGTTTCTCAATCGGCAACTCCTTAAAAAAGGGAATACGTTCGACCGAACCGACTATGTTGCCAACCTGATTGTTGAGCGGAAAGGTGTTGTTAACGTAAGCGAACTGACGGACGATCTGTACGTTTGCCGACGGCAGTTTGAGCGGCAGTTCCTTCAAAAAGTAGGCGTCAGTCCGAAGTACTATGCCCGCATCCGGCGGGTAGGCCACCTCTGCGCTCAATTGGCCAGTCAGCGATGGCAGGTAGCCGACTGGCACGAGTTGATTTATCGGAGTGGTTATTACGATCAATCGCATTTTATCCGGGAGTTCACGCAGTTTACCGGGAAACGACCAACGCTCTACGTGAGAGACAACCTCGAACTGACTCGCTATTTGTCCTGAATTTTGGGTATTTATGTGTTGCCTACGCCCATGCGCTCTTGCCGATTATATTTATTCGCTTGTCTGCAATTTATACCATTTAGCCTGTATGCCCAGGTTTATGTTCAGGGTGTTACAGCCAACGGAAAAGCCTTGCCGTATCACGTAAACCAACCCATTCGGCTGGTGGCGTTAGACAACGATGTGATCTTTACGTTTTCGGCGCAACCAGGGCCGGTCGTTATGTATCAATACAAACTGGAGGGCTTTGACCGGCAGTGGATTAGTAGCCCGTACCCAACTGCCCGATATACGAATCTTAACGGGGCAGAGTACGTGCTGGAAGTGCGGTGCTTGCGCAGTGGGAAGGTAGTGGCCAGCGTTCGGGTGCCAGTTTCGGTAGAGCGCGAATTGATGGAAGAATGGTGGTTTATACCTTCGGTGATTGCGTATATTTTGGTGCTGCTGGGCGCGGCTATGTACTTTTTTATGCTTTACAATTTCCGCCAGAAACTTAAGGTGCAATCCATTCGCTACAGAATTGCTGCTGACCTGCACGACGAAGTGGGGGCTACGCTAAGTAGTATTGCGATGGCTACTAATATGGTTCAGCGCAAAATGGGAAGTACTCAGCCTGATGTACAGTCGTTGCTGGCGCACATAAAAGCCGATTCTGAAGAAACTATTCATACCATCCGCGATACCGTCTGGACGATTAACCCCGACAATGATTCCCCCGAAAAACTGGTTGAGAAAATGCGCTCATTTGCCTTTCAGTCACTAACCGCGCAGGGCATCGCCTTACAGTTCGATAATCAGGTAAAATTTGATAAAAGCCTGAAAGTCAACATGGAGCAACGCCGGAATCTGTATCTAATTTTCAAAGAAGCTATTGCTAACATCGCTAAACATTCGGAAGCTACTAAAGCCTATGTACATATCACGCGCTCAACAGAGGGACTTCAATGGCTCATTGAAGACAATGGCGTGGGCTTTGATATGTGTTTGGAAACCGACGGCAATGGTCTGAAAAATTTTCGCAGCCGGGCCGCCGAAAGCTTTATTGATCTGACTATCGACTCGGCACGCGGGCAGGGAACCCGCCTGTCTATGAATGTGCCTGAGTTGTAAAAAAACCACCAGAATTGGTAGGTAGACTGAACTGAAAACAGCTTGACCTTTGGCGCATAAATCACCGAACCGAAAACGATCATGATACGTATCGTACTTTTTGAGGACAACAAGAGTTTTCGGCAGAACCTGGGTCTATTCCTGGCCAGTCAGGAGGGCGTATTTCTGGCGGGTTCGTATGGCGATGCGAACGAGGCTGTGGCGAAGATTCGTAAGCACAAACCCGACGTAGTGCTGATGGACATTCAGATGCCGGGTATTTCGGGCATTGAAGCCATGCAGAAAATCAAAATGGCATATCCTGACACAAAGGTGCTGATACAGACTGTATTTGAGGATGACCATAAAATTTTTGCCGCCATCTGCGGAGGAGCGTCTGGCTACGTACTGAAAAGCCCCGACCCCGACGTGGTGCTGCAAGCTCTGAAAGACGTAGCAAACGGCGGAGCGCACATGTCGCCGACCATAGCGGCCAAAGTGCTCACGATGTTTCAGCATCAGTTTGTGCAGGCTCAGC
>JANPJE010000215.1:0-12255 GCA_031425355.1 Spirosoma sp. | reverse complement strand
CGAAAATGCCGCTTCGTTCGGCATTCGTCCAGTCGGGTAACAGCGTTACGATCTCCGATTTTCGTTGCGACAGAATAGCTGAAACGGGTAACTGTCGGGGCTGCAATTTCCCGATGGCGATCAACGTATCGAGCACCGCCGAATTGACTGATCCCAGCCCGGCATAAGTTAAATTTCCGTACGCAATGACACCGATCCCATAGTCGGGCATAATGCGCCACTGACTGCCGAAACCGGGCAACCCGCCACTGTGGCCCACGCCAACCCGCCCAACGCAGTTCTGGCTCCAGCCTAATCCGTATCCATATCCGCTGGCAATGGGACACACTTGCCCGGCTGCGTTTTTCGCCTGAGCAAACAAACCCGAAAATGTCCAGGGCTGCTGCATTTCACGTACTGAACTTCGCTTCACTGGTGGTGCGGCATTCCGATCTGTGTCGCTATCGTTGCCTGGCGGCCATGCCTTCTGGTGTATTGCCACATACTTGGTGAAATCCTCGATAGACGTGATTAAACCGCCCATCGCGCCATACGAACCGTCGTGCAGGAGGGGTTCCTCCAGCCAGTTGCCGTCCTGCCAGCGATAGCCGAGGGCCAGTTTTTCGGCCGGAACGCGGCTGTATTCCCATTCCGTATCGTTCATGCCCAGCGGTTTCAGAATCGTTTCGGTAATGTACTGCTGGTAGGGTTTGCCGGACACAACCGTGATGATATGGCCAAGCATGGCGAAGCCGAGGTTGCTGTATTCGTAGGCGACACCCGGTACGTTGGCATTCGAGATTCCCGCCTTGATAAGAGCGAGCAGATCAGCGTCTGAATCAGCCAGTTGGCGGTCGCCCCAGGGGTTATCTTCGGGGAAGCCGGCGGAGTGCGTCATCAGGTTGCGAACGGTAATCCGGGGGGCGTCAGCGGTGAGGTATTTGTGGGTTTTCAGTTCGGGAATGTAGGTTTCGGCGGGGTCGTCGAGCCGGAGTTTGCCTTCATCGCGCAGTTTCAGAATAGCCATGGCGGTGATGCTCTTGCTCATCGACGCAATCCGAAACAGCGATTTAGTGGTGGCCGGTATCTTTTTCGCTACGTTCGCATAACCCATGCCGCCCGAATAAACCAGCTTTCCGTCGAGCACGATGCCAAACGCCAGACCCGGATAATGGTATTTTTCGGCCCGCTCCCGATACAGTTTTTCAACAATCGGGAAGGCCGCTTCGAGGTTTTTTAGCCGGTTTTTGTCCGCAAATACGGGTGGCTGATACGTCGATACGTGCGCCACGGTGCGGGTCGGAGCGGCTGGCGGAGTCGATTGAGCAACGGCCAAAACGGGAATAAGCAGTAGAAATGTAAGTCGCGTTATCAAGGGAATGAAGGCGTTTTTTGTGCAAAATAGCTATTTTCTTTCTGTCCGGTCTGACTATTTCCACAGATTTATTTGCTCACAATACGTTGGGGAAGTAACAAATTAGGCGCAAATCCGGGCATCTATATACTCCCAACCGACGCGGATGCCGGTTAAAAGATAAACGACGGGTAAATCTGCGTTTGTCGCTATCTTTCTCCGGATAGTATTCAAGGAGTTTTTGGCCGGAAACTGAACATTGACCGGTACTATCAAATCAGTAAATGAATACCCCGCTCGCTATCTTTCCAAATCGTCATGCGTTCCTGATTGGGGTGCAGGCGTATAGCGATGCCGGTATTCGTCCGCTGAAAACCCCCACGCAGGATATTCAACTCATGGGCAGTGCGCTGGCGGAATATGGCTACCAGACGCACCTCTGCCCTGACCCCGACAAAGCGACGTTTGTCCAGTTTCTGGAAAGCATTGGTCAGCTATCTGCCGATGGCGAGGCTCAGATCATTATTTATTATGCCGGTCATGGTGTAGCCCTAACGCAGCAAAAAACTGATGGACCACCCACATATGGCGGGTATCTGCTGCCAATCGACGCCCGGCATGGGCAACTCCCCGATACGTCCATTTCGATGGAATGGCTGGCTGAATTAATCCGGAAAATTAACGGGAAACAGGTGCTGCTGATTCTGGATTGCTGTTATGCGGGCGCCGTCAGACAGGCAATATCGGCGTTTCGGGGCGGCATCGACACCGAAATCAGTGACATCTCTCAGGAAGATTTCGGGCATTACACCCGCTATCGGGCCAACCAGATTCTGACCTCGTCGGCCCACAACCAGCAGGCACTTGATGCCTATGTCGGTTCGGATACAAACAACTCGCCGGGTACTACGTCGCCGTTTGCTACGTTGCTGGCCCGCGCCCTCACCAACCGGGAAGCCGATACCAACCGCGACGGTGTTGTAACGGTTTATGAACTGCAACTCTACATTCAGCAGCGACTCGAAGCGGCAGCTTCGCAGCAACAGCACGAGCAAACCTCCTGTCTGTTCGCGTTTTCGAGTCACGAAGGGGGCGAATTCGTCTTTCTTGATTCCGGCTTCAATCCAGCGTCCCTCGGGCAGCGGCAGCAGGTCAACCCCTACAAAGGGCTGGATTCCTACCAACCGCAGGACAGTACGTTCTTCTTCGGGCGCGATGACGCCATTCGCGACCTCAACCGACTGCTCGATGCATCGACGTTTGTCGTAGTTGTGGGTGCGTCGGGCACGGGTAAATCATCGTTGGTGATGGGTGGTTTGCTGGGGCCGCGCCACCGAACCGGAACAACCTACGCCATCATGCGGCCTGGCAAAAAACCCCTGGCCGAACTCGACAGAATCCGCGAAAATCCGCCCCAGTTGCTTCTGATCGACCAGATGGAAGAATTGGTAACGCAATCAAACGACCGCTCGGACGACGAACTGATCAATTTTTTTGCCGCGCTTACTGCTTTCCAGCAAAGTACCGAAGGACAGCAAACAAAGGTAATCGCCACAATTCGGATTGAGTTTGTTGCGCAGATAAACCGGCAGGAGCGATTCTGGAACACGGATCGGCAGCAGTACACGATTCCGGTTCTGGACGTCGAGTGTTTGCAGGAAATCATTATCCGTCCGGCCCTGCAAACGGGTATGTTTTATTATCCCGAAAAGGAAACTGTCGCCCGGATCATCGAGGATTTTCGGCATTACCCAAACGCGTTGCCGCTGCTGTCGATGGCCCTGAACGAACTTTACGAAACAGCCAAGGACCGACCCGAACGGACAATTTACGAGCGCGATTATCCCGGTATCGGGCAGATTCTTGAGCAAAAAGAGCAGGCTATCGTTCAGCCATTCAGCAAAAATATCGACTTTTTTCGCGATCTGCTGCTTCGATTTGTGGCGTTTCAGGTGGGGCAGTACGTACGTCGGCGCGTCACAAACGACGAACTGAATTTTGGTCCCGAACAGCAACTCCTTTGCGGGAGAATCCTGAAAATCCTGACCGATAACCGACTCCTGTCCGGGCGCGACGTCGAAGCGGGCGATGGCTACTACGAAATCACGCACGAAGCCCTGATTCAGTCGTGGAGCACGTACCGGCAATGGATTCAGCAGGTTGGTCCGGCGCAACTTTCGCAGCGCGAAGAACTGACCGAAGCAACGGGCCGATACGTCCAGTTTGGCCGTCGGCGGGTCTACACCTGGGGTAGCGTTCCGCTCCAGAACCTGATTCGGGTCGGGAAACCTACCGATAGCGGACCTGCCTGGGGCTGGAACTTCCGGTCGTTTTCGTCGCAGTTTGGTCATCTAAGCTGGCTGGCAGTTCCGGAACGGGCGTTTTTGGCGCGTAGCTTCGCTGTTCAGCGACAAAACAAACTGGCTCTTGCCGGCGTGGGGTTGCTCATCTTTATGGCTATCGGCGTGGCCTTATTTTTCCAAAGTCAGGATGCTTATTCGCGGTTGCTGAGCAATGCCCGGTACGCCGAATCGCAAAACGCCTACCAAACAGCCCGCCAGGAATACGAAGCCGCCGACACACTGGCAAACCGCGATCCGTTTTTGCGGCTGGGCCGTCCTTTTCTGCGCTTTCCACCCGATTCGCTGCAAGTCGTGGCTCATTTGGCGGGTCAGCGCGATACGTTGTATACAGTACTCAACCGCCAGTTGGAGCGAGCCGACACCATGACAACGAAAACCATCCTGTTGCTGGCCGGACGTAACGACATAACCAAAAATGGAACGGGCGTGGCGGAGACCTGCCGGTCGTTCGGGCAGTTTATCCAAACCGACGCGCTGTATCGCGCACTCGACGACAGTCTGCACCAGCCCCGAACCCGGCACCTGTTAGACGATGGCACTGTGGGGCGACTCCGTAAGCGGGCCGAGGCTGGTTATCAGGTTACGAGCGTAATGCGCCAAAATTTGCTGGCAATCTGCCGCGAAGTGGGGGAGGGTTACCGGCTCAACGGCCAAACCGATTTAGGGCTGCAATACCAACAATATATCGACAAACTCGACGCGTATCAACGGAAAGTAGAGGCCATAAATCCCGGCGGGCAAATTGCGTTAACAGAGTTGTAGGACCGGTTTTTAGGCCGGATTGACAGGATTTTTCCACAGTCATAAATAATTCCGTAATCCTGTCAAAAAACCTGTCTTGCAAAAATCATTGACTGCTCCTCACTATAAATCAGTACGTTATGTCTGCTGTTCAGCCATTCCAGCGAATCCGTCTTCGACCATTTTTCACGATGGTCTGGTTGTGTTTGTGGTTGATTTGTTCGATTTCAGTGAAGGCGCAGTCCTTGCCGAACGAACGGGAAAGTGCCGGATTCTGGGCGTCGAAAGGGCAGGGGCTGATGCGGGCGAGTCAGTATTCGGAAGCGTACACGGCGTTTCAACTGGCCCGGAGTTTGGGCGCACCCGACATGGCCACCCAGATGGAACTGGCGAAAAAACGCAACATAAACAGCATCCAGTTACGGGCATTACTGGCCGAAGCCCGCGCTCAGGCCACCACCGACCCCACCCAGAGCCTGCGTCTGCTCGAATACGCCCGAAGCAAATTTCCGGATAGCACAGCGATACTTAGAGCGATTGGGGAAGTGGCCAACCAGCCCGACAACTGGTATTACACCCTGCGGGCCGACAGCATCAAGGCATCGCCAAACTTTACCTACCTGCTTGTCGATACGGACAAAAGCCGATTGTATGCCCGGCGGGGTGATTCGCTGAGACTGCTCCACACCTTTACAGACAGACCCGGATTTCGGGTGTTTTCGTCCGATGACCGCTACCTGTTTGTGGCCACCGGACAGCGGCAGAAAGGGGTGCTGTACGCGCTGGGAAGCAGTGCGCCGAAGTTGATTGCTACCTATGGCGACTCGGTATCGAACATGCAGTTCTCGCCGGGATTTTCGCCCGCCTGGAACTACCTGCTTGTGGAATATAACAACCACCGAATGACCCTGTACCGCCAAACGGTGCCGATTTTTGGGACAAATTTCATGTTCCATTCAAACGCCGTTTTTTCGCCCACAGGTCATTATCTCAGTACGCCGAACGGGTTATGGCAAATCACCGGGAATGGGGTTCGTTCGGTGCTCCTGCAACCGTCCGGTGGCGGGATAATGGCCTATAATCACGTTCGTTTCTCCGACCACGACCAGACCTTGCTTGTCTCTCAGCGATATAATTTTACTGGTACGTGGGAGGATGGATACGCACAGATAAAGGCGGCTATTTATCAACTCCCGGCGCAACGGTTCCTGGAGCAGGGATTACCGAAACAACCGAATCAGAACGATACCGTTCGCATCGGGCGGCTGTTGAATTCTTCCCTGAAAACGCCCCGTTACCGCTGGACGCCCTTTTCGCCCGACGGACGCTACTACTGCCTGAAGGGAAGGCCCGACAGCAGCCTGTTTTTCTCGGATAAAGGGCAGTGGCAACCCATTTCATTAGCCGGATCAATACCCGACAGCATTCGGAATGGCGATTACGTTGATGTTCGGTTCTCGCCCGATAAACAGCATATATTAGTCGCTTATTCGCGTGATTACAAGCCACAGTTTACCCAGGTCTGGCGGCTCGACGGGCAGCAAACGCGCCTGATTTATTCTTTTAAACATAAACCTACTCTCCACGACGACGTTTTTTCGCGCGATGGAACCTACCTGCTGGCTCGTCACACCGATGCCCAAACCGACCGGCTCTGGCACATTGCCGACGATACGGTGCGGCTGGTACACACATTCAGAAAACCGCTGCAACGACCAAGTGTGTTCGACGCTGATGGGTTTCCGGTTTATGCACCCTACTTTTCGCCCGATGGTCGACATCTGATCACCTACGCGGCCACCGCCCTGACAGCGGACAGTCTCTGGCAAATCGACCGGGAGAGCATACGGCCGTTGCATGGATTCGGGAACCGGCTCAAAGCGGGTTTTACAACGTTTTCGCCCGATGGTCGATACATGCTCGTGAGGGGCAACGGTGTTCAGCCGGCTACGGTATGGAATTTGCCCATGCAGCAACCCTTGATGGCTCCTGATCTGCTGTCATCTAACGAAGCCCTATTTTCGCCCAAAGGAAATTACCTGCTGACCGACAGTACCGCGTGGCGTGTTACCGACCGGGGATTGCTGAAATTGCGGCTTCCGGCCAATTTTTCCTCACTAACCAACTGCCGGTTTTCGCCCGATGAGCAATACCTCGTTCATAGTCCGGTTGGTGCCGATTCAATCCCCATTCGTACAACGCTTTACCAGTTTTCTTCCAATGAATTGACCGCCATTCGGGAAACGGAAAGCCATAAACCGGCGGTCGAACTGATGGAAGGAACGGTTACTGTCCAAACATTTATGCCCGGTTTGTTTGCACCCGATGGTGCCGGCTGGCTGTCGGCTCTGTCACCAATCGACTCGGTATCCCGTTTTCGACCCGATACGGTATGGACACTGCCCGGTCAACTCATGCCGGGTAAGGCCATTGCGCTGGGGCAAACGACGTACCGAATCGACAAATTTATTCTCAATCCCACCGCCTGGTATTCCGTCAATCAGCAGTGGAATGTGTCGCCGGCCGCTCTTTTCTCGCGCGATGGGCGGTTTCTGCTTACCAAAGAGCAGGACAGTTTACGGTTTTATTCAATGAAACCCGTGATGAGTGCCGGTACGTTGATAGCCGCCGACGCGGGCTGGCCAACCGACGTATCGACCGGGGCCGACTACTGGCTCACACGAATCGATATGCCGAACGAATTTGTTGTTGAAATTCCGATAAACGAACGATATAAGTTGGACTACGGCCTTGCCGACACACCGAACGCTGCCCAACTCTGGCGACGTACCGGCACGAACTGGAAGTCGCTGGCGACGTTCACGTATCTGTATCATAGCCTCAATCTGAACTGGCTGGGACACCGTCGGCAAAGCTGGTTTTCGCCCAATGGTAATTACCTGCTCGTGCCAACCACCGAACCCTCTCTGACAACGCTTTTTTCGGTTGTGGGCGATAATCTGCTGCCCGTCGTTCGGCTGAATACCCGGCTACAATCTGCCGCGTGGGTTGGGTCAAACTCGGCCATTGGGCAGGACGTTGGGCTACTCTACACCACTATAGGTCAGCAAACGTATCTGCTCCGGCACAGCACAAAAGGCAATCGTATTACTCCGCTCGGTTTTGGTACGCTGCATCACCCGCCCCGGTTTTCGGGGAAATTAGCCTACTGGGTTCGGAAGCTTGACGAGAGCCAGCAAACGATGGAAATACTCGACGTAGTTTCCGGCCGTACGCTGGTACAGATTCCGTTCGGGTCGGTGCTGGATTTCGCTGTCCGGCCCAACGGCGATGCCTGGGTGGTTTCGACGGCGGGTGCGCGGCTGGTTCGCTCGCCCGAAACGACGCTGCGCTGGCTCAGGCTGGCACCCGTTGCGCTGTTGCAACCGGCTCTCCGTCAGACCTATAACTTTCTGTAATGAATATTATTTTCCTCTAACCAAACGCCCGATGCTATGAGTTTTCAACTTCGCCTTTGCAAGAATGACACGACAACGTACCTGCGCGATACGTTCAAAGCGACGCCCCTGCTGGTGCCCGAAGCCCGCGTAAAACCGCTGATGGTGGTAGCCCGGCGCAAGAGCAACATCCAGTTTCGGGGCGAACTTCGCTTCCTGCTCGATGACCCCGACTGGTCGTTCAATTTGCGCGATGAGCCGGTTTCTTCCACCAGTTTAGAGAAAACCCGCAAGGTCGATGCGGGGTTGGGGGTGCAGATTTTACAGGGCTTTTTGCAGGGCCTCAATGCTGGAAGTGCACCCATTCAGGCCTCATTGAGCAGTGCCAAAACGCTGTCGCTGTCGTTCCATAACGTCCGGCGGCACTTTGCCGATCTCAATGCACTCGGGCTGTCGCTGGTAGATCGGAAGGTGAATTTAAATCATCCGTCGCTGGGGTTGTTCAAAAGTGATGAGCCGTACGAAATGTTACTGGTATCGGACGTGATTGTCAGCAGTGAGTTCACGATTAATAATGAGTCGGGTGGCGAGGGCAGTCTGGAAGCTGGTTTGCCCGCCCTGCATGAGTTTCTCGCCAAAGCCAAAACGAATCTCAAGCGGGTATCCAACACCAAATCCTCGCTGACGTTTGAGGGCGATCAGCCACTCACCTTCGCTTTTTCCTGCGTTCGGCTGGACTTCGATCCGGCCACCGGGGCATTGCAAATTATGGAATCGACCGATGAGCGGGGCTTTGAATCGACAGATTCGAAACCGCAGGTTTTGCTCGACGACGATATGCAGGAACCGGGCCTGCTCATGTTCGACCCGGTACGTGATTGATATAGCCTTTATTTGTTGATAATCAGCGTGATAAGTACTATGTTTGACTAATTCCTCCTCTACCCATGAACCCTCTTATAACCAGCCCGACCACACCGGGGGCATCCGTTAAACCCAACCTCTATGCTCTGGTGGTGGGCATTGGTGCTTACGAACAGATACGTTCCCTGCGCGGACCCGCCAACGACGCGCAAGCCGTAGGCCGCTACCTCAGTCAGTTGCCCGATTTTACACCCAACGTGCTGCTGCTCACCGATAAACAGGTCAGCAAATCGGCTCTCATCGACGGGTTTAGAAACCACCTTACGCAAGCCGGTCCGACCGATACGGTGCTGTTTTACTTTGCGGGGCATGGAGCGCAGGAAGCCGCCGACCCCGACATTTGGCTAACCGAAACCGACGGCCAACTCGAATGCTTAGTCTGTCATGATGCGGGCACGACGAACACCCATGAGTTTCTGCTGGCTGACAAAGAGTTACGTTACCTGATTGGCCCCATTAGCGCAACGGGTGCGCATGTGGTCCTGATTTTCGACTGCTGCCATTCCGGCGATAATACCCGCTCGGCTGATTTGCTGGCGGCTGCGATGGACGGGCAGGACGTGCGTGACCGGCGGCTGATGCAATCGGCCCCCCGCCGACCGTATGACGCGTTTTGCTTCCATGACGTAGTATCGGCTGAGCGGATAAAGGAGCATGGGGTGGAAACTGCGATGCCGCCCGGAATGCACATTCAGATGGCCGCTTGTGAGTCCGACGAAAGCGCGGTGGAGGTGAACGGCGAGGGCATATTTACCAAAAATCTGCTGGCCGTACTCGAAGCCGCCCACGGGCAGGTAACGTACCAGGACCTGCACAACCGGGTCCGGCAGTATATGCGTTTCAGCTACGAGCAGCGTCCACACGTGTATATTCCCGACATGTCGGACCTCGGTGAGAAGACAAATTCGTTATTGAACCGGGGTTTCCTGAACCAGCCCATCGACCCCGACACGCTCGCGGCTTCGGCAACCTATAACAAAGCGGAAGGCTGGCTCCTCGACGTAGGAGCCATTCACGGTGTGGCCGACCGGAATGATATTCAATTGCAAGATCCTGCCAATCAGCATGTTTATCCGGCAAGTATCGGTCGGATAGGGGCTGATTATACGGTGCTCGACATTGCTGATGACGTGCGGGTAAATCTGGATAAATCCATCGTATATAGGGCTACGATAGCGGGCTTGCTGACTCAACCCATCCGGTTGCATTTCGCCAATCACGGTGGCCCGAATAATGACTTGCCCGACCTACTCAAACCATCTGCCAACCCCGCCCGCCCCGGCCTGACCGACGGTTTCATCATTCCCGAGGACGACGAAACCCGCGCCGATTATACCCTGCACAGCCGCAATGGGCTGTATTACGTTACGAAACCCGGCTGGCCGGACCCTACCGACGAAAATCGCCCGCTCGTCCTTCCGCTCTGCGCCGACGATCCGCAGGTGTTTGACCAACTCTCCGATGACCTTCGCCACATGGCGAAATGGCAGTATCTCAAGCAGTTCCGTAATCCCGAAGTCGATACGCCGGTGCTGTCGGTTGCGGTGATTCCACAGGGGAGCGACGCCGTTCAACTGACAAACATTCAATCGGAACCACTGCCCATAACATACCTGAACAACCACGGACAATGGGCTACTACACTCGCCATTAAACTGACCAACCCGACAGGCCGGCCACTCTATTGCACAGCCCTATATCTGTCGCGGGATTTTATGTCGTTCACGGGTTTTATGCCGACCAACTACCGGCTCGAACCGGGGCAGAGCATGACACTGGGACTGGCCGACAAAAAAGAACTGACGGGTCGACGAACGGCATTTCGATTGCCACTCGAAGAAGTGATCCGGCAATACAACTGGCCCAGCGCGACGGAGTACATCAAATTACTCGTCACCACGGACCCAGTCTCGGAGAAAACGCTTGCTTTCCTGAGTCTCGACGCGCTGCCGTCGCCCCCCGTATTGGCCGGTAAGCTCAAACCCAAGGCCATCCGGGGCGGTATCGAAACCGACGACGTCGAAGCCGAGCCGTTCCCGGACTGGAGTACGCAAACCATTACATTGCAGTTGATTAATCCGCTGTACAATACCGTTCGGGCCGACGAGTTGAGTCAGATGCTGGCCCCACCCGCCGATGAGTCCTACGAAGATATGATGGCCGATTTTGCACTTGGTTTGTACTACGAAGCCGACACCACAAGCGGCCTGCAGCCAACGCTGAAACTCCGCGACGAGCTGCGCGTGATTGCGCCCGATGACCAGCGCGGCTTGTGGAGCGACCTGAAATTGTCCGTTGCCAATCAGGTGGCGCGACGGGTCCAGAACCGACAATATCGCCAGAATCTTGTGCGCTACCCCGACCGGATACGTATTGTGGCCGAGGGCGATTCGTGGTTTCAGTTTCCGTTTCTGCTACGCGATATTGTCGATTATCTGTCAGGCGTGTATTCCGTATTCAGCGTGGCAGCAGCGGGGGCGACCCTGGGCGATTACCTGAAAAACAGCGAGTTTCTGGAGGCCATTGCGCAGGTAAAGCCCGACTTTTTCCTGCTCAGCGGGGGCGGAAACGACATCCTCGGCGAAGCCTTTGCCGGGTTCATTCGCGAGACGCCTACCCACAGTCTGACCGGCCCGCAACGGTATCTGAATGATACGCTCGCGCCGGGTCTGGAGGCTGTGGGTGAACGATACAAACGGATTCTGCGGCTCGTACAGCAGGGTTATCCAAAGGTGAAAATACTCGTGCATGGCTACGATTACGTGATTCCGGTCGATGGAACGCCACAAGACAACCGGGCAAGCTGGCTCGGTAAGGTGTTGATTGAGAAAGGTGTAACTAATCAGGGTGAGCGCGAGGCCATTGTTCGTTACCTACTTGATGCGTTTAATGAACAGCTTCGGCAGATAGCCGGTGAGTACCCGAACGTAACGTATATTGACCTGCGTGGAACGGTTCGGCGCACTGATAAACTGTCTGATTACTGGTACGATGAAATCCACCCCAACGATAAAGGATTTCTGAGTGTAGCGACCCGGTTTGTCGAGCAGATCAATCGCCTGAAGTCCGAACCCCAACCCGTAGCCTGATTATGACGCCCACCGAAACTATACCAACCCGCTGGCCCGACGATTTTTTGTGGACCAAGCGACTCATGGGTGACCCCCTTGCCGATGAAGTCGTTACGACCATTCTGGCCGACAACCAAAAGGGCGAACTGGACCAGATTTTTCAGATGCTCGTTCGCAACCGGCAATTTCCGAACCCGGCCTTCGACGCGATGCCCGACCCGGTGAAACGTGTGGTCGAAGGGTATTTCGTGCAAACGCGCCACCTCCCCGCCTATGCCGAGCCGTTCAAACTGATGATTGCGGCTGATGTGTTCCGGCAGCACGGCCCGAAAATCCTGTTTATCCTGCTCTGTAAATCGCTGCCAACCTGCTATACCTGCTGGCGCGGGGCCAAAGTGCTGTACCAGAGCGGGCGGCTGCGCGTT
>JANPJE010000214.1:0-20595 GCA_031425355.1 Spirosoma sp. | reverse complement strand
GTGATGAACACGAGTAGCAGGGCAATGGGTACGAGCGAGAAATAGAACGCCGTTTGCCCGTCATACGCTTCGAAAACGTATCCCGTAATAATGGAACCGGTCGTGCCCCCGAGGGCCGAAAAAATCACGATCAGCCCCGCCATTGGCCCGTGCTGACGTAGCGGTAAACTGCTCAGAATGGCGGAGTTGATGGCCGGATAAATGGGCGCGATAAACAGGCCGATCAGTGGGAAAATGAAGGCAGCAAGGGGTGCGTCGCCCCAGCCCGTGACAGCCCGCCCATCCACCGAACTCGCCAGCGGCAACGCCAGCAAAACCAACCCCGCCGATACAACCAGACAGACCATCAGGAGCCAGTACCACGACACGCGGCCCAGCAATAGCCCCGCCAGGAACCGCCCCACCGCCGTCGATGCTGCCAGAATACTGGCCATCTCGATGCTGAGCGAGGTAGGAAGCCGCAGAATTTTACTGTTAAACGTCGGTAGCCAGCTCATAATACCCTGCTCCATAAGTACATACACAAAAGCGGTGATAATAAATACCAGCACAACGGGCGTGAGGGCCAGCCGGAGCATATCGCCCAGATCGTCGGCAAGGCTCTTGCTCGCTTCGTGCTTCACACTCGCTTCGTCGATGGGCGTTGTCAGCAACAGCAGGAAAGCCAGCAGAGAAATTCCCGCCAGGATGTAATAAACGGTTAGCCAATTGGTCGATTTCGGGTTCGCGTCATCAACGAAGGCACTGAACATAAAATAGCCCGACAGCACACCAATCATAAAAAACGACTCCAGAAAATTCATGAAACTGGCGTGTTCGTTGGAATCTTTCGTGATCAAACCGATAGTGGCAAAAATAGATACCTTGATGAGTGCGAAACTGGCTCCCGTGGCGGCAAACAGCAGTTTGGTTGTCCAGAAAGCCGGAACCTGTGGCATCAGCAGACAGGCCAGTGTGACGATAATTAAGGCCGCCAGCATAGCCCGTTTGTAGCCAATTCGGGTGATGTACGATGCCACAATGAATGATACGAGTGCAATGGTCAAATCTTTGAACGCTTCGAGCACACTTGCCGACGACTCCGAGACGTCGTAATTGTTTTGGACCTGTAAAATCACCGTTCCAACGCTGTTGAGCAGGATTGCGAACACGAAATAATTAAGAAGCAGCGAGAGTTTAATGCGCCAGTGCGTCATCGGAAGCGGTGATTATAGGGTTAGGTCGATAAACATACGGTTTTCCCACTGTTATTTTTAGTTGTTTTCGCTCGGTATTTCGCAGTTTTGCCCCGCCCGATGACTTATCGTGACAATCCGGGCCTTTTTTAGTTACGTACCTGAACTGTCTCCCTACTATTTTGGCACATTCACCAATCCCTCCATCGCCCGACCAGCTTTTCGGTACATTATTTCATGATGTGCAGATGAGCCACGTTTTTGCCGACTCCAAAACGTTTGTAGACTGTACACCTAAACGCGCTGCTGCTGAGGTAGTTGCTCGCTACCAAACAGACAAAAGCAAGCCTGATTTTGACCTCAGTGCGTTCGTCCATGAACACTTTACTTTGCCCGAAAAAGTCGGTGGCGAGTACATAAGCGATACGTCTGTGAGCACGACGGAACACATTAATCAGCTTTGGGATCGGCTCACCCGCCCTGCCGACACACCCGCAGAAGGCAGTTCGCGAGTGCCGTTGCCGCATCCGTATGTCGTGCCGGGTGGGCGGTTTCGGGAGATTTTTTATTGGGACAGCTACTTTACGATGCTTGGTCTGCGGAAAGCCGGGCGCGTTGATTTGATTCGGGGAATGCTCGACAATTTTGCGTACCTGATTGATACGTTCGGCTTCATTCCAAACGGCAACCGAACGTATTTTCTAAGCCGGTCGCAGCCGCCGTATTTCTCGCTAATGGTGAACCTGCTGGCCGAAATCGCCGGGCCTGAAACCTTAGCAACGTACCTGCCGCAACTCCAGCGCGAGTATGATTTCTGGATGGACCGTACTGGTGAAACGTCTGGTTCTGAGTTGATTAATCGGCGCACTGTTTATCTCTCCGGCAATGGCACTTTGAACCGCTACTGGGATGATACGCCGACGCCCCGGCCCGAAGCCTACCGGCAGGAACTTGAACTGACTGAAGAAGCCGAACCATTGGGCGTCGTTCCCGAAACACTGTATAACCACATCCGGGCTGCCTGCGAATCGGGTTGGGATTTCAGCAGCCGGTGGTTTGCCGATGAGCAGACAATGCCCACGATTCATACCGCCGACATTGTGCCCGTCGATTTGAATTGCCTGCTCTACGTACTGGAAACAACATTGCAATCCGCCTATCTACAAACGAATCAGGCTGACAAAGCACAATCGTTTGAGCAAGCTTCTGCTACCCGAAAAGAGCAAATTCAAACGGTTTGCTGGAATGAACAGACCGGCTTTTTTCATGATTACGATGCCGTTACGGGTCGCCAGACCGACGCGCTGACACTGGCCGGAGCGTTTCCGCTTTTCGTGCATATTGCCACACCTGAACAGGCAACCCGCGTACATAATCGGCTAAAAGCGGATTTTCTTCAGGTCGGCGGATGGGTCACTACGTTAAACCAAACGGGTCAGCAATGGGATTGGCCAAATGGCTGGGCACCGCTGCAATGGATTGTTTATCAAGGGCTATTGACTTACGAATTCACCGAAACCGCCCACGAAGGCCGAGCTAACTGGCTGACACTGAACGATAAAGTGTTTAAAGCTACCGGCAAAATGATGGAAAAGTATAACGTTGTCGATGCGGCTCTGACCACCGGCGGGGGTGAATACCCGAACCAGGATGGTTTCGGCTGGACAAACGGCGTGTATCTGGCGATGGAGAATGGTTGACTGGTTGAATGATTGAATAGGTTATGCGCCAGCGAGTCAACCAGTCAATCAATTTATGGCACTGTATTTGCCTGCGTAGTTGGTAACATCTTACACAGCAATACGTTACGCCATGAAAAAGCTCTTCATAACGGTATTGGCCGTCGGTATGACTACCGTTGCCTTTTGTCAGAAGACGTTTATTTTATCCCGTCAGGAAAAGAAAGGTTTTTTAGCTGTATCGGCAGGCGCAAGCTTGCCCGTTGGTCGGTTTGCCAGTTGCTCAGCTACTGATAATCAGGCTTGTATGGCTGGTCGGGGACTTTCGTTTAACGTAGCGGCTGGCTATCGTGTTGCCGGACCAGTAGGTCTGATGGTCCGTGTCGAACAGCACCGAAATACGGTCAATACCACTGCCATGCTCAGTACATTGTATCGCACCGAGACCGATGTGTGGACCGCGAAAGCTGATAACTGGTCCGTTACGAGCGTAATGGGCGGTCCATACCTAACAATTCCGATGGGCCGTTTCTCGGTTGACGCGCGATTGCTGGCTGGGCAAGCGTCGGCGGTGTTACCGGGTACGACAATGGCTGGTAATTTTGGTATAACGCAGATGTCGGTACGAACAACGGGTTCGCAGAGTACAGCCCTGGCCCTCGGTGGGGGTGTCTCACTGCGTTACCGGCTTGGCCGGGCTACGTCCATTCATCTCAATGCCGATTATAGCCACGCTGACTTCACATTCAACAACCTCACCTCGACCGCTACCAATGGCGATACGCAATCGCAAAGCTCAATCTATAGCAGCCGCCGGGTCGTCAGTGTCATCAGCGTATCGGCTGGTGTAGCCGTGTTGTTTGGCGATAAATTCCGTCCGTTCTAACGACCGTTGATTGCCTGTGCCGACAGTTCATCCACATCGGGTTGTAACCTTCGGTTTCGCACCGTAGTTTAGTGGTCGAACAACATACTAATCAGGCCATGACACCCCTCCGTCGACACGCCGTTCTTCGGCGCGTAAAAGATATTACTTTCAGTACCACGCTTAGTCTGGCACTGCTCAACGGTGCGGCACTGCTTCAGAGTTGCGGAAACAATAACGCCGGCGAAGATCAGGCTGAACGTACCGAAACCCGTTTTGAGAAAGGTGTGCGGACGTACATCACCGAAACAGCACCCGGCAATTTTAAAATCACGGATGAAGTCCAGGCCGATCCCGGTCAGGCGGGTGCCGTTGTCAGCTACTTCGACGGGCACCGCGATACGCTGAGCGTCGAAGCAGCCAAACGGCTCGTAGAGACCGATAAATCGACCAGTGCTTATCTGAACAACTCCGGCGGTTACCAACACCACAATGGGTTAGCCAACGTGCTGCTGTGGGGCGGTTTGGGTTATATGCTCGGTCGCTCTACGGCTCCCCAGTACCGTAATGACGAACGTCGATACGGTGCCGGTGTTTATGCAAATTCGAATGCTTATCAACGGTCAAACCAGATTCGTGAGAACGTACGTACCTCGCGCGTGACCCGCACCGTTCGCCCATCGAGTGGACGTAGCGGATTTTTTGGTGGCCGGAACCGGAGTTTTTCGGGGTAGGGTAGTCGGTGAAGGCGGTCGAATGGGCCAGGTAAGTGAAAGCAGGTGAAGGAGTTAACAAATCATTAGGTTTTTCGCTATGGGCTTCACTTGCTCAGCCTGCTTCACTTATTTGCTTTATCTTTGCACTATGAATCGGGAAAAAAATCGGGAGCGGCTGCGGCAGGAAACATTCGATATATGCATAATTGGAGCCGGTGCCAGTGGTGCCGGAGCGGCTTTGGATGCTGCTCTGCGCGGCTACCGCGTGGCATTAGTTGACCGGGGCGACTTTGCCGGTGAGACCTCTTCCCGCTCAACAAAACTGATTCATGGGGGTGTACGCTATCTGGAACAAGCCATCAAAAAACTCGATCTGGCCCAGCTTCGTCAGGTTCGCCACGGCCTCGCCGAACGACGTACCGTTATTCGCAACGCACCCCATTTAGCCCATCCGCTGGCTATTCTTACACCGGTTTTCAGTTGGTTCGAGGGCATGTATATGACTGTCGGATTGACGTTATACGATTTTATTGCCGGACACGATGCGTTCCCGAAAGGCCAATGGCTCGACAAGGTACAGGCGTTGGAGAGAAGCCCTATGCTGACGCGCCAGATGCACAGTGCCGTGTTGTATTATGATGGTCAGTTCAACGATGCACGTTACGCGCTTGCTCTGGCTCACTCGGCCGATGAAGCCGGGGCTGTTACTGCAAATTATCTGGCCGTAACTGACTTTGGGCACGAAAACGGCCAGATAAAAACCGCTGTTGTGCAGGACCAGCTCACCGGCGACGTATTGACCATTCGGGCCAACGTATTTCTGAACTGCACGGGGCCATACGCGGATCATATTCGACTACTGGCAAACCCTGCCCTCGATCAGCGTATACGCCCCAGTAAAGGCGTTCATATTGTGCTCCCCCGCGAAACGCTTCAAAGCGATCATGCCATTCTGATTCCGAAAACGACCGACGGGCGTGTCGTCTTTGCGATTCCGTTTGGCGATAAAGTGTTTGTCGGCACAACCGATAATGATTACTCAGATTTGGCGAAGGAGCCTGTACTGGAACCCGCCGAAGTCGATTACCTGATTGAAACGGTCCGGCCTTATTTAGATAAAACCCCCAATCGGGTTGATGTGCAGGCCGGTTTTGGTGGTATTCGTCCATTAATCATTAGTAGCCGGGCCGACACCAAAACTCTGCTTCGCGACCACGAAGTGGAACATGATGCTGAATCGGGCCTGCTGAGCCTGCTCGGTGGCAAATGGACAACGTATCGGATTATGGCCCAGGATGCCATCGACCGAGCGGGCGAAATTTTACATAAGTCGATTGCCAGCCGCACCGAATCCCATTATCTGATTGGTGGAGAGAATTACCGCTTCGAGGATTGGCAAACGCTGCAAACGCAGTATGGCCTTCCTGCGGATGTTTGTCAACACCTGATGCGAACTTACGGCACCCGCGCCGACGAGGTAGCCCGATTGACGCAGATACAACCTGCATTGTCTAATCAACTAACAGATAGCCAGCCGTTTATCGGCGCCGAAGTGGTGTACCAGGTACGCGAAGAAATGGCTGTTACCCTACGCGACGTATTGGCTCGCCGGTGGCGGCTCGAACTGTCGAACTGGCAATTGACCGCCCAGCTTGCCCCGCAGGTTGCCGACCTGATGGCCGCCGAATTGGGCTGGAGCGAAGAGCAGCAAGTGGAACAGGTTCGAGTCTATCAAACCCTACTTACTTCTTTTGCCGAAAAGGCCGGTCTGACAACCGAACGGTCGGTGCTGGCCACGATGTAAATGGATTCCATTAACAAAAAATACCCCTGATAAGTCATCAGGGGTATTTTTTATGTATAGAGATTAGCTTCAATTGTAAAAACCATCTGACTATCTCTGACCACACTTAACCATTCATTTATTGTCGCCAATAAGGCATCTCGGCGGAGGTAAACAGCAACTTACGGGTGAAACTATTCTGGTTGTTTAACTCGATTGTGTAAACCGAAGGGGTACCATTGCCGGTATTGTCGGAATTTGTAAAGATGACCGTCGAACCATTGGGTGAAAAACGGGGATCTAAATCGTTCGTCCCGACGGGTTTATTGGTCTGCGTGTTCTGACCGCCTGAACCGCTTTGTGTGGCTGATAAGTTAACGAGTCCGTTCGTTGCCAGATCGGCTAAATAGAGATTAGCGCTGAGTTGTCGACCCAGCTCATTGACGAACGTACTGGAGTCAGCGGAAAAAACCAACTGACGGCCGGTGATGGAAAAAACGGGGTTCCCCACCCGGCCATCCCGCCGTGTGTAGACCGCCTTAGCATCAGAACCGTCCGCCCGAAACGTTGTAATCTCGTTGTCATAAATGTTGGTGCCGGTGGTTCGGGCGGCAATGAGATCGCCCTGCGATGTCCAGTCACAACCCGCAAAGACCCGTCCGGATGGAGCCGACCGTACAGGCCGCAAACCGGTTCCATCCGTACGGATGGCGTAGAGACGGTCGTTGTTTGGGTACAAGAGCTGCGTACCATCTGGCGACCAGCTAAAGGACAGATCAGTTTCGTAGAGACCGGCAATAGGAACCGTCGTAACCTGTCGCATATTACTGCCATTCGCGTTCATTACGTATAGTTGCAGCTCCGTCGTTATGTTGGAAATGAACGCGATTTGTTGCTTGTTTGGACTAACAACAGGACGCCAGTTGCTGCCGGTTCGTGTTAGTTGTGCGGCAGACCCCGTGGCGTTTGCCGCAAAAATTTGATACACCCCATTTATTCGACGCGTAAATACGTAGCTATAATCGGGCACCGAGCCGGTTGTAAATGACCATACCGGACCATTCACAAACGTAGTACCATCGCTGGCAATAACCTGCCACAAATACGTTGTGCTAAAGTCTAAATTTGAGACACGCAATGTGTCTGTGGTCAGACCCGTATACGACGCAGTGGGCGTTGCGCTACCCGCTTTGAATAACAGTACATCGTAGGTGAGGCTGTCCCGGTTCGCGTCGGACGATGTCCATTTGAGGGTCAATGACGTCGATTGAGCCGTGCTGCTGATGGCCGGTGAAACCAATGACGGGGCCGTAGGAGCACGGTTTTGTGTTCTGTCGTCGGTCAGCAAAACGGTTACTAAAGGCGACGCGTCGGCACTGGGCGAAATAGTGGCGGCTTCGGTACCAAAATTGGCTTTTGATACCCGGAGTGTATAATCCCCCACCGCTACACTGTCGAAGCGAAAGTTACCCGATGAATCTGTATTGACAACCCGGCTGGCAGGCGACAGTTCGACGGTTGCGTTTCGTATGGGCTGCTGGTCGACACTGTTCAATACCCGCCCGCGTACCGTCGTGAATTGAACCGGTTCAATGAAGGTGTCTTCATTACAACTCCACAAGCCAAGCAGGCCTGCGACAACAAGGGTCAGATAAAGAAAATATTTCATTGATAGCTAAGTAATCAGTTAATGGTGGTGTGATGAAGTCTTGGTTATTCTTTTGGCGGAACCGCTGCCGGATTGCGGGGTGCTGGTGCCGGATTACGGGGAGCCGCTGTTGAGGTGCGGGGAACTACCGCCGGAGTCGAGGGAGCCACTCGCGGCTGGAGAGTAACGGGCTTGATTTTCTGCCGGGGGAAGCGTCCGATATGGATCACTAATCCGACCGTAGCACGTAGGTAATAATCGTTGCGGGTACCGGCTATTTTGCCATCCAGCGCATCCGTAAACGGTTGATTATACGACAATGTTGACCGGAATCCAATGGCTTTGCTGGCCGAGAACTGCACACCCGCACCTCCCTGTGCCTGTAAATAACGTGCTCCCTGCAATTGAAAAGCCGACGAACCACTTTGCGCGACCATACCGGCCCCCGCAAACAGCAGGGGTGTCCAGCGTTGATAGGGAGCGATCCGGAAAATTAGATTACCCTCCAGCGAACTGATATTTCTCGAAAAAGCGCCTTCGCTGGCCAGTACGCCGGTAGCTCCGTTTACCTGGATGCCGAAAGCGGGTGTGATATGGAAATCCAGCGATGCGCCGTAAGTGCCTTTCAGGGTATGCCGCGCATAATCGCCATAATAACGCATGATTCCCGTGTAAGCATGAAGGCTTAAAAACGGGGGACCAATCTCCGAACGGGCACCAAATACGTCGGTTTCGCTCATGACTGTTTTCTCTTGATCATAAGCGTCGGTCGCGATTTTCAACGCCCCCACCGATTTATCGGCGGCGGCCCATAGCCCGTCGCGTGCGCCTTCGATGACCAGTCCATAAACCGCTTTTTCTATCGCTTCTGTAACGGCTAACTGACCCGGTTCGGTGGTGGTAAGACCGGTTTCTGCTTCGAGCAATCGCTTGAAACTAACGTAGCGAAACAAGCTGGCGTTAACCGTTTGCGACAAAATAGTTTTAGACGTATAAATCGTTTTCAAAATCTTCCCCGACTTTGTCGATACGGCCCGAAGGTAAACCGTTACCCGATCCTGGCGGTACTGCGTGGCTCCACCCGTCCCGAAATACTGAACGCCGGCCCCACCGGTAATGATGTTGGCATCGTAGGACACAATGCCACCTTCCAGAATAACGCCTGCAAACAGCAGTGCGGGCAGGTTTTCGCCTTCTTTAAACTGTGCCACGCTCGACCGGACGATCTTCCGTTCGTTAAGCAGATTGCTAAGGTTCTCGCGTTCGATGGGAATAAACCAGTTACTTTCTTCGAGAGCCTTCAGCAAAATATTTGTTGTGCCCTGCGTAACGGCGGTCGAAAAACCGGCACCGGTTTCGGTTTGTTTGTACTGGCCGGTGAGATCACGAAATTTATAAACGGCAGTTACGATTTTTTCTTTGGCGGCTGGCAACTGGCGAAGGTCGCTGGTGGCGGGAGTTTCCTCACCCAAACGGGCACGCCGGGCTTTTGTCGGCTGGTGCAGAATAGCGGAACAACCCGACAGCCATTCTGCCAAACCGATTAAGACAAGCAAATGGACCGCTGAGGATAAACGTAGTTTCATGGTATGGAAAAAAGAGAAGTAAGTACGGCAAACGGTACGGTCAGAAATAAGGAATTGTGATGGTCGTTTCGCCCCCCTGCCCATCGACAATCCGGAGCATGACGCCATCTGCACCGTTGGTGATTTCGACCTGAAAAGTGCCAAAGGTATAGGTGCCCGGTTGCAGGGTTCCCTCGCCAAACTGATCGCCAATTAAACTATTCGTGATGCGGTTGAGTAACTGGTTTTGTAAGTTCTGGGCAAAGTTATTCAGGCTGTTGCCGTTGGGCGATGTGATACTCCGCCCGGTTGTGGTAACCGCCGATGGGTCTTTGGTCCGATCCTGCGCCTGCGCTTGGCTAAGCAGCCAGGAGTAATTAAAGGTGTTACCGCCAAAATTTGGGTTATTAGGTCGATAAACGAACGCCTGGGCCGAAGAATATGTGGTTACTCCAACCACCAAAAGTACAGCGAGTAAAATTTTTTTCATGATGAGCAAGAGGTAAGGTCGATGAGGTTGATTTGAGGTCGGTCATTAATCAGAATATGCCGCTACCGCTCTGATCATCGCTTGATAATGACCGTTGAACTTCCTGATAGTTAACCAGTACGTCGTTAACGACTTCAGCCGCGCTGAAAGCGTATACTTCCAGAATATCCTGCCGGGCCTGTATGTAATTCTGCCAGATCAACTGTTCATTAAGCGATATGGAAATAATGCTTGTGCCAACCCCAAAAGCGGGTAATTCTTCAATCGTAACAACGAACGCATTGATGTCCAGTTCGAGATTCGGGCCTACTTTGAGCGTGGTGTCTGCCGGGGCAATAAGGGCTGGGGCGGCCTTGGGTAGCTCGGCATAATGACGAAAGAACGCTTCATAAAAGTCACGGCCGATCTTTGAGCGGGTATTATCTAAAAGCAGCGTTTCCGTTCCTTCTTCGGTCACTACATTCTCGTCCATAGTCTCTTCCACGAGCTTTCCTTCCAGGTTGGGGTCCTGTGCCCAGCCGAAAACGCTCAGTAAGCTTAAGCCAATAACGAGTAATATACGCAACCCTTTCATAGATTTAATTGCCAAGAATACGTCCGTTCTGAATCGTTGCCGTTGCGCCACCGCTTTGTTCGATACGCAGGTTTGGAATACCGCTTCCGGTTGCATCCCTGAACAGGGCCGTGTTGTCGATAGACAGTGAATTACTGCCGGCACCCTGCCCCACTTCGAGCCACGTATTGTTTTGCTGAAGACCCTGCATCTGAACGCGGTCACCACCGTCCTGATTGACAATAAGCCGGTTGTTGGCACCACCCAACCCCAGCGAGACGCTGTTATTGCCCCCCGTTTGATTGAGTACGACACTGTTAACTACCCCCGAAAGCGACGCGTCTGTATAATTATAATTGCCGGACTGATTCACTTCCAGCCGATTTTGTGAGCCGGTAGCCGCCGATAAGATGGCTGTATTGTTCACCCCGTCCTGACGGGAGATTACATCGTTGATGGACCCCGGATCAGGAATGCCCACATTGCTTAAATTCAGCGTGGCCTGCGCCTGGCTGGGTATAGACGTTAGGTTCCAGAAGGCATCCAGCGTATTGCTGTGTCCCGTGTTGGTCTGCGCCTGCGCTGTAGTGCAGGCGATACAGCATAAAAGGAAGAGAAGACGTCCCATGACTACCATTAGTTTAAGGATTTAAAGATACCAAGTCTTAGTATGGTTTTTATATTAATATAGGTAAATAACGAATGAATTAATCAAACGGTCAACATACAGTATTACTACTTAAGTATATCGCGTTGGTAGAACAGATACCCCAATTCGCCTTGGAGGACCAATTGGGGTATCTGTTTATGCTATAATATGCTTAAAAACAGCCGGCTCATCAATAACTGATCCGGCTGTTTAGTTAACTTAGTTGCCCTGTGTGAATACTCCTATGTTGCCGTTGCCGAGTTGGGTTGAGTTGACAAAGTTGCCCAGAACACCGGACTGCTGCACCAGTAGTGTGTTGTTATCCCCCTGCTGAGTGGCAAACGTGTTGTCGATTCCGGTGTTATTCCGCAGGTAGTTGAAGGCACCACTTTGTGTTACGTCGGCAAGGTTACCATTCCCTAACTGACGAACCCGGGATTCGTTAAGCGAGCCAGTCTGAGTCATTACCGCTACGTTGTTGTCAGAATCGGGAGCTAAGCCGGTCATGCCCTGCTCAATTCGTGCTTCGTTCAGCGAACCGGCATTCTGGGTGATGCTGGCTGAGTTATTGTCGCCTTTGTATTGACTGATACCCGCAACGCTTGAGTTTCCTATCTGATCAATCGTAGCCGTTGCATCTCGTGAGCCTTCCGTTTGCAGAACAATCGCCGTGTTCAGCGCACCTGTCTGATTAACAATTGCCTCGTTATCCCGGCTAACGCCGTTGGCGTTGCTGCTTTGGGTGATGGTTGCCGTGTTAAAGAGACCTGCCTGATTGACCGTTGCATCGTTATCCCGGCTGATACCGCCTGGGCCACCATTTTGAGTCACCGTTACATTACCGCTCCGACCCGTTTGTATCACATCGGCTTCGTTATCACGCGAGTCGTTGCGTTGGTTAACCGTAGCGGTGTTGTCCCGGAATGACTGATCAATATCGGCTCTGTTACCCCGGCTGGCACCATCAGCTCCGCCAATCTGGTTAACAGTTGCCGTTTGATTCCGTCCGATCTGGTCAATCACTATATCATTATTCCGGCTGTTGTTGTTTTGCCGCGTGGTGGCCTGATGGGCCGGACCCGCACCCGTGTGAGCCTGAGTGATCACCGAGGAGTTCCCCATGCTTTCACCCAACATGCCCGCGTTTTGCTGTACAACCACATTGTTGTCTTCCCCCGTTTGCGTTGTGAACGCCGTGTTCCCATCACTGTTATTGCCGTTGGCCGCATTCTGCTGAACAGTGGCTGTCTGGAACGTACCTAACTGCGTAAGCCGGGCGGTGTTGCCCCGGCTGGCTCCTGATCCTCCATCGCCATCCTGATTTACAACAGCCTGGTTATTCGAAGCCGGAGAAACGTGAGGAACGTTATCACTGATATAGCCCTGGTAGACTCTGGCCGAATTCTCTCTGGAGTTGTTCGATTGGCTGATCGATGTCGTATTATTCGCGTTGCCGTACTGCCAGATTTCTCCGTTATTATTTCTGCTCAGGTTATTCTGATCCAGGACGGCCTGATTGTTTGACCCATCCTGCAAAATGCCGCCATAGTTACCGTTACCGCCAGCCGCTGTGATGCTGGCGGCTGTGGAACCACCGCCACTGTTGCCCAACGCACCACCGTTCTGGTTCAGCGTGGCTGTATTGCCCGAGCCACCCCGCTGGGTGACACCTGCCCGGTTACCCCTCGCGCCATTATTCTGATTCACCGTAGTCGTATTGGGTAAAACGCCGGTCTGTTCAGTATACGCGAAGTTGCCGTTATTTACTGCCCCCGGCCCAACCTGACTGACAATAGACAACTGCTGGTCGCCCGTCTGGAGTTGTACGGACGCCTGGTTGTTACCACTCTGGGTCAGACTTGTTACATTCTGGGCGTGGGTGGCAGCAGCAAACGCAACGAGTGCTACCCCAGTAATAAAGAGTTTTTTCATTTACTTGGTGTTTAAAGATTAAAAAATAACGAACTGAGTGTAATCAACGTAAGGTGTTAAGCCATCACCCATTGGTAACCTTCAGGTTCCCTTAGTCTTTGGGCGATTTTCGGCCCGTTTTCTTTTTCTTTTCAACGGAGGCAGGGCCGGACTGATAAACGCTAATCGTGTTGCCGCCATTAGTTTGATTGACAACCGTTTCGCCATCGCCCGAATGCGATGTCGTGACTGAGTTTTGCGAACCTTCGGGACCATCCTGTGCGCCACCCTGATTAATGGTCGCTACGTTACCGGCACCTGATTGTGAAACAACTGCCCGGTTCGACGAACGCTGATTCGACTGGCTGACGACCGACGTGTTGCCGGACCCCTGCTGCACGACCGACACCTCGTGTGAGCCGCCCTGCTGATTAATGACCGCTGTGTTCTGTGCCATAGCCGCTGCGCTGCTTAATGCTGCAATACTTAAAAGAAAGGCCTTCTTCATAAACCGTTTTGTGTTTTACTAATTGACAAAAACAAACGATAATAGCCAGTTGGTCAGTTAGTTACTCGTCTGGTTAATAATGGCGAGGTTGCCCGTGCCAATCTGACTGACATGCGCCATATTACCCATACCACTTTGGGTTATATACATCTGGTTGTTCGACCCGACTTGCCGGGCGATAGGATCACTGCCTAAGCCTGCCAGTACGTTGCCGTCGCCAAATTGCGTGATGATGGCCAGGTTATTCGAGCCGAGTTGTTCGTTCCGGCTAATGTTACCAGCCCCACCGTAATTGTCCTGCGTAACCAGCGTGAAGTTATCGGTCGACATGCCGTAGGAACCGTTGCCCTGAAGAATCAAGGCTATGTTGCCACCACCTGCGCCACCTGTATAGCTATTCTGATTTTGCAGAATCCGGGCGGTTCCACCCGACTGGTTGGTCTGTTCGATACGTCCGATATTGCCGTTAGCGGCTGGATATTGGTCAATGTAAGCCTGGTTATCGGACACATTACCGTTCTGGTATATACGTCCATCATGACCATCGCCCGACTGACCGATGCGGGCAATGTTGTTAAAACTGTTCGTCGACTGCTCGATGATTGCCGTTCCGCCGTTTACGGGCGTCCAGCCATTCGGATACATGCCCGTTGGTCCGTCGCCACCCATGTCAATCGTTGCCGTGTTATCGCGGGAATTGTCCGACTGAGTGATGCGGGTTTGATTGTTATTGTTACCGTACTGATTCAGCGTCGCCCTGTTGTTAAGGCTGAAATTATTTTGCTGAATGCTGGTGTTGAGGTTGTTGTTGCCGCTCTGGAACAGATCGGCGGTGTTGCCGGTGCTGGCTGAGTTCTGTTCGATCGTGCCCCGGTTGTTATCGCCGGTCTGGATAATACTGGCCGTATTGATGCTGGAGAAAAAACGCTGCTCGATAAGAGCCGTCGAATTGCTGCCCTCCTGACTGATCGTTGCCTGGTTGAGGGTGCTGAAATCGGTTTCCAGAATAGTCGCGGTATTGTTATCGCCGGTTTGTGTGATCTGAGCTTCGTTGAACGAACCGACTGACTGTTGTGTGATGAGTGCCTGATTGCCTGAAACCGGACTTCCGTCGGCGCCCTGAAGAATTTGCGCTGAATTGCCGAAAGAAACATCACTCTGGATGATGTCGGCCTGGGTGTTGTTGGTGCCGAACTGGGTTACGCTCCCGTAGTTGCCGGCACTGGTCGAACTCTGGTTGATGACCGAACCGTTGCCCGCGCCTTCCTGTAACGTAGTGGCGTAATTACCTGAGAAGAAATCGCCTAAGCCGGGCGATGCACTCCGATACGAAGATCCCCCGCTGTTATTTTGCTGATTGATCGTTGCCGAATTGGGTGCTCCACCGCCCGCGCTCTGCACAATAACGGCCTGGTTGTAGTTGGAACTTCCCGTCTGATTTACCGTAGCAGTATGATTGGAACCATTCTGGTCCGTAAACGATGTGTTATACGTGTTGACCGTTATATTGGTCCCGTTTCCCTGCGTAACGGCTGAATTTAAGGTAGTACCCGTTTGGTTTTGTGTACTGGTTTGTTGAGTCCCAACCTGGCTCAGAGAGGCCTGATTTTGGGCAATGGCAGCCGAGAAAGCCAGAAAAGCTACCCCGGAAAGTATAAGTCTTTTCATCGTGAGGATAGGAAATAGGCCCTGAGCGGGGCTTAAGATTGGGTAGTCGTAAAAGAGGAAATTTGCCATCGAACTGTTCTGAAAACAGCTTGAAGGGTACTAAAAATGCGTTAGGTATGTACTTAACCCCGGACAAACCTGACGTATATCAGCGTTTGTCCGGGGCCAAATACAGTGGCTAACCGCAATTAGTTGCTCTGGGTGATAACGCCCGAGTTGCCGCTGCCCATCTGCTGAACCTGAGCAAGTTGACCAGGACCACCAACCGCAGACGACTGCGATACGGTCAGCGAGTTGTTATCGCCTAACTGAACCGCGTAGAACGTACTAACGCCGGTTACAGTGTTGAGGTCACCGGTTTGGGTGATGTCGGCAAAGTTATTAGCACCACCCGACTGCTGCAGAGCTGCAAAGTTGAGGTCGCCGGTTTGGGTGATAGTGGCTTCCGAACCACCTGAGAATGAAGCACCACCGCCTAACTGGTAGATAGCTGCTACGTTGCCATTACCCAGTTGATTGATGGTAGCTGTGGTTCCCAGCGTGTAGAAATCCGACTGGTCGATAAGCGCTAAGTTGTCAACTCCATTCTGGTTGATAGTAGCGAAGTTGTTTGGACCTGCATTATCATTCTGATAAATGGATGCATCGTTGCTGAAGCCCAACTGATTGATGGTGGCAAACTGCGGCCCAAAAACACTAAGCTGCTGAATGAACGCGGTGTTCTCTTCGCTGCTGAATGGACCTGAGCCACCAATACCCTGGTTGATCGTAGCCACCTGACCACTACCTACCTGCTGAATGGTAGCGACATCGTTGAAAGAAGATAATTGGTTGATCTCGGCACTGTTGAATTGCCCATCTTGAGTGACCGTAGCTGTCGCGTTGATCGTCCAGAAATCAGACTGATCGACTACCGCAAAGTTACCGCCACCACCCGTACCGTTCTGGGTAATGTCGATCAAGTTAGCTGGACCTGCGTTGTCGTTCTGGAACGTGAACGCCGTGTTGGTAAGACCGGTTTGTGTTACGTTCACCTGCTGTCCGAACACGCTGAACTGCTCATTGTAGTTGAAGTTGCCTGTTCCATTCTGCGAAATAACAGCTGTTTGAGCGTTTCCAACCTGGGTTGTAGTGGAAGAGTTGCCTGTTCCGCTTTGGCTGAGGGAAGCACTGTTTTGCGCGAAGGCTGTGGTCATTGCGCAAGCGGCAATGAGGGATAGAATAGTTTTTTTCATGATTTTAGAAAATAAGAAAATTGAGAAAAGTGAAAAATTAGACTGACTATGGTAAGATTATTTACGTCCTGTGTGCCCAAACAAACCACAGTCTTTGCTCAGGCACACAGAACGCTGATTACTAATTGCTTTGTGTAATGACACCCGTGTTGCCGCTGCCCAACTGCTGAACCTGAGCATATTGGCCAGGACCACCCGTTGCAGACGTTTGGGAAATCGTCAGCGAGTTGCTGTCGCCCAACTGAACTGCATAGAACGTGCTGATGCCCGTCACCACGTTGCCGTCACCGGTTTGGGTGATGTCCGCAAAATTGCCAGGACCGCCCGACTGCTGTAATGCCGCAAAGTTAAAGTCACCCGTTTGAGTGATGGTAGCTATTGAGCCATTCGAGAAGGTAGCACCACCGCCTAACTGATAAATAGCAGCCTGGTTGCTGCTACCCGTTTGGTTGATCGTAGCGGTCGTTCCCAGCGTGTAGAAATCCGACTGGTCGATAACGGCTATGTTACCATCGCCATCCTGATTGATGGTAGCGAAGTTGTTTGGACCGGCGTCAGCACTCTGATAAACGTAGGCTTGGTTACCGTCACCCAACTGATTGATCAGCGCGAATTGTGGACCAAAGCTGCTGTACTGTTGAATGTAAGCGTAGCTGTTCGTGCTGAAAGCACTTGTGCTACCCTGGTTGATCTCGGCATTCTGTCCGAAACCCTGTTGATCAACTTCAGCAACGTCATTGATGGCATTGATTTGGTTAACAACGGCTGTGTTAAAGGCACCAATCTGGTTGATATACGCCTGGGAATTGATTGTCAGGAAAGCCGACTGATCAGCAATCGCCAGGTTGCCCGTTCCTTCCTGATTGATGTCGATCAAATTTAACGGACCTGCATCCGCATTCTGAGAGGTATAGGCTTCATTGACATCGCCCACCTGCGTTACGTTAACCTGCTGGCTGAAAACGCTGAACTGCTCGTTGACGTTGATGTTACCATTGCCGGTTTGCGAAATAACAGCTGTTTGAGCGTTTCCAATCTGAGTTGTGGTGGAAGAGTTACCGATTCCGCTTTGGCTGAGGGAAGCACTGTTCTGAGCGAAGGCTGTGGTCATTGCACAAGCGGCAATGAGGGAAAGAATTACTTTTTTCATGAGTTGTAAAAAGAAGAAAAATTAAAAAGAATGAAAAGTATGAGTAGTAATTTTTGGCGTTTTGTACGCCCATGTGCGTCGTAATGCGGTTCTTCATGGATGGCTGACTCCTGGCCAGTAAGCACTGCCACCGTATGTCTGCGTGCGCCCAACGTTGAGTAATTCATCGTTGTGGGTAAATTGATCTGCGTTTCGTTTATCCCCAAACAGAGATAATATCGGGCAGACCAACCATCGTTTGGCAACCGTTCAGTAACTTGTTGATCGATTACCGCTCTATACTCAATTGATAAACAATTGTGCCTCGATGATATACTTAATCCGCCCAACGGACATAGGTATATGGATTACCCGATTCATCTAATAGACATAGTCGTCTAATGACAATTACCTATGCCGGAATAAGGAAAATTGCTGATGGGTATGCCCACCTGCAATCGCTTTTTTCAGGAAGTAAGTTGGTAAAGACATCGCCCGTAGAAGTGGGCAGTAACAGGTTTAAAAACAGACGAACCGCGAGTCGCAGTGTAGTCTTGCCGATTGCCGACGAAGGAGTAACAAAGGATCGATTTCATGATTATGTGGATAGTCGCTTGAGTCTCGATTGTATCGTCCGTTGAGTTAAACAACCTGGGTAATACAGAAAAACTTTCGCGTTTCGGTGTGTCAAAGGTAAATGGCCGATTTAAAAAAGCAATATCTATTTTGTAGAATATAACTTGATAAAAGTAACTTTCCTGAATCCCATATTTGTACAATATTTTCTTGCAAATAAAATATTGCCCGCTTAGTCGTAGGCATAATAGATTGATAATCAGGACGGCTTGCCATTCAATAACGCGATGGGATTTATTGTCATTTGTACTAATTCCACATTTCATCCTGTCTGTCGAAGACGTACTTTGGCGCTTTTAAAGACTCCATATTTAGCGAACGGTAGCTTATTCCTTTATTTATTTTTAATTCCTGTAGTAATAGTCTGTTTTAGTAATTAGAATGTTCACATGATACGTAAAAAGGACCAGTTGAGTACAACAACTGGTCCTTTCGTGTAACTAAACAGAGAATACCCTTTGTCTGAATGTCAGGGTGATTTTGCGAGCCGCTTTTCAGAAATAGCCCCTGAAAATTCAACCATCACCAGGTTCGTTTACTCATCATTTTGTCTAATTCAATTTTTGTCATAACGCCTAATTCCGGGTGCTGACCAAGCCATTTAAGAAATTCGGTTTTAATATCGTCCGGCCACTGGCTGTCGATTTGCCCGGTTGTGTAGCGTCCCGATTTGACCATGTCAAACCCGAACTGATCTTTGCGGGCCACAAATTCGCACGTACTGATAACCTGTTCGGCCATGTGTGCCGGTACAAACAGAACGCCTTCGCGCTGGGCAATTACCAAATCGCCGGGCAGCACCATCACCTGACCAATCCGAATGGGCGTATTCAGACCCATCAACACCATTTCTTCCAGAAAAGACGGGTGAAAATCACGAACAAATGCATTGAATCCTTTTATGTTCTGTAGTTCCTGCAAATCCCTCGCAGCGCCGTTAAATACCACCCCATTGCCCGTTTTGCTGTAAATGGCATTCCCCAACGTAGCACCCATCAGCGTTCCACCCCCAATTTTACCAAATGCATCGGCCACGTACACATCCCCTTTTGTCAGGGTTTCTATTGGCCAGGTATTCGTATTTCCTTTTCTGCCCTGTTTGGTCGTTCCCCGCTCTTTGATGTTCTTCTCAATATCGGGCCGGGTGGGCATAAACTGCGCCGTTACAGCCCGACCGGTAACGGGTACATCGTCTTTTATCAATTTCCAACCACCTTCAAACTGGTTCAGATAGCCTTCGTTTTTCAGTACCGTCCAGGCGTCATCAATGCCAATGGTTTTAGCCCGCTGCACCAAATCATCCGAAATTTTCGGGCGGCCATCGGCAAACCGCTCACCCTTCCACTCGGAGGTTAAAAATACCAATTCGTCTTTTGGCATCGTCTGCGCGAACGAAGAGCCTGCAATACAAAGAAATAAGAATGCAATGTTAACTCTCATTTGTGGGGGAATTAATATGATTTTACGTACTGGCGCCGGTCCGTTGCCAATCTTTCAATGCCCTTCCTTTGCCAGATACGTATCGATATCCTTCTGGCTAATGGCTAACTTTTTGGGGTACTTACCCACCCAGGCTCTGAATTCATCTTTGATTTTGGCTGACCAGTCGCCGTGTATTTCGCCGGATGGATATTTGCTCTGCTGGAGCAGAACCCGCTCAAATTCATCGCGCAGGGCGGTCATCTCCGAAGCTGAAACCAGTCCTTCCACCAGGTGAGCCGGGATAAATACGGTTCCGTACTCATTGGCAAACACCACATCGCCGGGCAGCACCGTAACATCGCCGATACGTATTGGTGCATTGATGGAGGTCGGCGTCATGTCCTTGATATACGACGGATCATGCCCTTTTACCCAGGCATTAAAGCCTTTCGTGTCTTTCAATTCCTGCATATCCCGAACCGATCCGTAAAAGATGACGCCCTTGCCCGTTTTGCCGTAGATAGCATTGCCGAGACTTGAGCCAATCAGCGTGCCATCTTTGATTTTACCGTAGCCATCGGCCACATATACATCGCCTTTCGTCAACACATCAATCGGCCAGATATTGATGCCACCCTTCTGCGAACGACCTTCGGCTTTACCCTGTGCCCGAACCAGACTATCGAGGTCGGGCCGGGTAGGCATGAACTGCGCCGTTACCACCCGACCGGTCATGGTTTGACCGGGGTTAAGAATGATCCAGTTTTTTTCGACCTGATTCCGGTATCCTTTGTTGCTCAGATACCCCCAGATTTGCTCTAATGTGCAGTTTTGTAGTCGGTCCAGCACGAGATCCGGTACCTGCGGACGACCATCCGGTAACCGGTCGCCTTTCCAACTGCTGGTCAGCGCTTTGACGTGTTCGGGCGACGAGCCAACTCGTTGGGCCTGGGCTGGAGAACC
>JANPJE010000213.1:0-9309 GCA_031425355.1 Spirosoma sp. | reverse complement strand
GACAGCGTTGGCGCGTTGGTGGTGGACCGACGCTGCCGATACTCGGAGGCCTTGACCACTTCCGGGTCGAACTGATAATTGTCGGTGTCAACTTCGCCGGGTTCCAGGACCAGCGACGTGACCCGACCCGGCGTTGAAACACCTGCCGTGCGGGCAGAGTCGGCGGGTACGCTGTCAGGTCGGATCGCGGTATCGGCAGCAGCCCGCCCGGTGCGGTTAGTGCCCGTTGTGCCTGCTGTAGTTGGCGGGGCAAGACTGCGCCGACGCGGAGTGGGCGGGGCCTGCACCACCTGATTGAGGCTCAATTGCGACCGGAATCCGATGTATTCGATGCCGTTTTTCAGGCTACTGTACACGAACCCACCATTGGACGCCACGAGGTCATACAGACGGATACTCTGCGGGAAAGCCGTTACCTGACTGGTCGCTTTTGATTCGGTGTCGAGCCGCGACAGGTTGGCAATGCCGCCCGTGTTGCTGAGGAAGTAAATTGTCGACTCACCGGCCGCCACGGGCTGGGTGGCGTAGGAGAGCGAATCGGTCAGGCGCACCACCGACAGGTCGCGGGCCGTTCCTTCGTGCGTGAACAAGCTTAGCTGATCCCGAACGGACTTGTACGATCCCTTGTCGACGCCGAGCGTATCGGCGGAACGGTTAGAACTAAACACGACCGTCCGGGCAGTACGCCCCACGAATTGCGGATACAGGTCGTCGTACAAGTCGTTGGTCAACTGCTGGTACGACCCCCGGTTGATGCTGTACAGAAACAGGTCGTTCTGCCCCTGCCGGTCGGCGCTCAGAATCAGGCTACCCCCGTCTTCCGACGCATCCATCCAGACCACCTGCGACAGACCGGTCACCAACCGCCTAAATTCTTGTTTGGGCCGCTTCTCGAAGTTACCGAACCGATACAGGTTGGTTTTGCCTAATTCGTCGGTCATAATGAGCAGGTTGTTATCCCGCTGCCAGGCCACCAAGGGCGTACTGGTTCGGGAGGCCTGCCCGTCGAGCCGGTAGCCTCCCGTGAGCACCGACGTTTTTTTGCGGGTCGTCGTGTTCACCACCTCCACGTTGAATTTACCGTCGCGCAGGGTGGTGTAGGCAAAAAACTGTTTGTCGGGGCTTAGTTTAAGGCTGACCAGCGACGATTTGTCCGTCACTACCCCCACTTTTATTTGGAAATCATCGGCCCCGGCCTGGTAGGTCTGCGTCACGGCGTTGGCCATGCCCCCGTAATAATCGCGCCACTCGCGCAGGAACCGGTTGTAGGGAATGCCGAGAGTACTGGCAATACTGCTCTGCTCGTTGCGGATGATGCGGGTCAGGTTGAGGATATTGGAGACGTTGTCGCGGCCGTATTTCTGAACGATGTAGTTCCAGATCGAATGCCCCACCCGTTCGGCTTCAGCCCCTGCCAGCAGTCCCGGCTTTTTAACGGGGCGGGTCAGGGCCACGTCGCGCATATAATCATCGAGTTCGATGCTGTTGCCTTCGGCGATGTAGGACGCAATGCCGGGCATGAACCAGTCGGGCAAAGTCAGTAACAGTGAACTTTGGAGTGCGTCTTTAAGGCTTCCGCCATAAAGCATGTCGTACACGAACAGCATGGCAACGTCGCGCACGATTTGCCGCCGGAAGCTGATCTGATCGCCGGTAAAGGCAAGTTCAACGCGGGATTTTGACAGGTTTTGTTCGCGGCTGCTTAATCCGCCCTGGGCCGTAATGCCCGTGTTGCTCTGGGCCATTTCTTCCGGGGAATTGAACAGGAATATTTTGACCCGGTTGTAGGGTGTGTAGCCTAATAGTTCGGTAATGCGGTCAAATTCCGACTCCGCATACTGCGCCGTAAGGTTGGCAATCTGGTTGCCATCCTGATAATAATAGATCTCGAAGTTAGACGTTCGGATGATTTTCCACTCGAAACGCCGGTACTGAATCCGGTTTTTCCCGAATCGCTCCAGCGACGGATAGTTCTGTGCCGTAGCCACACCCAATCCGCCCAGCCACAGAGCCAGCATCAGTATGTATTGATTTCGCATAACGAATAAAATAGACGTCGACAACCGATTTATCGGGTCAACGTTTATGGACGATAAAAAGCGCAAACGGAAAACTAATCAACTGCCCTGATATAACGAAATGCACCGGCTAATATTCGCTTCCGGCTCCAAATCTTCACTATCCAACAGATGCCGGGCAAACTGCTCAGCCAGATACGGGGCCAGCGATACGCCTTTGGTGCCCATACCCCCAAAAATACCCACTGCGGGCTGCGTTGGATGAATGCCGATAAACGGTCGCCGGTCTTTGGTTGAGGGCCGGATGCCCGCCCGCTGCGCCACCACCTGATACGGTACGTTTAACACGGCCGCTACCTTCGATTCTAAAAACGCCCGACCATCGTCCGTTGTTTGCCAGTCCAGATCGTGCCAGCTATACGTAGCACCAATCCGTACCAGACCCGGCCTGATGGGAAGGATAAAAACGCCCTGATTAACAACGTTCTTTATGTTATAATTTTCGACAGCAGCAGTCAGAATCTGCCCTTTTACCGGATTGTAGGGAAGCCAGTCGAACAGCGGATTTTCGCGGGCCAGAACGCCATCACAAAATAGTACTTTCCCAATCTCTATGTCTTTCCATTCGACGTTATTGTCTCTGATTTTCAAATCGCTAACGCCGACCCGCCCTTCGTAATATTGATTTTTCCTGACAAAGTAGCCTTTAATAATCCGGACGAATTCCGTTAAATCGACCCAACCCGAATGGTTTACTTCTATCCCACCAAACGGATTCTTAATAAAGGGATTATACTGCTGATTGTCAACCGATTTCGTTACGTACTGCTGCACGTCGGGATCGCTGGCTAAGGCTAAATAGTCGGTTTGCTCGGCAACGGACCGAAATGGGCGATAGATCGTTTTGCGGTGGAAAAACTCAACGCCAAGCTGCTGCTCGATGCTCCGGTAAAACTGATGCAGAAACGGGAACAGTTCGTTCGCTTTCCAGGTATGCACGAGTTTGCGACCCGTCAGCGGATTGACAATACCAGCCGCCACTCCCGACGCCGACGGAAGCGCGGGGTCGTCGGCCAGCAGCACCGTGCATCCGCGCTGATCGAGAGTCCAGGCCAGCACCGAACCGGCCACGCCCTGGCCCACAATTAGGAAATCAGCTTTCATTAGTGATTGGTGGGTGGAGTTTCATTACACCGGGATGAATCCCGGTGCAAGTGATTGGCACAGTGAAGGATGACTTGCACCGGGATTCATCCCGGTGTAACGAAACAGAGATTTTTTATTCATCGCCTAACCCGCGTCCGGTGCAGTTCCGACAGTTTTCGGTCGGCCTGTTCGATTACCCAGTCAACCTGCTCTTCGATGGTCATGTGCGACGTATCGAGCAGGGTAGCATCGGAAGCCTGCACGAGCGGACTTTCGGAACGGGTACTGTCGATGAGATCGCGCTTTTCGAGGTTATGAATGATGTCTTCGAGGTTGACGAGTTCACCTTTGGCGAGCAGTTCCTGCTGCCGACGCCGGGCGCGTGTGTGTGTGTCGGCGGTCATAAATACTTTCACTTCGGCATCGGGAAACACCTTCGTACCAATATCGCGGCCATCCATGACCACCCCCCGCCGACGGCCCATTTTCTGTTGTTGCGCAACCATCGCCCAGCGCACCTGTGGAATGGCACTGACCTCACTCACGATATTGGAGATGTACATTTTACGGATTTCGCCCTCTACATTCAAGCCGTTCAGACACGTTTCGTTCTTACCGGTGCGGTTGTTGTGATTGAACGTAATGTGAATTTTTTCCAGCGCGGCTATCACTTCTTTTGTGTTGGAAAGCGATACGTGTTCCTGCATAAAGAACAGACTCACAGCCCGGTACATGGCTCCGGTATCAATGTAGCCGTAGCCCATTTGAGCCGCTACAGCTTTGGCTGTTGTGCTTTTTCCGCAACTGGAATACCCGTCAATGGCGATAACTATCTTCGGCATGAACAATTGATCCGCCGAAGCGGTAGGTAGTTAGAGAATAATCGCAAAAATGGTGTTTAGTTACGTAAGTTGCCAGTAAGCCGGTTGTCGGTCGTCGATATAATTACGGATATGGCTGTTAATACCCGTTCGCGGCCTGTTTTCTCGCCAGATGGTCCGAGCGGAGCATCGCAAAAATGTGCTCATCCAAATACTCGTTGTTTTTGACAGCCGCTTTGCGGTGGATGGCCTCGTGCTGGTATCCGGCAGTTTCCAGTACGCGCATGGAACCGGTGTTGCCTTCGAGGACACAGGCGAAGATGCGGTTAACCTGAAAATTCTGGAAAATGTAGTCTGTCATAATCGGCAATACTTCGGTCATGATTCCCCGCCCCCAGTAGGCTTCACTCAGCCAATACCCGATTTCAGCGTTGTAGCGGTAAATATCATCCTTCACCGTAAAGCCAATATTACCAACGGCCTGCCCATCGATTTCGACAGCGAGGTTATTCGGCTGTTGATACGACTTATTCGAGCGAACCCACGAGTTGGCATCGCGGGGGGTGTAGGGATACGGGAAAAAGTCGCGGACATTGTTCCAGATGTGCCGATTGCTGGCGTGGCGTACCAACGAGTCCTCGTCGCCCTCGCGCCAGGGACGCAACTGGCCAATAGACAGCGGAAACGTAATCAACGTAGTAGTCAACGGAAGAAGAAGGTTAATTACGTCAGTAACACAATATGAATCCAAATGTTACCCGAAATTTATGCCTGACACACTGTATTTCATGTAATTCTCATCGGTGTTCGTCGGAAGAATAGCTCGGTTCGTCGGAAAAGGCAGGCAGTCGGGAGTTGGACGCGGTAGTTTTGATCCATCCTATCAGCCACCAAACCGCCGGAGCGTTATGAAACCGCTTTACATCCTCTTCGCCTGCCTGCTAATGACCCTGACCGTTTCGGCGCAGACGACACTCACGGGGCGCGTGACCGATCAGAAGGGCCACGCCCTGCCCGGTGCCAATGTTTTCCTGCGCGGCACCTACGACGGCGCCAACACGGACAGCACCGGCCATTTCCGGTTTACATCGGCTCGCAAAGATACCGCTACGTTGCTGGTGTCATACATTGGTTATGAGCCGGTTAGCCAAAAAATTACGTTTTCCCGGAACGCTCCGCTTACAATCCGGCTCACCGAAGCGGCCAACGAACTGAATACCGTTGTCATTACTGCCGGGTCGTTTGAAGCCTCTGACGAAAAGCGGATGACGATGTTGAAACCGCTGGATATTGTGACAACCGCCGGGGCCGGGGCTGACATCACTGCCGCCATGAATCTGCTGCCCGGCACGCAGCGGGTGGGTGAGCAGGAAGGTCTATTCGTGCGGGGCGGCTCCAATGCCGAAGCGAAAGTGGTGATCGATGGAATGATCGTGCAGAATCCATATTTCAGTTCGTTACCCGATGTGCAGTCAAGGGGGCGGTTCCAGCCGTTCATGTTCAAGGGTACGTCGTTCAGTACGGGCGGCTACTCGGCCCAGTACGGACAGGCACTGTCGTCGGTGTTGCTGCTGAACACAACCGATAAGACGCAGAACGAGGGACTTGGTTTGAGTTTGAACTTAGCCAGCGCGGCCATCAGCTACGACCATGCTGGTGAAAAATCGGCGGTGTCAGCAACGGGGTATTACGGCAATCTGAAACCGTTGTTCGCGCTGGTTCCACAAAATATCGACTGGACACACGTACCAGAATTTGCGGGAACATCGCTGACGTATCGGCTGAAACCGACCAAAACCGGGATGCTCAAATTCTACGGCATGTACTCGGACAGTAAGCTCGGCATGAACTTTCTCGACCCCGCGAGCGAAAACGCAAAAACGGCCCTCCAACAGCACAACCGAAATTTTTTTACCACCAGTACGTACACCGATAGCTGGAAAGAAGGAAAATGGCTGCTGAATTCGGGACTTTCGTATAGTTACGATACGGATGCGACAACGTACAGCGGCATTGACTTTGGTCGGTCGAGCGAGCGCGTGCAGGGACGGGTAGTTTTGACGAGGTTATTGGCAAGCAACAACTCCCTGTTATTTGGGGCCGAAGCGCACGCCGTTACGTTGAAAAACGCTGTGCAGGGAATCAACCACGTACTGCACGATAATTACGGGGCTATTTTCGTTGAGTCGCAGACGTATCTGAGTCGAAATCTGGCGGTTCAGATCGGTATTCGGGGTGAGTATTCATCGGCCATCAACCGGTTCAATCTGGCTCCGAGATTGTCGATGGCCTATAAAACGGGCTTGTACAGTCAGGTATCGCTGGCGTACGGACAGTTTTACCAAACACCCGATTATCGCTATCTGTACCTGAATACGTCGCTGAATTTTGAACGAGCCGACCACCTGATTCTGAATTACCAGGTCATCAAAAACAAGCGCACGTTCCGGGTCGAAGCGTTCCATAAAAACTATGCGCAACTGATTCGTGAATTCACCGGCCAACCCGGATCGCCGGCCGGCTTCGATGCCAATCCGTACCGCTTTCCGTGGGGCCGCACCGACAATACTGGTAATGGGTACGCACAGGGTTTCGATGTGTTCTGGCGCGATCAGAAAACCGTGAAAGGGTTGGATTACTGGATTACGTATAGCTACGTAGACACCAAACGGCTCTTTCAGCAGTACGTCGTGGCGGCTACGCCAACGTTCATCTCGAACCATAACATCAGCCTGATTACCAAGCGTTATTTCGAAAAAATCAGCACCAATCTGGCTTTTACATACACCATCAGTAGCGGTCGGCCTTATTACAATCCCAACCGCGATGGTGAGGGCGACAAGGGGTTTCTGTCCGACCGAACGCCAACAGTAAATAACCTGAGCTTTTCGGCCAGCCACATCACCCGAATCAAGAAGAATCTGGTCATTCTCTATGCATCGGTGGATAACATCCTGAATACGCAAAACGTGTTTACCTACCGCTATACCCCAAACCGCGACGGCGGACCGAGCAAGACACGCTATGCCGTTGGACCGCAGTCGTACCGAAGTTTCTTTCTGGGCGGCATGATTATGCTCTCGAAGAAGGCCAAAGTCAATTTAAATGAATTGTAAATCCCCTTTAGAACAGCAGGATGCTGCTCCAGACAAATTAAATCGACAATCAAACCAATCCAAATCCAATGAAGACCATCCTTATTTCCCTTATCGCAGCCTCATTTGCCATCAGCCCGGTTCGTGCTCAATCTGACCAGTATAAACAGGCTATGAGCGCGGCCATCGGCGTAATGAAATCGCAGAGTGAAAAGACGTCCCTTGCCGATTTACAGGCGTCGGCCAACCAGTTTGAGCGCATCGCGGGTGCCGAACTAAAGGAGTGGCTACCGCGCTATTACGCCGGTTTGAACTACGTGTACTTAGGATTTCTGGGTAAAGACGAAGCGGCCAAAGATAAGTTTCTGGATCAGGCCGAGGTAAACCTGAAAGCCGCCGAAGCCATCATATCCGATAACGACGAAGTAGCCGTATTGAAAGCATACATTGCTCAGGCGCGGATGGTGGTTGACCCCATGAACCGCTGGCAGCAGTATGGCCCGTTGTTTCAGGCGGGTGTTGAAAAGGCTAAGAGCCTGAATCCCAACAACCCCCGCCCCTACCTGCTCGAAGGCTCATCGCTGATGTACACACCCGAACAGTTTGGCGGTGGTCCCGCTACAGCCTGCCCGGTTTTGAAACAGGCCGTCGAGAAATTTGCTACGTTCAAACCAGCCAGCGACCTGTCGCCCATGTGGGGCAAAGAGCAGGTTGAACCGCTATTGGCGAAGTGTAAATGATATAGACTCACTTGCACCGGGCTGAAGCGGCAGCCCGGTGTACAAATTGAATCAAAATGACTATCGTTACCGGCGAGTACCTGTTGAGAGCACAGATTTGGTTGGTCATTACGACGCTCCTCTACTTTATGATGAATGGCGCCCAGCTATTTGAAACGACGGTCATTGTTCCGAAATGGGCAGCCTCGCCACCCGAATCATTCGAGCTATTTAGAGGAAAATATGGGTTGGACTTTAAAGTATTTTGGATCGTATTTCACTCCATTCACGAAGTTACCTTCATTCTGGCAATTATTTTTTGCTGGAAATTAGATTCGATCAGAAGTTGGCTCCTGATCCTGTTTGCCATTCATTTTGCCGTCAGAGTTTGGACACTTATCTACTTTGCTCCGAACATAATTGACTTCCAAAAAATGGCCAACACCTTGACTTACAGCGCAGAACTGCATCAACGAACCATAAGCTGGCGTAATTTGAATTACCTTCGGGTAACTTTTTTTATAGCCGTTTCCATTGGATTGATACCCGTATGCATACGGGTATTCCAGGGTAACAATTGACTTTCCTCACAGAACGGAGGCTATTACTAACTACTGAAATGACCCGCGAACAACTCATCGGCAGTATCGGCAAAAATGGACGACGCCTTAAAATGCGGGCGTCGGAGATGACCGACTTTGACTTCAGCGGCCTCGACCTGACCGGAGCCGACCTGCGTTTTTCGAATCTTGCGCGGGCCAACTTTCGGGGAGCGATATTACGACAGGCAGACCTGAGTTTTTCGGATCTGAACGAGGCCGACTTCACTGATGCCGATCTTTTCGAAGCAAATCTGAGTTTTAGCGGGCTGGAAGGCACCAACCTGACGGGGGCTAATGTAGAAGGGGCGAAGTTCAATTTTTCCGGCCGCAGCCGATACCAGCCCGAATCGCTGGCAAAACCCGAACCCATTACGTTGACAAATTTGCTCCAAAAACCGGGCTGGGGAACGCTGATTGGTGCTATTCTGGGCGCATTATTGGTGTATGGGTGTAGCGGTATTATTTATTTCACAAACCTAATCTGGGTAGCCAAAGATCCGCTCATCGCCGGGCTGTACCGCTTCGTTATTACGCAAAACATCGTTAATGGAGCCATCACTTTTTTGGTGACATGGGCGTTATTTGGCCCGGTCACGCGAAGGATCAGAATAATCTGGCTGCGGTATGTCTTAGTTAGCCTTGTTGTTCTTGTTACGTTTCTGGCTATTGATACGGCACTCTATTTTTATATGGGCCAGCCATATGTAAAACAGCTACAAAATCGACAAGATTATCTGGATGATAATGCGCCTTGGCAAATTTATGCGTTGGGTAACCTGCTGGTTGCCAATGTCTTTTTATACGTACTTCAGCAGGGCCGTCAGTTGACCCGCAAACTGTCGGAGCAGGAATTTCAGTTACTAAACTTAGAGAAGCTGAAAACCCGTGCCGAACTCGATGCGTTACAG
>JANPJE010000212.1:0-4218 GCA_031425355.1 Spirosoma sp. | reverse complement strand
ATAATCCAGAGCCGCTTCACCGTCTTCAAAGAAAATTAGCTCATTGTCAAAATTGAGTTCCTTAAAAACTACGACTAAGAGTTCTTGATCGTCACTATCGTCCTCTATTACTATTATTGGTCCAATTTTATTCATGTTATTTTATTCACTGAAACGAATAGAAGGGCGTTGGCCAAGTTAGTAGCCAACGTATCAAACCCCACCAGCTCAAGCGTCCGATCTGTCAACCGCAACGCCGGAGTGCAATCCCGCAAACTTAAACCAGACCTTCGAGATGTGCAATCTGACACTGAAAACTCGCCCAAGCAAGTATTGCTTTTACATTACACCCAACAACCCAAAGGGCTGATGGCCATTACCCTACTGAACACAGGTACGTCGCTAACAGCTTTACACCCTTTGTCTGTTGGGCTGCGGCTTTGGCCTAATCGCGTGATTCCTGTCTGAGGTAAGTGGACCCCGCAGCGCTGACCAACAACGCACAAAACCGCTGAAGCCGGGAGAGGCCGAGCAAAACAAGCCGAAGCTGTCAAGCGGTGACCGCTCAGGTACGTTCCTGTGTCGGCCGAAACGCATTTGTCAGCGTTCTATCCAGCGGTGACCGACTTGTCGCTGGGTACGTTGAATACCAACCGAGACATACTTGTAAAGGGACATTGACCTGTCGCCCGAAAAGGCGGCAGCGCGGAGCGGCTACTACTCCATATCTGCGAAGATTAATCTGTTGTCATTATCCTCCTCCCAGCCCAGAATACGACTTTTGTGAAGAACTAAGTGGGTGCCATGTTCATAGTCCCCACTGAACTCAAAACGAATGCTCACATAGGAAATATCCGCTTTGGAATCTTCCCAAATATAGATAATGTTGATTGCTAACGCCTTTTTGAGGTCGTTCTCACTATCAAGTTGAGGGAAAAATATTTCTTCGTCGTCAATGAACTGCTTATGAATGGGATAGAGAGTGTTTTTTGTGAAGTCATAAAAAGCCGCCAGCAGATCCTCTTGACGTTCTTGAATAAAGCCAAGCGCGTTTAATTGTTGTGAAGAGGGGTCTGTAGTCCGAAAGTTCTGGTCACGATTTTTACTCATAAACTCAACCAAAACAAGCCCTTTTTCTCTTCTTTCACGCCCGTCACTCCAGAACTCACTATTTTCAGATAGAGTTGGCTGTGTTAGTATTGGCAGTTCAAGAGTTGTTTGGTGGTTTTCGTTAAATACAAAGTTGCTCATGCAGGTTTAGTTATTGTAAAGTTTCAAAATTGAGGTTCTTTGACGGTGAAACGAAACTCGCGTAACGCACAACCCAACAGAGACGGTAATCTGTCGCACGAAACGCGAAACACCAACAAAAGAACGTTCATTTTCAGTTAGTTATCCTGTCGACCGTGACGTAAAAAGCCCACTTACATGGACAGGCCACCCAACAGATTATTGTATGAAAAGTCGCGGAACTATTTCTCACTGATTATCAGATAGTTTTGATTCCGCAACTTGTAGTTTTGACGTGCTGTTAGGACTCCTAACAAAAGCAGGAATGAACGAATGTACAAATAAAAAGATGCCCTCAATCTTTCGACTAAGGGCATCTTTACTATACGGTATAAAAAGCAACAGGCTATTACATCATGCCGCCCATGCCGCCACCGCCGTGACCATGACCGCCACCGGCTGGTGCTTCTTCTGGCTCGTCGGCAATAACGCATTCGGTGGTTAGCAACAGACCGGCAATCGAAGCCGCGTTTTCCAACGCCAGACGCGTTACTTTTTTCGGGTCGATAACACCGGCTGCGAACAGGTCTTCGTAGGTGTCGTTTTTGGCGTTGTAGCCATAACCGCCCGTACCTTCTTTCACCTTGTTCACAACAACCGAACCTTCGCCACCGGCGTTGGCTACAATCGTCCGCAACGGTGATTCCAATGCCTGACGGATGATGTTGATACCCGTTTTCTCGTCTTCGTTGATGGCGTTGATGCTGTCAAGAGCCGAAATCGCACGAATCAGCGCAATACCACCACCTGTTACGATACCTTCTTCAACGGCAGCGCGGGTTGCGTGCAGCGCATCGTCAACACGGTCTTTCTTTTCTTTCATTTCTACTTCGGTAGCAGCACCGATGTAGAGGATAGCCACACCACCCGACAGTTTAGCCAGACGCTCCTGCAATTTCTCGCGGTCGTAATCGGACGTCGTGTTTTCGATTTGGGCTTTGATCTGGTTCACGCGACCCGTGATGTCTTCTTTCTGACCAACACCATTTACAATCGTCGTGTTGTCTTTGTCGATCAGCAATTTTTCGGCCTGTCCAAGGTAATCAATCGTTGCGTTTTCGAGTTTGAAGCCGCGCTCTTCGCTGATAACCTGTCCACCCGTCAGGATGGCGATGTCTTCCAGCATAGCTTTCCGACGGTCGCCAAAGCCAGGAGCTTTTACAGCAGCTACTTTGAGGGCACCCCGGATTTTGTTGACAACCAACGTAGCAAGTGCTTCACCATCAACGTCTTCGGCGATGATCAACAATGGACGGCCGGTTTGAGCAACCTGCTCCAGAACGGGCAGCAACTCTTTCATCGACGATACTTTCTTCTCCGAAATCAGGATGAATGGACGCTCCAGTTCAACTTCCATTTTCTCGGTGTTCGTCACGAAGTACGGCGACAGGTAACCCCGGTCGAACTGCATACCCTCTACGGTTTTTACTTCCGTTTCGGTTCCGCGTGCTTCTTCAACCGTAATAACACCTTCTTTACCTACTTTCTGCATGGCTTCGGCAATCATCGAGCCGATTTCCTCGTCGTAGTTGGCCGAGATGGTTGCCACCTGCTTGATTTTGCTGAAGTCGTCACCAACCGTCTGCGCCTGATCTTTCAGGTTGGCTACAACAGCATGAACGGCTTTCTCGATACCGCGCTTCAGGTCCATCGGATTGGCACCAGCCGCTACGTTCTTTGCGCCGATCGAGTAGATCGCCTGCGCCAGAACGGTAGCCGTGGTTGTTCCGTCACCGGCTGAATCAGCGGTTTTCGAGGCTACTTCTTTCACTAACTGAGCACCCATGTTTTCCATGGCGTCTTTCAGTTCAATTTCTTTGGCAACCGTCACACCGTCTTTGGTAATAACCGGCGAGCCGAATTTCTTGTCAAGGATGACGTTACGGCCTTTAGGTCCGAGGGTAACTTTTACGGCGTCGGCAAGGGTGTCAACACCCTTTTTGATGCGCTCACGCGCTTCTGTGTCAAAAAATATTTTCTTAGCCATTGTTTCTTGGAGTTTGAAGAAGTTTGTAGTCTATAGTTTGTAATCGGCTTGCGCGAACCACAAACGACGAACAACGCACTGATTTAAAGGATTGCGAAAATGTCGGATTCACGCATGATGAGGTATTCTTTGCCTTCAACGGTGATTTCTGTACCGGCATATTTGCCATACAGAACCGTATCGCCCACCTGAACCGTTAGTGGCTCATCTTTCTTACCTGCGCCAACGGCAATGACCGTACCACGCTGGGGTTTTTCCTTTGCCGTGTCGGGAATAATGATTCCGAACGAGGTTTTTTCTTCGGCCGGTGCGGCTTCTACCAGCACCCGGTCGGCCAGCGGTTTCACGTTCACTTTAACGCTTTCCGTTTCTGCTACCATGATAATGAGTTGATTAAGGTTATTAACTGTTTGTGTATTTCGTTACACGTCGTTCTCGACCCGCCAATTTTTGTGCCAATGCGTCAAACTGCCAAATTTTCAGGCTTTTCCCTGACATACTGCCATCTGTTACGTTCGCTAAATTTCCTTTGGCCGATGACCCGCTTTTAACGAACAGAATTTGGCAGTTTGGCAATGATTAAGTAGTTTGACCCAATCATACACCCCAAAAAACTTGTTTTCCGGTTTATGAAAAAATTACAACCTGACTGGTTCACACAAAACTGGCTGGATGCCGAATATCAGAAATATGTCGTGATGGCATACTTACAGGCCGTTCAGCAGAATTTCACGGATCATAAACTCTACCCTGACCTGCCCGAACTGCGCAGTCACTACGATGCTGGTATTCGTTTTTCGAGGGGCAAAGGTACGCTAAATGCTGCGTTCCCCAAGCGGGTTAGTGGAGTAACCGGACCCCCGCCCCGAATCGAATACAAATCTGAGGTAACGGACGATACGTTCATGGTCGAGATGGATGCGATTATGGAATTTACGCTGCCCCGCTTCGAGGCTATGCTG
>JANPJE010000211.1:0-7220 GCA_031425355.1 Spirosoma sp. | reverse complement strand
CATTGTGTGCGGGCGGGCATATCGTTTCGCAGTTACGGCTGGTTTGCCGACATGGAAAAGCCAAATATCAAAACGCTGGAAGGCAAATACTGCCCTACCTTCAAAGGCTATAATTTAGGGTATCTGGATACGAAGCGAGAGGAGGCATGGGAAGAAGATTTCGATAAATTAGTGGCTGCCGGGAACGTACCGAGATTCAATACCGTGCGCTTCGGCAACGATCATACGTCGGGGGCGCGCATTGGTTTGCCCACACCCGATGCCGCCGTCGCCGACAATGACCTGGCAGTGGGCCGTTTCGTTGAGCACCTCTCTCAAAGCCCCATCTGGAACGAATCAGTGGTGTTTATTCTGGAAGATGATGCCCAAAACGGTCCCGATCACGTCGATGCACACCGCTCGATTGCGTTTGTAGCGGGAGGTTTCGTGAAGCGTAATTTTGTCGATCATACCATGTATTCTACGTCAGGTATGTTGCGGACTATCGAGCTGATTCTGGGTCTGAAACCGATGAGTCAGTACGATGCTGCGGCCACACCCATGTGGCGGTGTTTCAACAAGAAATCGGACCCAACCCCATTCAAAGCGCGGGAAGCCGGTGTTGATATTACTCAGAAAAACGTGGCCGTCAATCGAAATTCAAAACGCTCATCCCAGTTTGATCTGACCCGCCCCGACGAGATTGACGACCTGATTTTCAGCGAGATTGTGTGGCAAACGGTACGTGGCCAGAAGAGTGTTATGCCCGCCCCGCGCCGGGGTGCCTTTGTGCGGCCGGGCGATGCTGACGATGCAGATGATGATGACTAACCATTGCCTTACCCAGCATTAACTGTAAGTTTACACAAAGACTGCCTGGGCAACTATAGGTAATCAAATAAAAAAACGCCCGGTTATACGGGCGTTTTTTTGATAAAAATATGCGGTAAAAGTACCAGACTCCCCAATATATTTCTATTTTTACCCGTTCACCGATTGTACTCCTCTTAACCTATGCAACTCAAAAAAAACATCGGCTCTATTGACCAGATTGTGCGGTCTTTACTAATTGCCAATTTGTTGATCCCCTGCCTGTTGGGCCTCGTACCGAGTGTAATTTTTTATCTGTTCATCGGTCTCTCGGTCATGTTCGCCATCAATTGCCTGACAAGTTACTGTGGGATCTATGACTTCCTGAAAATTTCGACCCGGCAACCAGTACGCGTTTAACGAGTGCCACAACATTATGCCAAAGCCGCCTTGCTCTTTACCAGCGGGGCGGCTTTTTTGCGTATTTTTGACGGGTAACCCGGCAACCGGCATGTCAGCAAAGAATTTTTATCAGACGTTTTATCAGACCGACCCACTTTTTCGGCTCCCAAATGAATCATGGGTAGCCGGTAGTCAATCAGCTACACAAGACGATGTGGCCGTAGAAACCCCGGCAGAGGAACCAATCCAAATCAATGAATCAGGTTTTCTGGCCGAGCTGGATAGCTTATCGGTGGGAAAAACGGTAAGCATGGCAGCACCGTTGCTGGTCGACACAATGCCGGAATTATCTGATCTTCTCATCGTTACGTCCGAATCCGTCGCGTCTGTTATACTACCTGAGCCACTGCCCCAACCTGTTCCCCGCCCAACAACACCGTCGATTTTACCACCCATTCAGCAGCAGTCCCGAATGCCTCAACTCAACCATAAAGTTCTGTTTCTGGCCGACGAAGAACTGGACCCTGGCAATATATTATTCCTGGAGAAAATTCTTAAAGCGGTTAATCTGAACGTCGATGGAGTTGACCTGCTGAACATACATGGGGTTCAGGACATGAATTTTGCCGAGTTGCTGCAGGGCAAATACATCAATCATTTTATCAACTTTGGCGTACCATTCGAGCGTATCAACCTCGACATTATGATGGATCGTTATTCGCCGGTCCGGTTTGAGGGTATTACGTTCCTGCTGGCCGATTCATTGCCGACCATCGAAGCCGACCAGCAGTTGAAAAAACGGCTTTGGGGTTGTCTGCAGCGGGTTTTTCTTCGGTAAACTGGCCGAGCGTTTGTGTGCAAAAGGCACTATTAAAACAGTTAAAGCCGTTTTCATTCATCGTGGACATCTTTTTAAAAGATGTCATCACCACTTACCCCTCTCTATCAATCTGTTTTGCTGCATAATGTTCGGCAGGCTGCACAAATGACACTTCTCCAACGACTCCTTCCCTTTCTCTATTCCACACCTGAGCCGCCTGTTTTAGCGGACAAGCCGGCTTCTTTGTTTCCAGTGCCAGGCGCCACGCGCCCAGCCATCATACCCCAATTGACAACCGAATTAATCACCCCACATTCGCCATTCAGCAACCCAACGGAGCCATTACCAAACTGGCTGGCCGACGAAGAGAATTTGCGTGATGAGGGTGTTTTGTTCGGCTTGTCCGATGCCCGTTCGGAAGAAAAAGTCGCGCAGATTCAGGCGTTTTTTGCCCGGCAGGCGGCTCCATTCGACGAGTTCATCGACCAGCATACCCAGATAATCGGTGAACTTAATCGGACTATTGAGCATTACGAGAACCGCAGCCTCACGCTACAAGATCAGTGTATCGGTCTGCGTAACAGTCAGTTGATTCAGAATACTCTGATTCGGACGGTGGTGAGTCTGATCTTCTCGATAGGTATGTGCATCGGTACGTATTTCCTGATTGACGTAACATTACAACCTGTTTTTCAAAACCGCTGGATTGCGGTGGGCGTATTTCTGGCGGGTATGTTCAATTTGTCGGCTCGCACATCGTTCTTTTATGAAGAAGGCACGCGGTTAACGGGTCGGCGGATTCTGACCGAAGTTGGTTTGCCGTTGGCTGCATCGGTTTTTGTAGGGGTGCAGGCGTTGCAGACCGGGGCATTAGGACAGACAATTGCTTTATTTGTTTTCGTTTTTTTTCTGTTTCTACTGGCCGGAAAACTGTTGATCAGCAACTTGAATGCCTTACAAACCGACCTCGCTGTCATTCGGACAAATCGCCGGTTAGTGCAAAGTAAAGTACAAAATCTGCCCGTTTGGGAAGTTGACATTGACCGGTTTCGCCGGGAAGTAGCTGCGATTCGGGAGCAGAAGCAGTCTGTTGTTGCGGCCCTGACTCATGCACGTACTGAGCTAACCCGATTGAACACCCACCGCGATTGGCTTGTTAACCTGTTTGTGAGCGAGTTTGACCTTGCCCGCAGTCTCCGCGACCGACTCCCGGAGCAACAGCGAATTGATTTGCTACGCAGTTATAAAGTTGTATAGTTATACGGTTGAAAAGTTGTCTGGTATCAACCTTTCCCCATTCTTCAGAAACTATACAACTCAGTAACTGTATAACTATACAACTTGAATTATGGAGCCAACAAATCAACCCGATTTCCAGCATGGCTACACCAGTGGCGTGGAAGGCGTGAACCGGGAAACATACGAAGGATATTTGTCAAGCCAGATTAATACGGACTGGCTGTCAGAGCGTATTCAGGAGAAAAAAACCGAGTTAACGACAACGGATAATCAGTTGGCGGAAGCGACCGAAGCAAACCGTACGGCATTTGCCGATCTGCAAACGTATTCGCTTCAGGTGGAACGGCTCGCTAAACAGGTTGGCCAGCGCGAAGCTGACCGGCAGGCACTCGAAACCGACCGTGACAACCTGCGCGAACGCCGAACCAAAGCGTCTCCCGATTATTCGCTGCTGGCCGGGCTGCTGTTTTTAGTGGCAGGAGTCTCGTTTCTGGCGGGCGATCTGATCATCTCGCACGAAATTGTTGCCTATGCCCTCAACATCCGCGATAGCAACGAAGCCTGGGCTTTTGCGTTTGGACTGGCGATGGTGTCAATCCTGCTAAAACCGGCCTACGACCGCCTGATCGAGAAGCCGTATCAGGAAAATCCGGAGAAGAACGGGCAGAAATACGCGCGATTTAAGATGGCACTGGCCGTATTTGCGGTATTGACGCTGGCCGTTCTGGGCTGGTTCCGGTACGAAGCGTATCGAACAGACCAACTGAAGGCAGCTATTAATAAATCGGTTCGGCAGCTTCAGCTAAACACCGATCCTACGTCGACTACGCAATTACTTAGCCCATCGACACTCAGCAAAATTGAGAAGCAGTTGAGCGAGTCGAGCGAGTTGAATCTCGCTCTCGTCAATAGCCCGTGGGCCTTGCTGTCGTTCGTGTTGAGCGGCATCTTGTTCGCGCTGGCGGGGGCCGTCTGTTTGGGAATTGCCCTGCCGGTACTCTCGGCGTTCTGGTTTCGGTGGCTACAGGCCGATATTAAACTATGGAAATTACGCCGTCGGCTGAAGCGGCTCGATAAGCAGCTTGCCCCGCTCGAAACCCAGTTAGCCGAGCAGCGCACCCGTCAGAACGTACTGCAACACAACCTCGACTTACTGCCTGATCTGAGCGAGTTGAAAGCTAACCGTCAGGCCATTATAGCCGAGTTGAACGATCTGCTGGCCGAACTGAAACTGGCCCAAACCGACAGCCGTATCAGTAATTTCAACGATGGCTATGGACAGGGCGAAGCTACGCGCTCCGGCCTGAGCGACGATGAGCAGCGGCAGTTGCGGAAAGAAATGCTGTCTCTCCACAACACCAACCGCAGCCGAACGACGGAGAACCGCCCAAACGGAACTCCGCCTGCGAATGGCACCAACGGCAAACCACCGGGATTACGTCCGTATCAGACGATTCGAAAGTTTTTGTCGGATGAGTTGTAAGAATTGGTTCAGTTCATAAATAGCGCGTACTTTGGCGATCATTTAGTCGGTTGAGCCAAATGGTTTTGGTTACGGTCAGGTTGTGTTTTCGTGCGTTGTTCTTATTCGGTTGTGCCGGGCTTTTGGTCAGTTGCCGGGTAAACTCATCGCCCGCTACGTTAGACCCCTCGTTCTATCGCGTACTTCATGCGCCACAGCCGGAACTGGCTAAACAAAAGCTTTACGTAATTGACTCCGGCGATTCGCTGCAAGTCATTCTGCCCGCTACGTACGAACGTCGAAATTTTGCGAAAGCTGACTACCAGAACTGGGTACTCTACCGAACGGAGGTTGACGTAGATGTCTTTACACTCCCGTTTAAAATCCGGCCATCCATAGTAGGCTTTCCGTCCCAGCTAAATTCTAATTTCAATGCTGCCATCTATTTAGGTCGGCGGATTGATTTCCATCGCTATAGCTGGCAACCCGTAACCCCTTCGTTTAATGTCCGCAACTTGAATAGCCGGGGTTTTGGCTACGGGATATTCGCTGGCCTCGGTTCGGCAACGCTCAACGAATTCGTTACGCAACCGGCCATACCGATTCAGTACGAAGGAGTTATTCTTGATGCCGGTGTGGCGGCTATTTATGACGCCCGAATTTTTAATGTCGGTATCGCTTTAGGCATTGATTATCTGACCGATACAAACCGGAATGCATGGATCTACCAGCGAAGGCCCTGGTTTGGTGTCTTGTTTGGGTTAAATCTGAACTAAAATCAAAACGACTGAAAAATAGTTAACTGACCATAAAAGGATTGATTGCGGAGAACCCGATTGTGTTGTCTGCCTGCATCATGTACCTGATACGTGTTTGATTTTCGCCGATGATTCTCCGTTGCCTAATTGCTTCTGTTCTCCTTTCAACTACCAGTTTTGGTCAGCAAAACCGAATCATTGACCGCAATGCTATCGGATGGTACGTGTACAACGGCGACCACAAGTTAAGCAAACGCTGGGAACTGCACACAGAATACCAGTGGCGTCGCGTGGAACTGATTCGCTCCTGGCAACAGTCGCTGGCACGGATGGGACTGGCGTACAAACTGACTGAGCAGGTGAAATTAGGGGGTGGCTACACCTTTTTCACTACGTTCCCCTACGGCGATTATCCCGTGGCCGATGCAGGCGTACCGACCATCGAGAACCGGACGCACCAGGATATTCAGCTTAGCAGTAATGCAGGGAGACTCGAATTAAGCCACCGATTCCGGCTCGAACAGCGATGGCTTGGGCAGGGCGACGATACGAATCCGCGCCGGATTGCCGACTGGGAATACCAGAATCGGGTGCGTTATCAGGTTTCCGGCACCGTTCCGCTTAAAGGTGTTACGATTGACGATGGCGAATGGTACGTTAACTTCTTCGACGAGTTATTTATTGGATTTGGTCGGAATGTTGGCCAGAACGTTTTTAATCAGAACCGGATTTCCGGCGGGTTGGGCTATCAGGTTTCAGATGGTTTTAAAATTGAGCTAAACTACCTCAATCAAATTACACAACACCCCGAAAATGAACCGCTTACAAACAAACCGGTCTTTGAAATCAACAACGGTTTTCGGCTGAATATCCAGTACGATCTCGATTTCAGCGGCAAGTAAAACTTACTTAACCGCTACGTCGAATGTCAGTTTGTCCGATGTTTTGAGTTACAGCCCTATTTCAGCGCGGCCACTGCGCCAACGGCCTTACCGTTTGTTTTGGCTGTTTCGCCGTTGACGCGGGCGTGAGCGATACCGTAATAGCGACTTTGGTCTTTGCCGGAAGTTTGACGTCAAAACCAACCAGCACCGTGCCCGGATTGGGCGTATCATACTCGTGTGATGGGTCGGTGGGCCAGGTTTTCATGGTCACATTAGCGGGTTCATCGACCTGAAGCGTCAGTGTTTTGCCATCTTTTGTCAGTTCGGCTTTGTTAGTGCCCGTCAGCGTTACGTTGGCGGGCGTCAGCATAACCCATCGAACAGTAGTTTCGGCGGCTGGCGTTTCGACCTCATCCCGAACAACTACATACGCTTTGTTCACGATAGCGATGCCCCGGTTCGCCTTCACCAGCGATGCTGCGTACACACTCGTCAGATCGAATTGGGCATTCATAAACGACGGATTATTCGAATGGCTCGTCATGGGGGCTTTACCGGCAACAGCCTGTAACTGATCGTTGATGGTGAGGGTGTTATGCACGAAATTGTTGTAGCGAAAGACCTGCCAGCGTTGCGAATTCTGCCGCATATTCCACAGATCGACGCCTTTGGATTCCAGCGATTCGTACTCCTGCATCCCGAAATCCATTGCCCAGCGAACACCATCGGCTTCCATCACAAACGAGCCGACATCCATGTGGGCGTGGCTCGACGATGGACTCCCGCCCTTGGCTCCTACGTAAATGGCCGACGAATCAGTCCACGACGTACGCATCAATACTACCGGCGTTTTGCCCTCCCCTGCC
>JANPJE010000210.1:0-3602 GCA_031425355.1 Spirosoma sp. | reverse complement strand
TGCCGCTGTGCAACCCGGCGACATTAAGTACAAAGATCAGAATGGCGATGGACTCATTGATCAGAACGACACCCGCCCCATTGGTAACACATCGGTGCCGACGCTCACCATCAGTCTCCATTCTAAGCTGCAATACAGAGGATTTGATCTGGAATTCCTGTTTCAGGGCGTTAGCGGACGTACGGCTTATTTAGGCGGAACGCGGTTTGAGGCTCTCCAGAACAACGGGCAAATCGGGACCATCGCGCTCGACCGCTGGACTCCCGAAACCGCCGGAACCGCTACGTATCCCCGTTTGTCGGCGGCCAACAATCTGAACAACTACCGGTATTCGACCTACTGGCAGCGCGACGGCAGTTTTATCAAGCTGCGCAGCCTTGAACTGGGCTATTCGCTTCCGAATCAGATTACCGAAAAAGTCAGGCTGATGAATGCCCGCGTGTTTGTCAACGGAACAAATCTGTTCTCGCTCGATCACATGCAGGGGTATTCCGATCCTGAAGTTGGCGGTGGATATCCGCCCCTGCGGACCGTCAGCGCGGGTATTAGACTACAGTTTTAACCGGCCCTTAACAAGACAAAAAAATGAAACGTATTGTATTTATACTGTTTGTGTCCGTAGCACTTGGGCTAAGTGGCTGCGAAGACCTGGAACGTGAACTCATTACCGATATATCTGAGCAGCAGCTTACTAAGTCGTACGACTTTACGTTGAATCGGGTGAACTCGCTGTACACCGATATACCGGCGGGCTATCTGCAAATTGATGGCGCGATGGCAGCTTCGGCAACCGACGAGGCCGAGCATACCCTGGAAACCTCCGACGTTCAGAAACTTAATAATGGTTCCTGGAATTCGGTGGATAACCCCGCAGCGGTCTGGGCCGGATTTTATCGGGGCATCCGGAAAGCCAATCAATTTCTGATGGCAACCGACAGCATCGACTTAAATCAGTATAAACTCGACCCCACGCCATCCGCTCAAACGGTCTATCAAACCCGACTGGCTGAAATTAAGCGGTGGAAATACGAAGCTCGTTTTCTGAGAGCGTATTTCTATTTTGAGTTGGTGAAACGGTACGGTGGCGTACCGATTATTTCCCAGATATTTTCTGTAGAAGACAATTTTGACAACGTAACCCGCAACACGCTGGCCGAGTGCCTTCAGTTCATCACGGCCGAGTGTGATTCGGCGGCCCGGAATCTGCCCGTTGTGTATGCCGTTCCCGCTACAGACTTAGGCCGCGCCACACGGGGTGCTGCTCTGGCCCTCAAAAGCAGGGCGTTGCTCTATGCCGCCAGCGATCTGTTCAACACACCGACCTGGGCGGCTGGCTACGCCAATCCTCAACTTATTTCGCTAACCGGCGACCGGCAAGCCCGCTGGAAAGCGGCCGCCGATGCGGCCAAAGCCGTTATTGATCTGGCGGGCACAGGCTACGCGCTGCACAACAACTACCGTAACCTGTTTATTACCAACAGCTATACATTGCCGGAGGTCATTTTTACCCGTCGGAATGGGGCGGCCAATACGTTTGAAGTGGCGAATTACCCCATTGGCTACGATCTGGGCAACAGCGGCACAACGCCTTCCCAGAATTTGGTCGATGCGTATGAAATGACCAACGGCACGAAATTCGACTGGAAAAATCCGGTTCATGCAGCCGCGCCCTACGCCAATCGCGATCCGCGTTTAGGATTGAATATCATTCTCAACAGCACGACATACAAGGGCCGACCCGTTGAAAGCTGGATTGGCGGACGTGATGGGCGGGGTATCGTAAATGCCACTAAGACAGGCTATTACCTGAAGAAATACGTCAACGAGAATCTGAATTTACTGCTGAACAACACCAGCGTACAGTCGTGGAATCTGTTTCGTCTGGCCGAAATTTACCTCAATTACGCCGAAGCCTTGAACGAAGCCTCACCCGGCCATGCCGACGTGAAAACCTACGTTGATCGGGTGCGCACCCGCGCGGGCGTCGCCATGCCGGTACTGCCTGCGGGGCTGTCGCAGACGGAAATGCGCGAACGGATTCGGAACGAACGGCGGGTTGAACTGGCCTTTGAAGATCACCGGGGCTGGGACGTTCGGCGGTGGATGCAGGGACCGCAATATCTGGGTGCTCCCCTGATGGGCGTCGATATTGCCAAAAAAGCGGACGGTACGTTTGAGTATAAGCCCGTTACGGTCGAAGCCCGCGTTTTTGAACCGAAAATGTACCTTTTCCCAATCCCGCAGGGCGAACTGAATGCATCGAAAGGATTGGTTCAGAATCCGCTGTGGTAAAATAGCTTCCGGCACTTACCCAATTTGTTCGTCTTGTTAACGCCAAAAACGCATGATCTCTCTTTTCAATGCCACTCGATTCGCACTTGTCTGCTTCGGGTTCTGCCTTTTGTTTAGTTCGTGTAAATATGAAGAACTGGCGAAGGCCGACTATCCGCAGCAGGTAATTTATATGCCTGCGGCCAAAAACGGCCTTTTCCTGATTAATAGTGTGCCTGTTTCGGGAGCGTATAAATTCATTGTCAATCTGAGCGAGAAGAAGTTAATTATTCCGTTAAGTGTTTTTCGCGGGGGTGTTTCTGTTGACAGCGATGTGCCCATCACGATTGTCGCCAATGCCGATACGGTCAGCAAGCTAATCAGCACCAGTGCGCTGGTTGGAACGGCGGTTTTGCCCGCCGATAAATTCGTTCTTCCGGCATCGGTAACGATTGAAAACGGGAAAAATTCGGTGCCGTTCGAGCTGCGAATCGACCTCGATTACCTGCGGGCTAATCCGGGTCAAAAACTGGCTATCGCTGTTGGTATCGTTAGTCCGCAAACGACCGTAAACCCGAATCTCAAAACGACCATCATTTCGCTTGACCCCTCCATTTTAAAAGCGACCCCCAACTTTACGACGAAAGCCGACGCGACGACCGCCCGGAAAATTACGTTTACCAACACGTCTTTAAATGCGGTCAGCTACTCATGGGATTTCGGCGACGGCTCGGCGGCTTCGACTGATCTGGCTCCAACCTACACGTATCCCAATGCCGGTACGTATAGCGTTACGCTTACGGCCACCGGCATAACGGGAAGTGCCGATGCGGTCAAAAAAACCACCACAATTACGATTTTGTAATTATACGTAAGCCACTGTCAATCCGGCGGTTATTAGTGAAGTCTGTTTTATCATAGGTAAAATCTGTAAACGCTTCCTCACTTGTTTGGGGAAGCAATTTCTTCCTCTACCAGATGGCTGAACTTTTACGGTTAACCCAGCACTCGTGCGAGCGTGGCGATTTAACGGTTTTTGAACGCATACTTCCGGGGTCGTTCAAGCGTGTTTTTTACATCATGAACGCCGACGGAACGACGCGTGGCGGACACCGGCATAAAAAAGCCTGGCAGGCCCTGGTCTGTATTCAGGGCCGTGTGGATATAATCGTTGAAACAGAAAAACAGACCGTCTGCTATTCGCTCAGTGAACCCAACCAATGTTTAGTATTGGAACCGGATGACTGGCACCTGCTGGAGAATTTTCAGAATACGGCCATCGTACTGGTCGTGTCGAACGAGTATTACGACGAGAAAGATTATATCTACGA
>JANPJE010000209.1:0-10484 GCA_031425355.1 Spirosoma sp. | reverse complement strand
ATTGCCAACAGCAAAGGACTGTTCGGCTATAACCGGGCGACGAGCGTTGAGTTTTCGATTACCGTTCGCACCGCCGACGGAACCGGTTCCGGCTACGCAGCCCGCGATGTGAACGACGTGAGTAAGCTGAGCACCAAAGCCGCCACCGAAGTAGCCATGCAGAAAGCACTGGCGTCATCGACAGCGCGGGCCATCGAGCCGGGTAAATACACCGTTATTCTCGAACCAACGGCGGCTGTCGAATTGCTGGAAAACATGATGGGGAGCATGGACGCCCGCTCTGCCGACGAAGGCCGGTCGTTTTTAAGCAAGAAAGGCGGTGGTACGCGGCTCGGCGAAAAACTGTTCGACGAACGGGTTACAATTTACACTGACCCGATGAATGCTGAATTGCCATTAGCTCCGTTTGGCGGTGGCGGTGGCCGATTTGGTGGCGGTGGTGGTGACGGTCGTCCGCAGGAAAAAGTGACGTGGATTGAGAAAGGCGTCGTGAAAAACATGTCCTACTCGCGCTTTTGGGCCGACAAAAAAGGCGTAAAGGGCGTTCCTTCGCCGGGCGGCATCATTATGATGGGCGGCACTCAATCGCTGGCCGACCTCATCAAAAGCACCGACAAGGGCATATTGGTCACGCGCCTGTGGTACATCCGTGCGGTGGACCCGCAAACGCTTCTATACACCGGCCTCACCCGCGACGGTACGTTCTACATTGAGAACGGTCAAATTAAGTTTCCGGTCAAGAATTTCCGCTTCAACGAAAGTCCGGTCATCATGCTCAACAACCTCGAAGCAATGGGCAAGCCCGTCCGCGCGGGTGGGCACCTGATTCCGCCTATGAAAATCCGGGACTTCACGTTCACGAGTTTATCAGACGCTGTATAAATTTATAAGTGAGGTTTACAGTTTTTAGTTTTCTGTTTACAGTGGGCTGACGCGTCCGCCGGTGCAGCATATATGGACACGTCAGCCCTCTGTAAACAGAAAACTACAAACCATAAACCACAAACCTCTAACCGTAAATCACCTTGAACCGTCGAGATTTCAACCAACTCATAGGCATGGGAACCGCTGGTATCCTGCTGCCCAACCTCCCCGCCTTTTCCCGAACCGTTAGCCCCGAAATCCTGCTGGAACCGGGCGTGGACGTAGCCGTAAAAAAACGCTTAGCTGATGCGGCCATGAACGCGGCTAAAAGCAAAGGCGCCACCTACAGTGATGTCCGAATTGGCCGCTACCTGAACCAGTTCGTGGTTACGCGCGAAGACAAAGTACAGAACATCGTCAATACCGAATCCTGTGGCGTGGGCGTTCGCGTCATTGCCGACGGATGCTGGGGGTTTGCCGCTGTAGTCGATGCCAAAAGCGAAGCCGATACCGCCCGTGCTGCCGAAAAAGCCGTGTCCATTGCTAAAGCCAACGCCAAACTGATGAAAGAGCCGGTCCAACTGGCGGCTCAGAAAGGCTACGGCGAGGTAACGTGGAAAGCCCCTATCCAGCGCAACGCGTTTGAGGTACCGATCAAAGAAAAAGTCGATTTGCTGCTGTCGGTGAATGGCGCGGCCTTGAAAAACGGAGCCAACTACGTGAATTCGGTGCTGTTTATGGTGAATGAGCAAAAGTACTTTGCCTCCACCGATGGCACCTATGCCGATCAGGATATTCACCGCATCTGGCCTATTTTTAACGTAACGGCCATCGACCCAAAAACCGGTAAGTTCGAAACCCGAAATGCTCTCAGTGCGCCAATGGGCATGGGTTACGAATATTTACAGGCCAATCCTGCCGACAAAGTGGCGGGCATCACTACTCGCTACAACAAAGGCTACGACATGCTCGAAGACGTGACGGCGGCTGCCAAACAGGCCCGTGCCAAACACTCGGCAAAGTCGGTCGAAGCGGGCAAGTATGATCTTGTCCTCGACCCGTCGCACCTCTGGCTGACCATCCACGAATCCGTTGGGCACCCGCTCGAACTCGACCGCGTATTGGGCTATGAAGCCAACTTTGCCGGCACCAGTTTCGCGACGCTCGACAAATGGCAGGCGAAGAATTTCAACTACGGCAGCAAGCAGGTCAACCTCTTCGCCGACAAAACGCAGGTGGGTTCGCTCGGTGCCGTTGGCTATGACGACGAGGGCGTTCAGACCAAAAAGTGGGATCTGGTGAAAGACGGAACGCTGGTGAATTACCAGGCGATCCGCGATCAGGTTCACATCATTGGCGAGAAAGAATCGCAGGGTTGCTGCTATGCCGATAGCTGGAGTTCGGTGCAGTTTCAACGCATGGCCAACGTATCGCTGGCATCTGGCAAAACGCCGTTGTCGGTCCAGGAAATGATTAAGGACGTCAAAAAAGGCATTTACATCATTGGCGATGGCTCTTTCTCGATTGACCAGCAGCGGTATAATTTCCAGTTTGGCGGACAGTTATTTTACGAAATTAAAAACGGACAGATTGCCGGAATGCTCAAAGACGTAGCGTATCAGTCGAACACGCAGGAATTCTGGAATTCGTGCGTTCAGGTCTGCGACGACCGCGACTACCGGCTTGGCGGCTCATTTTTCGATGGCAAAGGCCAACCCCCACAGTCGAGCGCAGTGTCGCACGGAAGCAGCACGACCCGGTTCAATGGTGTCAATGTGATTAATACAGCACGGAAAATTTAAACGGTTTATGGTTTATGATGTCGGGTTTGAGAACCCGGCATCATAAACCATAAACCACACACTAACCATGGCAATCATACTCACCGAAGCAGAAGCAAAAGCCCTGCTGACCAAAGTCCTCAGTTACTCGAAAGCCGACGAGTGCGAAATAAATCTGCTTGGCGAAGAGCGCGGTAATCTGCGCTACGCCCGCAATGAAGTGTCAACCAGCGGTTCTCTTATCAACCAGAACTTACAGGTTCAATCGGCATTCGGCAAAAAAGTGGGCGTAGCCACCATTGACGAGTTCGATGATGCATCGTTCGAAAAAGTAGTACGTCGGTCTGAAGAACTGGCCCGGCTGGCGCCCGAAAATCCGGAATATGTGGGTGTTCTGGGACCGCAGCAATACCTAAAATCAAGTGGCTTTTTCGATTCGACCGCCAAAATAACGTCTGACGCGCGGGCCGATGCCGTAGCGAAAAGTCTGCTGCTATCCCGGGAGAAGAACTTAGTTGCTGCCGGCTTTTTGCAGGATAATTATGGCTATTCGGCCATGATGAACTCCAAAGGACTGTTTGCTTACTACCCCAGCACGAGCGTCAATTTTTCCCTAACCGTCCGCACCAACGACGGCAAGGGTTCTGGTTACGTAGCGCGGGGCTACAGCGATTTCAGCAAGTTAGACACCGAAGCGGCCACGCGTATCGCCATCCAGAAAGCACAGGGATCAGCCGAAGCGCGGGCCATCGAGCCGGGCAAATACACCGTTATTCTGGAGCCGACGGCGGCTGTCGTTCTGCTCGAAAACATATTCTTCAACATGGACGCCCGCTCCGCCGACGAAGGCCGGTCGTATTTTAGTAAAACGGGTGGAAAATCGCGGCTTGGTGACAAAATCGTTGACGAGCGCGTAACGATCTACTCTGACCCGACCAATGCCGAACTGCCCGCTTCGCCCTGGTCGGGGGATGGCCGACCGCAGGAGAAGACGATGTGGGTTGAGAAAGGTGTAGTCAAAAACCTGTCTTACTCGCGCTACTGGGCACAGAAGCAAGGCAAAAAAGCCATTCCGGGGCCGAATAACGTGATTATGCTGGGCGGCAACGCGTCATTGGAAGAGATGATTAAAAGCACCCAGCGCGGTATTCTGGTCACCAAACTCTGGTACATCCGCGAAGTTGACCCGCAAACAATCCTGCTGACGGGCCTCACCCGAGACGGTACGTTTTACATCGAAAACGGCAAAATCAAGCATCCGGTCAAAAACTTTCGCTTCAACGAAAGCCCGATTATTATGCTCAACAACCTCGAATCGCTGGGCAGGCCGGAGCGCGTCGTGAGCACGGAATCCGACCAGAATTACCTGATTCCACCTATGAAAATCCGGGAGTTTACCTTCACCAGTTTATCCGATGCGGTGTAACGGAAACGCAGGCCGAACTGTTCTTTAATCCAGTGATAACAGATTTGACAATGGCAACAACAGAACTAAAGCATGAGATCAATGAAATCGTTGATAAACTTCCCGACGAGGTATTAAGTGATCTGTTATCATATCTACGGCAAATTGAAAAGTCGAATGCTGCCAACGTTTTGATCGCCAGCAATTTGAGGAAGATTCTGACTGAAGATCGTACGTTACTCAGTAAGTTGGCTCAATGATCGACCTTGCCGATGTACTGGCTATTCATCAGATGTTAATTGACGAATTTGGTGGCTCTTCCGGTATTCGGGATCAAGGACTACTGCAATCTGCCATCGAACGTCCTTTTGGTGGAGTTGGCGAAACGTTATTTTACCCAACTCCAGAAGAAAAAGCGGGGGCTATTTTGGAAAGCATCATCAAGAATCATCCCTTCGTAGATGGCAACAAGCGCACTGGCTATGTGCTTATGCGCTTGTTGCTCATGCAATCTGGAAATGACCTATCGGCAACGCAGGATGAGAAATATGAGTTTGTCATTCAGGTTGCTTCCAGCCAGCTTGATTTTGCCCAGATTGTCGGTTGGATACGCACCAGAATTACCTGATCCCACCGATGAAATTCGGGAGTTTATGTTTACCAGTTTATCCAATCAGTCTGAATTGCCCTATGTATATGACAGGAATGATACGGCTTTTGCTACTATACTGTTTTTTACCAACCATCAGCGCAGCGCAGATTGACTTTAAAAAGCCATTTGCTGACTGCAATCTGGAGGGTAGTACGACTATATATGATTACAGTCAGCAAAAGTGGATTTTCACCGATGAATATGAGAGTCGACGACCCACTTTACCTGCATCAACCTTTAAAATAATTAACTCGTTGATTGCATTAGAAACGGGGGTTATTCGTAATGAAAACGACGTTGTAAAGTGGGTTGGGAGAGTAGACACGGTGTTGTACGGGTATCGTCCTGAAATTTATCGGGATATGACTGTGCAGGAGGCATTCAAGGAGTCAGCAGGTTGGGTCTACATTGAATTGGCAAAAAAAATAGGTAGGGACCGATACCGTTTCTATCTAAACAAATGCCATTACGGGAATATGAACCTCTCCGAATCAGGCGTTGATTTTTGGAATTTCGGCCCATTTGCTGTTTCACCAGTTAATCAGGTTGAGTTTGTCAAGGCACTTTATGAAGGAAAACTGCCATTTTCTAAACAAAACATGGCTATAGTAAAGCGGTTAATGATTACTGAAACAACAAGTACGTATGTTATTCGAGCCAAAACAGGCTGGACACGTGATGGAGGAAAGGACACAGGCTGGTGGGTTGGCTATGTTAAACAAGATACTAAACCGTATTTTTTTGCTACCCGGCTAATCAAGAGTCGGACCACCCAAAACCCCAATTTTGGCGATTGTCGCAAGAAAATTACAAAAGACATTTTGCACCAGGTCAAGGCATTTGACTAACTTAACTACGAACTCATTCTTTAGTCTGAAAGTAGATTAAAGCTGCTCTTTGTACCCAATGATTGTCATTACCGAAGCAACCAAGTCAGGTTTGCTGATTGTTCAAGCAATTGCCCACCGGACATTGCCGGGTACGTTTGGTGATATTCTGTCGCCTGAGCAGATTAGTTACATGCTGGACATGATGTATAGTCTGGACGCGCTGAAACGTCAGGTAGATGAGCAAAACCACATTTTTCTATTGGCCCGAGCCGAAAATTTCGAGAAATACTTTGGCTTTATTTCTTATGAATTGACTTATAAAAATGAAGCAATAACGAAGATTCACAAACTATACCTCTTGCCTGAAAGTCAGGGAAAAGGCGTTGGCCGGTTGTTGATCGACCACGTAACGGAATTGGCACGGCAGCACAACAATAACCGGCTGGCATTGAATGTAAATAAGCACAACAAAGCAATTCAGTTTTACGAACGAATGGGCTTTACGGTTGTCGATACAGAAACAATAAACATCGGTAACGGCTTTATTATGGACGATTTAATCATGGAAAAATCCGTAAACCCGTATTGATTCTGTCTGATTGCGAATCAGTTTATCAACTCAACAAACGCGATTGAAACCTTTCTTTTTCACCCGTATTCAATACACGTCCGGCGATTGGGACACCGATCAGCGAATGCCATCGAACCTGATGCATTCGCTGGTGGAATACACGACACTGCCGGTCGATCAGAAGGAGAAAGTAGTGCAGTTAAGCAGTCCTGACTTGTTCAAAAGTCCGTTCTGTTACCTGAGCGGGCATAAATTGGTCGAGTTTTCAGGACAGGAGCGAGATCATTTCAAGCGCTACGTGCAAAATGGGGGCTTCGTGTTTGTAGACGATTGTAACCACGATCTCGACGGTTTATTTGCCAAATCGTTTGAGCAGGAAATGGGACGAACGTTTGGGCCAAAAGCATTGCAGAAAATCCCGAATAATCACCCGATTTACACCTGCTTTTTCAAATTTGACGATGGCCCGCCTACTACGTCGTTCGAGTTGAACGGGTGGGGCGACGACCTCGTGCATGACTACCTCAAAGCCATCACCATCAACGGGCGAATCGGCGTTTTGTACAGCAACAAAGATTACGGCTGCGAGTGGGATTATGACTTTCGGAACAAACGCTTTCTGGCCGAAGACAACACGAAATTTGGGGTGAACATTGTTACCTACGCATTGACAGCATAAGATGAATGATGAATTACAAAATTTACCATTCATTACGTTTATACAACCTGAAAGAATCGACCTTTGGAATCAACAGACTTATTGCACTATAAAACGCTGGTAGCGAAGCTACCGGAGCTACGAAACGAAATCGGCAAAGTCATTATCGGACAGAAGGAAGCCATCAGCGAGGTGCTTATTTCGCTTTTGGCGGGGGGGCACTGTCTGCTCGAAGGCGTTCCCGGACTTGCCAAAACACTGATGGTCAGCACTATGGCCAATGCGCTGGCGATGCGATTCAAACGCATTCAGTTTACGCCCGACCTGATGCCCGGCGACATTGTTGGGACGGAGATTCTGGAAGATGACCACGAAACGGGCCATAAAGTGTTCGTTTTTAATCGCGGGCCAATCTTCGCGAATGTCGTGCTGGCTGATGAAATCAACCGGACTCCGCCCAAAACGCAGGCCGCCATGCTCGAAGCCATGCAGGAATACAAGGTCACGTATGGCGGCAACGATTACGAACTACCCCGGCCTTTCCTGATTATTGCCACCCAAAACCCAATTGAACAGGCCGGTACGTATCCCCTGCCCGAAGCACAGTTAGACCGATTTCTGCTGTACATCAAACTCAGCTATCCATCGGAACAGGAAGAGCTTGACGTATTGAAAAGCACCACCGGCACGGCCCGCCCCGACCTAAAAACTATTCTTTCTGATCAGGATATACTTGATCTTCAGAATCTTACCCGGCAAGTCCACATCAGCGACGAACTGATTGAGTATATCAACCGATTGGTTCGGGCATCTCGACCGGATGGGTCACCGTCGGCGTTTGTGAAACAGTGGGGCGAGTGGGGAGCCGGTCCACGTGCCGGGCAGGCACTGGTGCTGTGCGCTAAAGCCCGCGCCGTGTTGAGCGAACGATTTTCGGTCATTCCCGATGATATTCAGACGCTGGCTTACCCCGTATTACGTCATCGCATCGCGCTCAATTTCCGGGCCGAAGCCGAAGGCATTACCACCGACCGGGTGATTCAGGAATTGCTTGCTACTGTGAAATGAGTTTACGGTTAGTAGTTTGTGGTTTGTCGTTAACTAACGCCAGAAGAACACTCCCAGCCCCGGCGGTAACCAAAACGACAAAGCACAAACATTGAATTAATAATAATGCTCATCAACGACCTCATCAAACTCAACAACCTCCAACTGGCCGGAAAATTGGTCAGTGATGAGTTACTACTGGGCATTCAAACCAGTCGGCGGTCGGGGATTGGTACCGAGTTTGAGCAGTTTCGGCATTACACGCCGGGCGACGATCCCAAGCGAATTGACTGGAAGCTGTTCGCCAAGACGAATCATTATTTAGTTCGCGAATCCGCCACGGAAAGCAACCAGCAAATACGTCTTTTGCTCGATTTGTCGGGGTCGATGAACTACGCCGAAGCAGGGATTAGCCGGTTGCAGTATGCCCGGATTCTGCTGGCGTCGCTGGCGTATCTGAGCAATCGGCAGAGCGACCAGTTGAGTTTGTACGCGCTGCAAGATGGTCGTGTGCAACCATTGGTTCCGGCAGGACGGCAGGGCTTTCAGAAAATCGTGGCGACGCTCGAAACCGTACAGGCGTCGGGCGCGTGGGTGAATCAGAACGCATCGGTTCCCGAATTCAGCCGGAAGCAAAGCGAAATGCTCATCATTGCGTCGGACTTTTTGCAGGTAAATGACGAGTGGATAAAGCTGATTCAGAGTGTGGCCGGGCCGCGTCGTGAAATCGTTATTTTCCAGCTATTGGGCGATCAGGAAATGGATTTCTCGATGCGGGGTTTTTACCGGTTTCAGGATTTGGAAACAGGTAAAGAAATCGAGTTACAGGCTGAGGCCATTCGGGACACCGTTCGGCAACGGGCATCGGATTACTTAGCTGATTTGGACGAACGGTTGCGAATACCGCACGTACGGCTGATTCGCGCCCGTCTGAGCGACCCAATAGCTATGGTGTTGCGGCAATTTTTGGTGAATTAAATAAGAGTTTGTGCGGTTCCCCGCCGGGATTTGTCATTTGAAGTTCACATTCCTCGCGTCAGCTAACGACAAACCACAAATCCCGGCGGGGAACCGCACAAATTACAAATGTCTTTTATAGAGCCAACTTTATTGTGGGGTGCGCTGGCTGTAATCATTCCGATTGCGATCCATTTCTGGCACCAGAAGCAGGGAAAACCCTTGCCCTGGGCGGCTACGCAATGGCTCACCGAGAAACAACAACAACAAAGCCGGGGCCTTCGACTCGATGATATTCTGCTGCTGATTATTCGTTGCCTGCTCCTCATTTTACTGGCTATTTTACTCGCGCAACCCATCCTGAACTGGTTCAATCAGCCTCCCGCCATTCAGAAAGTTCATCTGGTCGAACCAAACCCGGCGGTTTCCAACAATTTTCGATTTGAATTATCCGAAGCACTCAAAAAAGACGAACGGGTTATCTGGTCGAATGAGGATATGGAACCCATAACGGATAAACTGTCTCTGCCCAAAAAAACAACTCGTTTTAATTCGTTACGTCTGCAATCGGCCATCAATCAAATAGACCCCAAAAACACCGAATTGCATTTGTACATTAGCACAAATCCGGCTTTGGCCGATATACCCGCGATCACAACGCCAACCCGGTTTTATCTGCATAGCGTCGTTGATTCGATAAGTCAGCCACGGGTGTACGTCGTGGGAAAGGCAAATAGAAACCTGTTCATAAACCGGGCGGGCAAATTAGTAAGCAATCCGGCTCTTGACCAAACGCTGAAATTTGCGTCGACACCGGCGCATTCGGGTCCGATCCGGGTACTGCTCAGTTATCGAAACGGCAAGGAAAATGAAACGGTGAAAGCGGCTCTGGCTGCTCTGACCGACGTGTATGGCCTTGACTTCACGATTGACGAAAAGCGAACGCCGAGCCAGTTCTATGACGTATTACTCACAGATAAATTACCTGTAATGTTCTCTCCCCGAACGCTTTACATTATTTCGGGAAACGTGCAACAGTCAACACTTCCCAACGTCATTTTTACGGATGACGTATTAACACCTCAAACGTCGGAGCGGGTATCGACCGGGCAATTGCCGGAGTGGCTTGGTGAACAATTAGTGAATTTTTACGGTCTTGACAGTAATCGTCCGACGCTGAGCCAGCGCGACCTAAGAGCCTTGTTTATTCCGTCAATCAAACCCACTACCGAACAACAGGCGGGTATTCAAAATGCGCTACTGCTCTTATTTATCGTTCTATTAGTACTCGAACGCTGGCTTGCTTTGACAAAAAACGCATGAACGAACTGAAACGCCTGATTTCGTCGGTTACGTACCAACTCTACGCTAACACCCTGTTACGCTGCGTGTTACTGGCAGTATCGGCGTATTTTCTAACCGCCACGTTCACCAATTCAGCAATCTGGCCGATCCTGGTTAGCATGGTCGCATTTGGCGCGGGTGCGGTTGTCAATAAACTTTATCGGGACAAGAAACCACAGGCCATCCGGCTCATCCACCAAACCGTTGGCGACGTCGAATACAGCTTGCCTCTATTGACCAAACCGCAACTCAATCTGGCCGAACAACTTCAACTGGAGCGGCTAAACCACCAGATTCAGCACGTTCAAACACCGGTTGTATTGCTGTCTAAAGCGGGTTTGTATAGCTTGTTTTTATTGATTGCGCTGACGGTTT
>JANPJE010000208.1:0-13364 GCA_031425355.1 Spirosoma sp. | reverse complement strand
CTTACTCCCTCAACAGGGCAACCAACCGATGGTCACCTGCTGTACGGATCAATGATGTGCCGCAAATAGCCAAAGAGGGTTTTCAGGCCGTAGCCGGTGCCGACAAAGGTACCTTTCATGCGGTCTGGCTGGACCTGCGTGAGGATAAAAACAATAAGATTGTCGGTGCTACTTCGCGCGATGGTGGACGCAGTTGGTCGGACAACCGGGTTATCTACCGCTCACCCGATGGCACCGTTTGCGAGTGTTGCAAGGTTTCGATTGCCGCTAAAAACAATGACGTATACGTACAATTCCGCAATTGGCTGGGTGGCTCACGTGACCTGCATCTGGCTCACTCGACGGATGGCGGCAAGACCTACGCCATAGCCCAAAAACTGGGCGCGGGTACGTGGAAATTAACCGCCTGTCCAATGGATGGAGGTGCGGTCGTGCTCTCGACAACAGGCCAGCCAGTAACCGCCTGGCGACGCGAAAACACCCTCTATACGTGTCTGCCCGGCAAAATGGAAACACCCGTTGCGACCGGTCGTAACGTAACGTTAGCTTCGCAAACAGAACAGCCTGTGCTGGCCTGGGATGAAGGAGGCACTGTTTGGGTTAAAGCAGCCAGTAATTCGTCTATTCAGGTTGGTAAGGGTCAGATGCCCAGTGTTGCCGTGGCAGGAAAAACCGTTGTCTGCGTGTGGGAGTCAGACGGGCAGGTGATGGTGGCGAAGACTGATTTACTCCAGCAGCCGTAAGTGGGGTTTAGTAAGCACCTCCAGGTAATGAGCTGATGGTGCTTCACAACGTAGTAAGATGATCAGGTAGCCGTTGCGTAAGTACCCTGGCCATTTTAAAGCCCGCTTCCATAAATTTTGTAAAGGCTACACGGAATCCTATAACTATCCGTAGTAGGAAAGCCTGTAAGTTTGCAAAGTAAAAAGTGCATCCAATGAAAAAATCGTTCCTTACTCGCCTAATCTGCTGCTGGCTGGCCTTTGTGGTTCTGCTGAGCAGTACGGGTTTTGGTATGGTCGAACATTGGTGCCAGATGCGGGGACATTCCAAATCATTACTGCTGAATCAGAAAGGGTGTGCCAAACCATGTCAGGCCGACGAACTGTCCGTGCCGGTTTCGGGCAACCCCGTTGTCAAAAAAATGCCCTGCTGCAAGACAACGATTTCCTATGAACATCTCGACGTAAGTCGTTTTGTCACTGAGTCCCCGGTTGTTCTGCAACCCGCCGAGTTCATTCCCAATCCCCGGTTCCGGTTACTGCTGGCAGCTATGCTTCCGGCAGAGGTCGCTTCCTCTACGCTTCCCCTTGCCCACGATCCGGTATTCCGATCCGGTCGTCACCGGCTTATTGCTGGCTGTACCTGGCTGATTTAAACCTGCTTTCCTGTTGCGCTACTCGCTGACGGATGCTTCGGCGTGTTTATCCGTGTCTCGGTGGGCTTCCATTTGGCTCTCCAGTCCTGTGCGGTGCTGCCGTTTGTGTTCATGATCTGAGTCCATCCTGAATTTATTCTGTCCACGCACACGTCACTCATGATAGCTGCCCTGTTGCCGCACCATGCTCTCAAGTTCGTGTAATCTACTGAACACGAATGCCATGAAACAACCGCAAACGTTTTTCTCGTATCCGCTTTGTTGGTGATAGAACGGCCTGTACGCTGCACTGCTTTCAGGCAGGACACACATATGAACTAAACGCGCACGACTCCCCGATGAACCGTACCTGGCACCTTCGTATTCGTAAGACGCACCGTTATCTGGGGCTGTTCATTGGCGTTCAGTTTTTGCTCTGGACGCTGGGCGGACTGTATTTCAGTTGGTCGAACCTCGACGAGATTCATGGCGACCACCTAAAACACCCGGCGGGGGCTATGCCGCTCAGTACGTCGTTAGCGTCGCCCTCCGTGTCAATACACGCTCTTGCCAGGCAGTCCGGTACTAATTTTATTGACGGGGTGCAGCTTATCGATGTATTGGGGCAACCCGTCTACCAACTGAGTTACCAGGTTGCCCACGGAAACGGCCATCCGATGGCACACACGCAATTAGCCGATGCCCGAACCGGCACGTTACGAGGTGAACTGACAAAGAATGAAGCGGTTGCTCTGGCCCAACGTCGGTTTGCCGGGCCGTCGGATGTGGAACGGGTCGAGTACCTGACTAACACAAACGGCCACCACGAATACCGGGGAAAACCGCTGCCTGCTTATGGGGTCACGTTTCGGCAACCCGCCCATGCGACGGTCTACGTAGCGGCTCAATTGGGCACCGTGCAAAGTGTGCGAACTGATCCCTGGCGGATTTTCGATGTGCTCTGGATGCTTCACACAATGGATTATGAAGGCCGGGATGACATCAACAACGGGCTGCTTCGGGCTTTTTCGGTGCTGGGCCTGCTGACGATCTCATCGGGCTTTGCCCTTTATATCAGTTCGTCGCCCTGGTTTCGGCGTAAGTCAAAAGCAGGAAGACGGACACCAACCAACGTTTAATCAATGTTTCACTTAATTCATTTCAGTAAACTCATGAAAATTACTCGTTTCTCAATCTCGCGTTTGGTAATCGCTTTCCTAAGTTTTTCGCTGTTTTCAGTGGCTGCTTCAGCTCAGGCAACGACCGCCCTCTCAGCCTATTATGGCGTAAAAGATGCCCTTGTTGCCACCGACGCAGTCAAGGCCAAAACGCAGGCCACTACGTTGATGTCAGCACTGGATAAACTCAACATGACTAACCTGTCACCATCGGATAAAAAAGCCGTGGCAACGGCCAAAATGCAAGCCACCGCCATCAGCAAAACCGGTAACGTCGAGACGCAGCGTGAACAGTTTGAGGTGCTCTCAACCAGTATGATTACGTTGGTAAAAGCGACTAAGCCAGCCAAAACCTACGTCCAGTTTTGCCCGATGGCGGCCGAAGGCAAGGGAGCATCGTGGCTTAGCGACAAAAAAGAAGTACGTAATCCCTACTACGGTGATAAGATGTTGAAATGCGGGTCTGTCAAAGAAGAAATATAAGCTGAACCTTCCCGGAGAGGATGGTTCGGCGCGTCGGCTTTCGAGTGTTTCAGGATAATCTATTGACAATGGCTCTACAGGAACTCTTTATCAAAAATATGGTGTGCGGCCGCTGCATTTGGGTTGTGCGTTATGAACTGGAACGGCTGGGCTATCAGGTTACCCAGGTCGAATTAGGGCGGGCTATCGTTGAGGAACCTACCGTCGACCTGGCGCTTATCGGTCCGGTGCTGGAAGGGCATGGCTTTGCTTTGCTGACAGACAGAACTACGCGGGTTGTTAACCAGGTTAAGACGCTCATTATTGACTTGATTCAGAGCGGGCACATCGCCAGTCTGAAAATTACCTTGTCAGATTATCTGGCAGCTCAGGTCGGTTTGGATTATGCCCATCTGAGCCACCTGTTTTCAACTACGGAGAATCTGACAATCGAAAAGTTCTGGATTATGCAGCGGGTGGAGCGGGCTAAAGAACTGCTCAGTTACGATGAGGTGTCTATCAGTGACATTGCCCGGCAGTTGGGTTATAGTAGTGTGGCGTATCTGACCAATCAGTTTAAGCACATTACGGGACTGACACCAGCCGCCTATCGGGGGCAAAATGCGTCGGACCGTAATCCATTGGACTGGATTTGATGTTAATTAAGTAAAGATCAATAGCTTATGAAAAATAGCGTTCTTTCCCTCGCATTGGCTTTATTAAGTCTGGCTCCTGTTATTGCTCAGCATAAACACGGGGCGGATGGTCATAAACACGGGTCTGCACACGGTGGCACCATTAAATCGGCGGGCAACTACCATCTGGAACTGCTGCAAAAGAAGGGCACGCTGACCGTTTACCTGCTCGATGCCAATGAAAAAACACTGCCCATAACCGGTGCCTCGGCTACGGCTATACTGCAAACGCCGGACGGTAAAGTGACAACGGCCAACTTAATCCCTTCCGGCACTGAACAGTTTATCGGTACGTTGGACAAAACCAAACTCTTTCACAAAGCAGTGGTCACCGTAGTTATTAAGGGACAATCCGCTTCGGCTTCATTTGACCTGATGTCGGCAAAAAAGGCGGGTGGTCACACCGGGCATAAACACTAAACAATACTGGCTGGTTGACGGAAATTACCCCGCCAACCAACCGGTCGAAGAACATTTGATCGAATGAAACGACTGATTTGTTTGTTGGTAAGCTGGGGTTTTGCTTATAGCACACTGGCCCAGAAAATGCTCTCCGAAACGGAGGTCGTGGACTTAGTGCTGTCAAATAGCGCGGCCATTCGGGCTGCTGATTTAACCATCCGTCAAAGTGGGCAACTGCTGAAAGGAGCGTATACGATTCCAAACCTGGATGTGTTCACGGACAGCCCAAGTGGTGAATTTTATACGGTTGGTGTCAATCAGTCTTTCCAGTTGCCAGTAGTGTATAAACGGCAATACCAGCTTCAGAATCAGCAGATTGGCTTGGCCCAAACCGAAAAACGAATCGCCGAAATTGACATTCGCTTTCGGGTACGTACCCTCTATCTGGCACTCCAGTACGCCGAAGCACTGGGGCAGCAATACCAGTTTCAGGATAGTGTTTATAATCAACTTCAGCTAATCGCCGGTCGGCAGTTCACGGCCGGACAGATCGACTACCTTAGTAAAACGTTTGCCGAATCGCAGGCAGGTGAAGTGCGTAATCAACTCAGGCAGGCCAGGGCTGACGTGCAGACGATAAGCCAACAATTACAACGGTTATTTGGTCGTCCTGAACCCATTCAGACCGCTACGTTAGGTCGAAATCTGCCGAGCTTTGCTTTAACCGAACCCGACTCGGCAGCTTTTGGGCAAAATCCGTCGCTGGCCTTCTTTCGGCAAACGGAAGTCATCAGCCAGCAACAGATCGGACTGGAACGTGCGCGGTCCCTGCCGGGAATTATGGTCGGCTATTATAACCAGTCGTCAAGAGAAACGCCGACGCAACTCCGGTTTCGATTCGGACTGACGCTGCCGGTCTGGTTTGGGCAGTACCGCAGCCGCACGGCAGCCGCGCAGACCGGGTTGCAACTGGCTCGCCAACGAACAACGGCACAGGTGCAGACTTTATCGGTCGATTTGCAACAGGCACAGGGAGATTTTAATAAATACCGGCAGTCACTCGATTATTACGAAACGACGGGCTTACGGCAATCCGACGACATTATCAACACGGCCCGGCGGCTTTTTCAGAGTGGGCAGAACGATTACGTGAGTTTTCTGAGAACCATTAACGATGCCTATGCCATCCGGCAACGCTACTTAGACGCACTGCGAAACTATAACCAGTCGCTGCTAACCATCAACTATCTAACCGGAAACCTATGAACAGACTAACGCAATTTACGGTCCTGCTGGGGATTTTCTTCTTCCTGGCTGGTTACCAGTTCACATTGGCCCATGGGGGCGAAGACCACGGAGCGGCAACCGCCCCAACCGGAAAAGCCACGAGTTATTTTACCAGCCAGGCCATATCGGATAAATATGAACTGGTGCTCCACTACGAACCAGTGAAAGCAGGTGAAGCCGGTAAACTTCGCCTGTACGTCAATGAGTTCAACACCAACCGTCCCGTCGAAAAGGCCACGCTTCAGGTGAGCAGCCCCGAAGACAGTAAACTGGTTTTTACTGTGAAACCGGCCGGCAAAGGCATTTACGAGCTGACAGGTACGTTTCCCGCCAAGAAAGCATACTCGCTGACGGTTAGCCTGAACGCCGGTTTGGGAGCGGACCTGATGCTGTTGCCGGGTATAGAGGTCGGTAAAGACTTGCCCGTCACTACGGCTACTACCCCGGCCCCGGCTCAGGCGAACTGGTACGAAAATACCTACGTATTGCTGGGCGGTGGGTTGGTACTGGGTATGGCCCTGATGTTTCTTCTGATGCGGCTGCGGAACCGGCGGGTTGCTGTGAGTATTGCCATTCTGCTGGGCATCCTGCCAACGGCCAACTGGCAACGGGCCACCGCCCATGGGGGCGAAGAACATGGTGCCGCAGCAACCGGTGGCGGGGGTACGTCGACCACGTTTGCCATTCCGAAAGAAACCCAGTTTTTGTTCGACATCCTGACGCAGCGACTTGAAGCCGGTGATCAGGCGCAAACGACAACGGTTGCCGGCACGGTCATTCCCTCGTCGACAGGGCAGGCGGTGGTGCAGTCTCCGCAGGTAGGCCGGTTAACGACTTTACTGGTGCGGGTTGGGCAATCGGTCAGTAAAGGACAAACGCTGGCGGTGGTTGAGCAAACGATTGACGCGGCTACTCAGATAAACTTACAGGCCGAGCGCAACAACCTTACGGCAGAACTTCAGGCGGCTCGCAAAGAGTATGACCGGCTCAAAACCATCGAAGATATCGTCGCTAAACGTGACCTGACCGAAGCCGAATCTCGTCTGAACCGGGCACAGGCGAACCTGAAGGTATTTACCGGCATCGCTCAAGGTGGGCGCGGTAATGCCCGCTCCATTGCCTTGAAAGCACCAGTAGGGGGTATTGTCGGTCCGTTTACAGCCGCTATCGGCTCAACGGTAAACGTGGGAGAGACCCTGTTCACGATTACCAATCTGGGAAAGGTGTATATCGAAGCTCAGGTATTCGATAAGGATTTGGCGGTCGTGCGGTCGGCTAAGTCGTTTGGCGTCGAAGGGGTTAACGATGCCGCTAAGTCGGGTGTGGCCCGGCTGCTTTCTCAGGCTCAGACCATCAATGCATCGAATCAATCGCAACGGTTGCTTTTCGAGATGAGTAATTCGGGCGGGGCCTTCAAAATTGGCGAATTCGTGACCATCCGGGTACAGTCTGCGAAGGCAACGCGGGGGCTGTCGGTTCCCAACGGGGCCATCAGCGAACTGAACGGTAAGCCCATTGTCTTTATCAAGGATGCGCCCGAAGTAGTTAGTCTGTCCTACGTAACGACGGGGGCGGATAACGGCACGTCCACCCAAATTTTGTCGGGCGTAGAAGCCGACGAACGGGTAGTAGTAAGTGGCACCTACCAGGCCAAAATGATTTATTTAAACCAATAAGTTTTTTCTAAAACCAATCAAGTTTATGCGTACCAAAATTCAACTCACTGCCATTACATTGGTGGCACTCAGTACCAGCTTTTTTATCAGCTCCTGCAACAATTCCGATAAGACCGAATCGACAACTGAAACAACTGCTGTCAATACAACGTCCACCGCCGACGCGGATGGCCATGATCATGAACACAGTGGAGAGCACACGTACGCCTGCCCTATGCACCCTGAAGTGACGGGAAAAGAAGGCGAAATGTGTCCTAAATGCGGCATGAAACTCGAACACAACGACAATGCGGGCAAGAGTAATGGGAAAACCTACCTGATGAAATTCAAATCCAGCCCCGCCAAGGTTGAAGCAGGCAAAGCTGCCCTGTTATCATTTACGCCGGGCGTAAAGGGAGCCGAAGGGGAATTAGTCCCATTAGACCTGCACCATGAGCGGAAAATTCACCTGATTGTGGTTTCTAAAGACCTGTCTTATTTTGAACACATTCACCCGGATTATCAGGCATCGGGTAGCTACGATGTTGCCGTACTGCCCGGCAACAAAGACTATTCTGCCGGGGCTAATAAAAACGAAACGCACTTCGCCAAAGGCGGTGAGTACCTGCTTTTCGCCGATTACGCGCCCACAGGCGGGTCGCCCCAGTTAGAGAAAGTTAACCTGACCGTGGGCGGAACGCCCTATACGCCGGTCACCTATTCATCGCCTAAACTCAGCGCGACCGTAGATGGCTACACGCTCGATCTGGTGCCGGAAGGCGGCCAGTTATCCGTAGGCAAGCTGGCCCACATTCAGGGCGTATTGAAGAAGGGCGGAAAGGAAGTTGACGCCAGCACGCTCGAAAACTACTTAGGGGCTAAGGCGCACATGGTTGTTGTTGGTCTGGACGATAAAAACTACCTGCACGTTCACCCTGAAGTGACCGACGGCAAATTCGACCTGCATACCACGTTTGAAAAAGCGGGCATTTATCGGGGCTGGGTTCAGTTTCAGGCCGATGGTAAAGTCCGCACAACCGATTACGTTATTGTTGTCAAGTAAATAAGCTCCTCCACCCCCTGAAAAGCGATATGACCCGGTAGGTTTATCTTTTTCCAGGGGCTGAGAGGAAAAGTAACGTGTTTTCTTATGCTAAATCGGCTGATTCATTTTTCACTCGCTAACCGCCTGTTCGTCGTGGCGTTTGCGGCTTTGGTGCTGGTCTACGGAGCCTACACGGTCATCAATCTGCCCGTCGATGTGCTGCCGGACCTGAACCGGCCCCGCGTAACGGTTTTTCTGGAGGCCAACGGATTGGCTCCTGAAGAGATCGAAACGCAGGTCGTGCTGCCCGTCGAAACGGCACTCAATGGTGCGCCGGGGGTTGAAATTGTACGGTCGGTAGCCTCACCGGGGCTTGGACTGGTTTTTGTCGAGTTTAGCTGGGACACTGATATTTACCGCGCCCGGCAGCTAACCGCCGAGAAACTTCAGACGGTCCAACTACCGGGGGGGATTACGCCCGTGATGGGTCCCATCAGTTCCGTAATGGGGCAGATCATGCTGGTGGGCCTTACATCGGATACCACCAGCGCGGCCGATTTAAGAACCCTGGCTGATTTTACCATCCGCCGACGGCTGATGAGCATCGGGGGCGTAGCGCAGGTAATTCCCATCGGGGGCGAACGCCGTCAATATCAGGTACTTATCAGTACCGCCAAACTTCGGCAGTACGGTCTTACAATCGATGATGTTGACCGGGCAGTGCAGGGAACGAATCAGAACACGACGGGTGGTTTTTTTGACCGCTATGGTTCGGAAGTGCTGATCCGGAACGTGGGGCGGGTGCAAACCTTAGCCGACTTGTCGGGCACGGTGGTTGCCAACCGAAACGGCCTGCCCGTGTTGTTGTCGCAGATCGCTGACGTTAAATTTGGCGGAGCCATCAAACGGGGTGATGCCAGCGTGAATGGCAAACCAGCCGTGATTCTGACCGTTGAAAAGCAGCCCGGTACCAGTACCGTTGAGTTAACCAAAAAGGTTGAGGTCGCTTTGGCTGAACTCCAGAAAACCTTACCCGGCGACGTAAAAATCAACGCAAACCTGTTCCAGCAGCGTCACTTCATCGAAACCTCGCTTCGGAATGTGGAAGAGGCCCTGCGCGATGGGTTTATCCTGGTCGTTATTGTGTTATTTCTGTTTCTGTTGAATTTCCGTACCACCCTCATTACGTTGACGGCCATCCCACTGTCGCTGGTGGTTTCGGCCATTATTTTTAAGGCGTTCGATATTTCCATTAATACGCTGACTCTCGGCGGGTTGGCTATCGCCATTGGCGAACTGGTGGACGATGCCATCGTAGACGTGGAAAATGTGTTTCGCCGGCTGCGCGAAAACCGGCAGTTAGCCAACCCTAAACCAACCCTCGAAGTCATTTACCGGGCCAGTGCCGAGGTGCGAAACTCTATCGTTTACGCCACCATCATTGTGGTGCTGGTGTTTATTCCTCTGTTTTACATGCAGGGCATCGAGGGTCGTATTTTTGCTCCGCTTGGCATTGCCTACATTACCTCCATCGTGGCTTCGCTGGTTGTGTCGCTCACCGTTACGCCTGCCCTGTGCAGCTATTTGTTGGTTAATCCAAGCCGACCCATTAAGTGGCAGTTCTGGAAAAAACGGGTAGCCGTAGCAACGGACGAACACGAATCCGACAGTGGTCTGGTGCGCTGGCTGAAACGAAAGGATACCCGCCTGCTACACTGGGGGTTGAAACGCCCCCGGCTCGTTATGGGCGTGGCGCTTGCCCTGATCGTGGCCGCAGCCAGTTTAGTGCCGTTTTTCGGTACGGAATTCCTGCCGCCTTTCAATGAAGGCTCGTTTACGATTAACTTTTCAACCCCGGCCGGTACGTCGCTGGCCGAATCGAATCAGATTGGCGTGGTCGGCGAAAAACTGTTGATGCAGGTGCCGGAAGTTCAGTACGTAAGCCGACGGACGGGACGGGCCGAACTGGACGAGCACGCCGAACCACCCGCTAACTCGGAAATTGAAGTAGACCTGAAACCTTCCGAACGTAGTCGGGAAGCCGTTTTGGCGGATATTCGCCGTCAATTGGATCAGCTCAAGGGCGTTACCGTGAACATCGGTCAGCCCATATCCCACCGGCTCGACCATTTGCTGTCGGGCGTTCGGGCGCAGGTCGCCATTAAACTGTTCGGCAATGACCTGAACGAACTGCGGACCAACGCCGACCGGATTCGGCAAACTATCAGCCGTGTGCCGGGCGTGGTCGACGTGCAGATTGAGAAACAGGTGATGGTGCCGCAGTTGATGGTCAAACTCAAGCGCGATGCCCTCCAGCGGTATGGTATTCAGGCCGGGCGCGTCGCCGAAAACTTAGAGGTATTTTACAACGGAAAAGTCACGGGTCAGGTGCTCGATGGTCCTAAAACGTTCGATATTCTGCTTCGGGTGAAAAACGACGAACGAATCGACATTGACCGAATTAAATCAGCCGAAATAAGTGATGCTCAGGGAAATGCCATTCCCCTGGGTCAGGTTGCCGATATTGCTTATACGAGCGCGATCAACTCAATTGCTCACGAAAATACCCTGCGCCGGATTGTGATCTCCTGCAATGTTCAGGGACGGGATCTGGGCAGTACGGTAACCGAATTGCAGACCAAAGTGGCACAGGAGGTAAAGCTGCCAACGGGTTATTTTGTGGAATACGGCGGGCAGTTTGAGAGCCAGCAACAGGCTACGAATCTGATTGGTCTGCTTAGCATTTTTTCGATTCTTGGCATCTTCTTAGTGCTCTACAGTCACTTTAAATCATCGCGGATTGTGCTGCAGATTATGCTCAACGTACCGCTGGCACTGATTGGCAGCGTAGTGGCCGTGATGCTGACGGGTGGCACGTTTTCGGTGGCGACGCTGGTCGGCTTTATCACCCTGACGGGCATTGCCTCGCGCAATGGCATCATGATGATTTCGCACTACATCCACCTCATCGAGCAGGAAGGTGAAACGTTTTCCGAGAACATGATTGTCCGGGGTTCGCTGGAACGCTTAGTGCCCGTGCTGATGACTGCCTTGGTAGCCGCGCTGGCCCTGATTCCGCTGACATTAGATGCGTCGGCAGCGGGTAAAGAAATCCTCTATCCAGTGGCAACAGTCATTCTGGGCGGGTTGCTGTCGAGTACATTACTGGATATAATCGTTACGCCGGTCGTTTTCCACCAATTTGGCAAGCGTGCGTTGGCTACGTATTTTGCCAACAAAAAAGGGTCGAATTTTGCGACGGATGACGCTCCGTTTCTCGAAACCGAAGAGCCTGAGTTAACCGGGCAAGTAAAATGATACCGCAACTCCAGTCCGTAATCACTTGCCCCGAATGTGGTTCCCGGCATATCGAAACCATGCCGACAAATGCCTGCCAGTTTTTCTACGAATGCAGTCATTGCAGGCAAATACTACGGCCATTGACGGGCGATTGTTGCGTATTCTGTTCGTATGGCTCCGTACAGTGCCCGCCCGTTCAGTAACAACGTAGCTGTTGTTGATAACAGCAACCCTTGACCTATACACTGAACAAAGAAGGGATGGAATGTTCAGCAAGCACCGTACCCGATGAAAAATCCCTGCCCCAGTATATTGGGGTATACCTTACTGAGTAAATTCAAAACGCTGTCCGTAGCCGACGATTTTTACGTGTCGATTCCTGAGTCGAAACAATGACTGGAAACACTATTAAAAAATAGCTTAACAGGGTATCATAAAATTTTGTAAGTTTAATTAGCTAATTCTACAATTAATTGACTGGTAAAGTGGTGAATTGTTTTCTTATTTTTGATAATTATCCACCAGATCAAGATGTTAAAAAGTGATGAACAGATGAAGATTAAATTACCGGTGAACGCGTTGATTGATTATTAAGCAGAGGGCCATGTAGAAAATAATACATAAGATAATCTTTCTGCTGATAATAATCATTCGTTAATCCCATCCTATCAGTACTGCTTTCTCTCATAAGCTACTACTACAACGGTCATAATTTGGGCAGGTAAAACAGTTTTCCCCGTTAGTCCCTTTCCGTGCATCTCGCTTTAACAGCCTATATATGAATTGGTTAGCGAGTATACAGCCAAGCACAGTACGTAAACTTGAAGTTTATATAATTAGCCTGTTAAGACATTTTTTTGTAAAAGTTTTTAACAAAAACCAAACACATAACTATTTAAGAACTTACGAATTAACGGTTGGTCCCGAACATCAACTTGTTATTCCGGCCGTAAGCGATGCCTCAAATCCAACTAAAATTCTCTTTGCCAATACAAGCATTCATGTCGCGCCCAGTTTTGTCTGGCGCATACAAGGTGGCAATAAAAAGGCGACACTTTTAGACTGCGGATCTGTTTTGTTTGATAAAAAACTTCTTCTAACAGATTATACAATTGATGCCAGTATAAATCTTTTTACTCACCATAAACGCGCACCCTATCAGGCAACAACACTCATTGCTCCCTGGAGCCAATTCTTCGAAGAAACTCCGTCTGGTTTTTTGTATAAAAGATGGATTACGTTTAGAGGGTATTATGACTTTATGATGCTTGTGGCAGCCAAGTTATGTCGAATCAAAGATGCCTTATCTGAACAGGTATTTGCCCAGTCCATAGTGGCCTACCCGCTACTCAATACGGCTTTTGAGCAGGATTTTCTCACCTTGATTGGCTTCAGGCCAGAACAGATACTGGATAGTCAGCTTTACAATGTCTCGTTCGATACCTGTCTGCTGGGGGACAGTAATAGCTGGTGTTATCCCAACATAACTGACGTGATGTCGCTCAAAAGAAACGTCGAAAGGCGTGTGTCCGTTGAACGGACGCATCAAAACCGAATCTACATCCGCCGGACCGGACGGCGCCGGGTTTTGAATGAAGAGGACTTGATTCGGTTGTTGAAAACGTATGATTTCACGATTATTGACGATGTCCCCCGGTCTATTGCCGAGCAGGTGTCGATCTACAAAAACGCTGCGTTTATCGTGGGGCCGCATGGTGCCTCCTTCACGAATATTATCTGGTGCGAGCCAGGTGCTCATTTGTTTGAATTGTTCAACGCGGAGTATGTGCCTGATTATTTTTTGTATTTATCCAAATTGATGAACCTGCGATATTCCGGGTATTGCTCAGGCACGAGGGTAGGCACCAATTCAGGAGCGTTGACGGCTGACATCACCGTATCCATTTCAGAGGTAGAAGAGTGTCTACAACGGCTTTTAATTGTATCTTAGACACTGCTCAGTAACTGTGCCTTCGGGACCAC
>JANPJE010000207.1:0-2633 GCA_031425355.1 Spirosoma sp. | reverse complement strand
GCGCGTTTGGCTTCCTCTTCCATCTTGACCACGTTTTTCAGCGTCGTGAAGTTAAGGCCGGTGGTGGTCCAGCTATACTCGTTGGTCGAGTAGTAGTTGTAGTTGGATGCGTAGAACTGGTTCCAGCGTTGCTCACCACCCCAGGGCGAACCCGTCACGCTGTACATGTCGTTCAACACGCCCTGAAACACGAGCGATGCGGGGGCCGTAGTGGGCCGGTTGGGGTCCTTTTCGAGTTCTTCGAAAGGCTGTTCGCAAGCCGAGATCGTCAGCAGCAATGCGAAAATGGGGAAAATAAGTTTGTTCAGTTTCATGGCTTTATGTTGGTTTACCCCACCCCCGGCCCCTCCCCGTTAGGGAGGGGAGTTTCGTAGAAACTCTTTTTGCTCCCCTCCTTAACGGGGAGGGGCCGGGGTGGGGTGTTTACTTTAAAATACCAGGTTCAAATTCACGCCATACCGGCGGGTTGTGGGCGACTGCAATGATGAGCTACCCCCGCCCACGAAGACGTTGCCGCCCGTGTACTGGTTGAGGTCGATGTCTTTCTTCTCAGCAAAATACAGCAGGTTCCGTCCCACGAACGAAATACTGGCCTGCCGGATGCCGAGCCGTGAAACCAGCGTTTGCGGCAACGAGTAACCGATGATTACTTCGCGTAGATTGGCAAACGTGCGCGACATTATATTACCCCCGTTCGGGCTGTATCGGCGACTGATGTAGTCCTGCAAATATTGCCTGGTGGTGTTGGGCGCGAACTGCAACTCAGCATAATTGGTGATGTTGCCATCTACGTCGGGCTTGATCGTGCCGTTCGTAATCTGCACTCCTTCGCCAACGTAGGCCTTTGCGCCCTGCGTATCCTGGTAGCGGGCCTCACCCATGGCTCCCTCGGTAGTGGCAATATGGCGACCACCCCGGAATGTCTGCCGCTGGATATAGTTGGAGATTACCCCGCCCACGCGACCGTCGAACTGAAAGCTGAACGATAAATCTTTGTAGCGAAAGCGGTTGTTCAACCCGAATACAAAATTCGGATTCAGGTTGCCTAAGTACTGGCTTACCGGGTTGATAATTGGCCGACCGCTGGCATCGTTAATGAGTTGCCCGTCCTGCGTGTAATAGAACGTCTGGTCATAGTATCTGTCGGTGCGGTCGCCAACCCGGAAGAACGTATTGTACGTCTGCTGATTACCATAAATCTCGGTCAGCTTTTCCTGGAAGGTCGAGTAGTTGACCAGTACGTCCCAGTTCAGGCCATTTGCTTTTTTGATAGCCTGACCCGTCAGCGACACTTCAAAACCGCGCTTCTGAGTTTTCAAACCGTTCTGCAACGCACCGGTATATCCGCTTGCTTCCGAGATCGGCAGGGTGAAAATCTGCGGACCGTCGTCGGCCACGAAATAAGCCGCATCCAGCACTAACCGGTTGTTTAGGAACCGCGCATCCAAACCAATTTCGTACTGCGACGTAGCCTGGGGTTTGATGTTTGGGTTATTGAGCGTATTGGTAAAATAACCGGCGGGCTGGTTGTTATACACCAGCGGAGTGCCATAAACGGCTGAGTTCTGGTAAGTTGGCCCGTCGTACGACGATGCGTAGTTGTCGCCGTAGCCCAGCGGGAACGAGCCGCCCGGCGTGGAGCCGATGGTGGAGCGGGTCAGGCCGTCTTTTACGTTGGCATACGATCCGCGCAGTTTCAGAAACGAAATCGCCTGTGGCAGTTGCACGTAATCCGAGATGACGGTGCTCAGGGCTACCGACGGATAGAAGAACGTATTGTTGCCTTTAGGGAGTGTCGAAAGTTGATCTACCCGGCCCGTTGTCGAGAGCGTCACGAAATCGCGGAAGGTAAAGTCAGCCGAATAGAACGCCGAATTCACCCGCATATCGGCCAGATAGCTCGAAAAATAACCGGGACGGGCCGAATTGGCGAAGTTATACACGCCCGGTACGTTCAGGTAATTGGTGGTCGCGTAATTCGAGTTGAAATTGAAAATCCGCAGGTTCCCACCGGCCACTGCGTTGACCGACAATGACGGCAGCACTTTCCGGTTGTATTTCAGCAGCAGTTCGGTATTGCTGTCGAACAGGTTCCGGCGGTCTTCGCGGTAATCGCCCATGGCTTCTTCGCGGCCATAGGTCGTGGCCGAGTACGGAAACTTCTCGGTCCGCAACAGGTTCCAGGTCGAAACCTGCGTCCGCAACGTAGCGTCGAACCCCTCAGCAATGGTGTAGCGCATCAGTGCCTGACCAATCACGTCGGTTTTGTAATGACCCCGCAGCCACTCTTTGGCGGCAAACCAGGGGTTGTTGTAACGGGCATAGTCTGGATAAATCTGCTGGATACCTTCTTTACCCGGCTGCCAGTAGTTTTTCAGATCATCGACGCTCCAGTCGGCACCACCCCAGATCACCATGTTGTAAATCAGTGAGTTAGGACCGTAGTTCACGTCCGGGTAGTTCGGCGTATACTGCTTGTTGTATTGCAGACCGGTCTCGAACCGCAGTTTGGGCGTGAAATTGTAGCCCGCCGTGATGTTGAGGTTGGTCGTGTTCAGCTTCGTGTTCGGCACAATTCCCTTCTGGTAGTTGTGCGACAGCGACACGCGTAAATCATGTTTCTCACCCGTCGA
>JANPJE010000206.1:0-11496 GCA_031425355.1 Spirosoma sp. | reverse complement strand
CTTTTGGTGAAAGCCGTCTGTCACTCATAATAGTGATAGGCGGCTGCTTGTTGCTATACGTTGCTGGCTTGTGTTTTTTGTCCATCAGCAAGCGATAAAACAAGATTACTTAACAGGCAGTTGCACCTTTCCATAACCATTCCTTCAGATGAAATATCTCTTTATAATCCTCACTTTTCTGGCCTTGCCAGTAACGCTGTTTGGGCAGAAGCTTAAACCGGGTTTCGACAAAGCGGAGTACATCGAACTCCTGAAAATATCGGCGCAAGTTGGCGATTCAGCGTACATAAAGTCGTTGCCTTTGCCTGAACGATTCGAATTCGCCTACCGATCACCCGTTCTCGGCCTGGAAAACCGCTGGGACTTATGGATTGATAATCAATCGGTTGCAGTAATTAGTGTTCGGGGAACAACGGCCAATAGCGTAAGTTGGCTCGGCAATTTCTACGCAGCGATGGTTCCAGCAAAAGGTGAAATTCAGTTAAGCGACACCGAGACGTTTAAATATGAACTGGCGGCCAGTCCCAGAGCGGCTGTTCATGTGGGCTGGCTGGTAACGATGGGCTTTCTCGCGAAAGACATTTTACCAAAAATTGATTCGTGCTACAGGGCAGGCATCAAAGACATGCTCATTATGGGCCACAGTCAGGGCGGTGGCCTTACGTTCCTGCTGACACCTTATTTGAAAAACCTGCAAAAACAGGGACGTATTCCCGCCGATATCCGGTTCAAAACGTATTGCAGCGCGGGGCCAAAACCGGGTAATTTATATTTTGCCTACGAGTACGAAGCGGCTACGCAGAACGGCTGGGCCTACAACGTAGTGAACTCCGCCGACTGGGTACCCGAAGTGCCGCTGACGGTGCAAACGGTGAACGACTTCAACCCGACCAATCCGTTTAGTGGCGCACCAGCCATGATAAAAAAACAGAAGTTGATGAATCGTATCGCGCTGAAGTATGCGTACAACAGTCTGAGTAAACCGTCGCTGAAAGCGCAGAAAAACTACCAGAAATTTCTGGGCAGACTGGCCTCTAAAACGGTTAGCAAAAACCTGAATGGCTACGTACCGCCCGAATATTATAACAGTAGTGACTACGTCAGAACGGGAAATACAATCGTTTTACTGGCCGATAGTGCCTACTATTTAAAATACCCGGATAGCAAAGAGAAGATTTTTACGCACCATTTTCATCCACCTTATTTATACCTGGCAGACAAACTTCCGGCCTCTCCCGATCAACTGTCGTCCACATCCGGAAATCAGAAATTGACTGGCACCTGGGAACTGAACTACATCTCCGGTCGCAAAATCGCGTTCGAAGGGTTATATCCCGAAAAGAAACCGTTCATGACGTTCGATTCCGATAAGCAACGGGTCAATGGATCAACCAGTTGCAATTCCTTCAACGGGAAATTAATGGCCGACGAACAGAAAATCAGTTTCACCGAGCCGATGGCAATGACCCGAATGTCGTGCCCCGGCGAGGGTGAACAGGCGTTTCTGGACGTGTTGAAAACCGTAAACCGCTACGCCATCACCGACGACAATACGCTCACGCTGATTATGGGCGACATCGCTGTCATGCGATTTGTCAGAAAATAGTTGGCACCTATCTTTCCATCGGGACTCATGAAGATAACCATTACATTCGTCTGGCTGGTCACGTTGTTGGCAACCGAATCAATCGCACAGACTCCAGTTACTGACAAGCCCAAAAAGTCATTTTATTTAAATGCAGTGACGGGTATTGCCGCTCCTGATTTTGCAAACGTAAATACAGAACTCCAAAAAGCGGGGTATCTGCCCCTGAATAAGCTTTATCTGGTACGTGGTGCGGGTTTTTACACCATCTTCCCGAAAATCCGCTTAGCGACTATTTTCAACTTTTCAACGTTCACCGCCCAAAATACGGAGCAATCGAAAGGCAATTGGGTCCGGGCCACTACGTATGGTACGTCGCTGGGGTTCGTTATCAGAAATGACACGAAGATTCAGTTAATTCCATACGCAGGACTTTCTTACTGCCTGTTTGGTGTGCGTGTATCGAACGTATCCCCGACCAGCAACACGTTTAGCGGATATGTGACCAGTCCCGCCAACCAACACCAACTGTCGCTGAATCAACTTATGGCAGGACTCGGCATTCACGTCGCGAAATCCCAGTTGAGTAGTGGTAAACTCGGACAAAAAATAGCGGTAGGCGTTCGGACGGGTTATAGTGTGCCGCTGGGTAACGCTAAATGGAAAACCGACAACGTAACCCTTTCGGAAAGTCCAACAGCCAATCCGGGCGGTTTTTACGCGAATCTCACTATCGGTATTCTACAATAACGGGTCGTTCGGAAAGCAGCCATCTTCAGAATTTATACCCGTAGCCCAATCGCACTACCTGCGTTTCGTAATAGTCGGTGCTGACGTAACGAAAGCCCACGCCCTGAACCTCCCGCCGAATACGCAGTGTATTGGCAATATCCGTTGCGTTCAGAAATAGTTCACCCTTGCCCTTCTGGACGAGTTTTTTTAGGCCCAGATCAATCGAAAAACGCGAGTCGATCCGGCCTTGGGGAACAAGATCGGGGGCTAAGTAAATGGCCGTAAGTTGCGCGTCGAGTTGCCGGGGCAGGTGGAACAGGCCGTTTAGTTTGATATTGCCCGAAACCAACTGCTGCTGGCCCACAGAGAAAGTGTTTTCGACCGGATACCGGTTGACTACCGTAAAGGCGTCAATCGTATTCCGGTAACCATTCAGGTTTAGATTGACCGTGGCCCACTTGTCTATATTCTGCGACAGCACCACCTCAACTCCGCTCATACGACTCCGTCCGGCGTTCTGGAAGATGTTATAAATCAAGGTACTACCGGGAACAATACTGGCAATTCGGGTGATGGTAGCCTGCATTTCCTTGTGGTACGTAGCACCGTAAAGATACCCTCCACTCCAGGCGGTTTTATAACCCAACTCGTATGAACTGGTAAACTGCGGACGCAGACCGGGGTTGCCCACCTTAATGATTTCGGCATCGTCGTACTTGGGAAAAATACGGATATCGACTTCATTGGGACGGTCCACCCGACGCGTGTAGAAAAAAGAAATGCGGTTATTATCGGTCAGTTTGTAGGCCAATCGCAGATTTGGGAACGGCTGGCCGTAGCGGTAACCATCACTTTTGTACGTATTATGATCCGGATTCACCTCATACCGTAAATCCACGTATTCGACCCGTAAACCGGCCTCCACCTCAACCTTCTTACTATCAAAAATGTAATTGCCGTAGAGGGCCGGTATCCATTCGCTGTAGGTAGCCTGGCCCCCGGCATTGGTATCTAAGGGCGAGTTCAGGCCTGGAAAAAACTGCATATTCGTGGGAATCGACCGACGACGGAATTTGGCCCCGGCTTCTACCCGACCATATTTTACCGGCTGTACGTAATCGACCGTTAAATCGCCTACATGCTCATCCGAAAGCAGTTTAAACGAATCGAATCCGGTGTAGGTTGGCAGGATGTTAGTGAAAAAATACTTCTCGTCTTCGCGGTGAAAGGTGTAGTTAAGTCCCACATTGAGCGACCGACCCGGCTCCCTGAATTTATGCTGCCAGGTTGCCGAAGCCGTTACGGTCGTTTTCAACTCATCTTCCAGAAATTCCCACAAGCGCAGCCGCTCCGACAGATTTCCGTTGAAAAATGGTTCGTCGCCCCGGTCAATGATTTTCTCGCTGCTGAACAGCCCCGATACGGTAATCGTGTTGTTGGGATCAGCGTACCAGTCGATGCCTGCCTTGCCGGTGACGATGTTGGTGTTTCGATTGCGTTTGGTTTGCTGGCGAATCACCTGACCATTGTCATAAAAGCGGTCGGCAAACTCGTTTTTGTTCAGCGTCTGGGTGTACAAATTATCGCCCTGAAAAAACAGGTTGACCTTATTCCTGCGGTAATTGAGTGACAGTGACGGGTTTATTTTGGGCGTAAACCGGTACTGGGGCCGGATGGTAGGGTAGTTTTCCTGTTTTTCCCACAAAGCACCTACGGCCATTGCCAAACCCACTTTACCATTGAACCCTTCCTTCTTCTCTTTCTTGTAAATGATATTGATGATCCCGGCATTGCCGTTTGCATCGAATTTGGCCGATGGATTATTGATAATTTCGATCCGGTCGATGGCCGACGCCGGGATATTGTCCAGGCCAGACTGACTGCCGAAACCCGTCAGCGCGGTTTGTTTGCCGTCGATCAGAACCATCACCTGAGAACTCCCCCGCAATTGAACCTGTCCATCGTCGCCGACCGTTACGCCCGGCAAATTTTTCATAGCTTCCAAAGCGGAACCGCCCGCCTGGCTGATATTCTCGGCCAATGTGAAGGTTTTTTTGTCCATCGTGCTGGCAATGGTTTCCTGTTGGGCCGTTACGACCACTTCACTTAACTGAGCAACTTCTTCGGCCAGTTCAAGTGTACCTACGTTCAAAAACTCACTCAGTTGCCCCACCAGTAAAGGCTGGACGGAGGTCCGATAGCCGATGTAAGTGACTTTCAGGAGGTAGTTACCCGGTTTGACACCGGCAATGGAAAAAAGTCCTTCCTCATTGGTGATGGCTCCAATCACAAACGTGCTGTCGGTTGGCGTCAGCAGGGTCACGTTTACGAATGGAAGTACGGCTTTGTTTTTGACTTCCTTAACGGTGCCTGACAACGTAACGCTGGTGGTTTGGGACAATGCATCGACGGCCGACGTAGCAACAGTTAAAAAAGTAAGCAGGCGAAAAAAGAGTAATGGTTTCATCGGCATTCGGTATGCTGTATTTAATTCTCAAAACTATCGGTTAATTGGAGCAATCGTGACGTTGCAACTCGGAATCTATAGAAATGCGAGTTTTAGGGTTGGTGAATTACTGAGTGAAGTAAAGCCGGTTGGGTAAAACGAACCGGCCCTGCTGATGGCAGTATACTCTTTTCTGGAAGAAGAAAAGTGCATCGTTACAACGGTTGCTTATGCCAAAGCGAGTGCAGGGGTAACGTTTACGAATACGATTGTATTATAACTGAGAGCAGATTGCTGAGCGGTAAAGAATGGCCATTACTCATGCTTACGGCGAAACTACCCAACATGATGAGTGATGGCTATTACATAAACTTAGTTGAGTGTTGGTCAACTAATTGTGATTGGTGAGTTGGTAGAATCACGTACTGATTACGACTATCAAGAACTTCTCTGGCCTTACAAATACAACTGCGCCATTTTTTGCCAGTCGTTGGCCTGGTGTGCCCGGCCATCCCACACATACAGTTCGTGGGCAATATGTTTGCTCGAAAGCGATTCACTCAGGGCCAGATTACTTTGCATGAACGGATCTTCGACACCAATGGTCATGACGATTTGCAGCCTACGAAAATGGTCGAGCAACGTATTATCGGCCAGATTTGGGAGGAAATGATTGGGACTGTGGTAATAGATTTCGTCGTCGTAATAATCGTCGAATAAGCCCCGAAACTCGGCAACCGGCTCCGACAGGTTGTAGCGACCACTAAAGGCAACGACTTTACCAAAGTGTTGCGGATGCCGAAGCGCGATGTTTACCGCGTGATAAGCACCGAGGCTACAACCGTGCGAAATCATAAATGGCTGCGGGTTTTTCAGGCGTGAAAATGTCAGAACCTCGTGCAGAATATACTGTTCATATTGCCCATGCCGCCGGATGCGGTCAGACGGCGATACGTAGCGATTGTAAATACTCTCGCGGTCAACGCTATCGACGCAGAACAATTGGAGCCAGCCGTTCTCGATTCGGTCGGCGAGGGCGTTGACAAGCCCCAAATCTTCATATTCATGGAAGCGTCCGCGCCGGGTTGGAAAAACCAGTACCCGCGCGCCTGCGTGCCCAAAAACGAGCAACTCCATGTCGCGGTGTAGATTGGGGCTAAACCACTTATGATACTCGCGATGCATAGTAAGAACCTGTCAAGGAGTGGTCAGGTGTAAATGATAGTCAGACTTGTTCAAAGGTGGTCAGGTATGGTCAAGGGTTGACTACTCCTGATCATTCCTGACAAAACCTGACTATTTCCTGACCCTTCTTGACGACCTGCGTAAGAACAGGTGAAGTTGCAGGCTTTACGGCAAACCGTCGCTGTTAATCAGGTAAACAAATCATTAAAAATTCGCGCTTGCTGCTGAACGACCTGCGTCCATGTTCGATAACCGGCTGAACTCAGGTGGAGGCCATCGCTCTCAAAAAACTCCGGTCGCGGCCGTCCGTCCTGTCCCAGCAGGGGCGTTGTCGTATCAATATACTGCCAGTCAGGGTATTGCTCAATTTCGCGGGCTATTAATTTGTTCGTCAACCGAATCTGATTCGACAGTCCCCAGCGGGCGGGACTTATTTTAACGGACAAATAACAGAGCGGTACGCCGGGCAACAGTCTGCGCATTTTGTCGGCAAATGCGCAGAAAAATGCGTAAACTTCTTCAGGATGCCGACCATCGCCGAGGTCATTGTCGCCCGCGTAAAAAATAACCGATTTAGGGGCTGCCGGAACAACCAATCGCTCAAAAAACCAGGTGCAGGCTGCCAGCGTCGACCCGCCAAAACCCATATTTATCGTATTGAAGTCCGGGAAATCCTGCGCCAGCGTTGTCCAGAGCCGAATGGATGAACTTCCATAAAAAACAACATTGTCCGTCGTAACCGGGAAAGTATTTATAGTCTCTTCCAGTTGCCGGACTTCAGCTTCATACCAATTCATAAATCGTTAAGTAGGTGACTGACTGCTTATTGTGTTGGATACAACCGATTGCGAAACAGTTGACAAAGCGGCTGCGTTCCATTTACGGATTATACCCGACAAGGGTCGAAATTCGATTAAAAAACCGTCATGCCCATAAAGCGAGTCAATTTCTTCGTAAGTCGCGTCGGGAATATGGCGGGCCAGGAATTGCTGCTCCGACGTTGGAAACAGCAAATCAGACCGGATACCGACGACTAATGTTCGGGATTTGATTTGCCCAAGCGCGTTCAGTATGCTACCCCGATTGCGACCGACATTGTGCGAATCCATTACTTTCGAGAGGGTCCAGTACGTAAAAGCGTTGAACCGGTCGGCCAGTTTTTCGCCCTGATATCGCTGATAACCAGCCGCTTTGTAGCCGTCCAGTTGCTCGTTGTTGTCGAGAGCCTGCGTGAAACCATACGTATCGTAGTTGCGGTACGAAATCATGGCCATAGCTCGGGCCGCTTTCATGCCCGCCAATCCGGCATCGTCGCGCCATTCGGTCCAGGTAGGATCGGCTTCGATAGCCATTCGCTGGGCTTCATTGAACGCAATGCACCAGGGCGACGCAATGGCACTGGCAGCAATAAGTACCAGATTATCAATCAGATTTGGGTGCAGAATGGCCCACTCTACGGCCTGTTCGCCCCCCACCGAGCCACCAATGCAGGTATGTATTTTTTCGATACCTAATTCCTGCCGGAGCAAGTCCAGAGCGTTTACCATATCCCGGATAGTAATGATCGGAAAATCATGGTGATAAGGCTTGCCCGTAGCCGGATTTACCGACAAGGGACCGGTTGAGCCGTAGCAGGAACCCAGCACATTGGCGCAAACAACAAAATGGTTTGCCGGATCGAAATACTTACCCGAACCAACCATGCCGCCCCACCAGTCGCCCGCGTCGGCGTTGCCGGTCAGGGCATGGCATACCCACACCACATTCGACTGGTCAGACGTTCTGCGATCAGACGTTTCGTGGGCATTTTTCAGTGTGCCGCGTGTGGTATAAGACAGCCGGAATCCCGGCAAACTCTCCCCCGATTCGAGCGGAAACGAATATTTGTAATCGAAATACTGTAGATCCAATCAAGTATTCAGTTTGTAGTTTATGGTTTGTCGTTGACAGTTAATTGATGCAAATAAATCATCAGTTAATTGTCAACGACAAACCACATACCGTTTAACTCAGAACCGGCTCGGCAATTTTGGCGAATGCCTGCTCAAGGTCTGCTTTAATGTCGTCGATATGCTCGATGCCTGCCGAAATGCGTAATACGCCCACTTCAACGCCCGCACTGGCCTGTTCCTGCTCGCTCAGTTGCTGGTGCGTGGTAGCCGCCGGATGGATAATCAGCGTTTTAGAATCGCCCACATTGGCTAAATGGCTCACTAATTTCAGGCTGTTGACAAACTCATTCGCTACGTCATTACTGCCCTTAATTTTAAAGGAAAATACGCCCCCAAAACCCCGTGTCAGGTATTTTTGAGCAAGTTCATGATACGGACTGCTTTCCAGACCGGGGTAATTTACGGCCTCCACTTGCTCGTGTTGTTCGAGCCACTGCGCCAGAGCCAGCGCGTTTTGCACCGTCCGGTCCAGCCGAAGTGAGAGCGTTTCCAGGCCCTGTAGCAACAAGAACGAGTTGAAAGGGCTGATGGCGGGTCCAAAATCGCGCAAGCCTTCAACACGGGCGCGAATAATGAACTGAATATTGCCGAATGGCCCGCCTATGCCAAATACATCGCTGAAAACCATTCCATGATACCCCTCCGACGGTTCGCTGAACTGCGGAAACTTGCCGTTGCCCCAGTTGTAATTGCCACTATCAATGATAACCCCGCCAATGCTGGTGCCATGCCCGCCAATCCACTTCGTTGCCGACTCGACCACCACAGCCGCGCCGTGTTCGATGGGCCGGAACAGGTAGCCACCCGCACCAAACGTATTATCGACAATGAGTGGCAAATCGTGTTTTTTGGCGAGGGCCGCAAAAGCATCGAAATCAGGAATATTGAATCCCGGATTGCCAATTGTTTCCAGGTAAATCGCTTTAGTTTTACCGTCAATCAGTTTGGCAAACGATTCGGGATTGTCGCCATCGGCAAAGCGGGCTTCGATACCCATCCGCTTGAACGACACTTTAAACTGGTTGTAAGTACCACCGTATAAGAACGAAGTCGTAACGAAGTTGTCGCCCACGCTGAGGATATTGCTCAGGGCAATAAATTGAGCCGCCTGCCCCGAAGCCACCGCCAAAGCCGCCACTCCACCTTCGAGAGCGGCCATGCGCTTCTCAAATACGTCGGAGGTGGGGTTCATGATGCGGGTATAAATGTTACCAAACGCTTTCAGCGCGAATAAATCGGCTCCATGTGCCGAATCGTTGAAAACAAACGAAGTCGTTTGATAGATGGGCACGGCTCGGGCGTTGGTGGCGGAATCAGGTTCCTGACCGGCGTGCAGTTGGAGAGTGTCAAAATGAAGCTGGGACATGATAAGGTAGTTTGTGGTTTGTTGTCTATAATGTGTTGTTCGCTACAGGTTTACAGGGCTTGTTACATTTCAGCAACAGTAAACGGCAAACGAACTAACATCGAACGTTTTTTTTAGCATACGGCAAATCTTTCCGGTCTTTGTAGCGGAATAGACGGTGTGCTTAGTTGCCCAAATTGGGTAAACAGCAATAAAACTGACGGGAGAGCATAGCAGTCAATCGTTTATAGTTCCCACCAGCACCCTGCTGGGGGCAGGAGTTAGCACCTTGCCGTGTGGTAGGTTGCCAGCGGTTCACAGAGCCTGATCTCTCCCCGCTTCTTTATAAATCAATTCGCGTTATGAGGTTGTAATCTGACGCGTAGCAATTGACTTGATGACGCAATTATAATAGCCAGACGGTGCGAATCCAAACACCAATTCTTTTTTCTGCCGGATAAACTTTTTTTTGACGACGGTGAGTAAATGTTCGTTTGTTAAGTCAATTGATTGTTTACTTTTGCAATAAGACGCCCCACCCATGAATCAGACGTACCGATACAACCGAGACAATGCCACCCGCGTGGCAGGAACTACCTCCCTGAAAGATGCTATCGGGCAACTACTGAAGGCCTACAAACTACAGACCCGCTTCAACGAAACCTATCTGGAAGCCTTCTGGGGGCGCATGATGGGGCCAACGATTGCCTCGCGCACCAACCGGCTCTACGTCCGCGAACGCAAACTCTACATTGAAATCGGCTCCGCTCCGCTCCGGAACGAACTCGTTAACGCCAAGCAAAAACTCATTCAGTTGGTCAACAAAGACATGGGAGCCGACGTCATTGAGGACGTAGTATTTATTTAGTACGTCCACGCCCGACAACTCAATTAAAACTGAATCAGTAAATTCCGGCGTTCCTGCTGCAAGGTTAGCGGCTCCGTTAAAAACTGAGCGTTTACGCCCAATCGTCGGGTTATATCCAGCCACTCCCGCTCCGAAAGAATCAGGAATCCATTCTGCTTGCGAACCGTGTAATACGATGAGAAACGCAGTCGGACCAGCAATTTCAGCATCGACAGCAGTTGTCCCTGCCTGAGCGAGCGTCCTATAATGCTGGCGATGTCTTTCAGAACACTACCGCCAACCATCAGATCGCAGATCAATGCCTTAGCACCGGGAGCCGCCACTTGCTGAATCGCCCTGATCAATCCCTCTACCTCATCGGCACTGCGATAATACTGAACCACGCTCATAACGATGATCACATCGAACTGCTGCCCGGCAACCGGACTAAAGTTCAGGTAATCGTCAGCCGGCAGATCGTGAAAATGAACAGTAGGATGATTGGCGTGTTTGGCACGGGCCATTTCGTTGTACCGTTTCGATACGTCCAGTCCATGAATCTCGGCCACGCGGTTGTGCCACGCATCTTCCAGATTACCCGGTCCTGAGCCAATATCGAGCACTTTCTGCGTTTTCGATAACGGAATATAGGTTTCTACTCTCGCCAGAAAGTAAGCGTAATTCGTTGACATCGAGTCGTCGAATTCATTCTCTTTCTGCCAGAAATCCAGCCATGTGGACGCCATGTGTAGTTGTTTCGTGGCACTCGGCCAACAATAAATAATTTTTGAATAGTCTGCTTAGCGAACACCCAATTTGAGGTGTTGCACAAACTCGCCCATTGTTCCGAAATCGCCTAACGGTTTCAGGTAACGCAGCAGATTTTCGACCCGGTCGAGCAGGGCATCACGCGAATGTCGGCGGACATAAGCGGGAATTTTCTCGTACATCGACAGATCCGTAAACTCCCACGGATGAACGTAGAGGTTCAGGAAGCCGTCCGTTTGCAACGTTTGCCGACACAGTTGTTTGTAGAAACTGAACGGGAAATTTTTCAGGCTCAACCAGAAAAGCGGTAGCCGGATTGTGGGTGTAACCGATGCCGGAATTTGCCAGATACCCAACTCCTGAAACGGATGCCGGGGTTCGCCCCAGTGGTTATACCGACCGGGCAGCCAGGTTGGATGCAACGACGAATTATATTGATAACCAGCCTGTTGCACATCTGCTGGATCGACAAAACCCATCCTCGCCCGCCGAAACCCCGTTACGGGCTGCTGGAGGAGGTTTTCTAAGGCCAGCCGGGATTTAAGCAAATCGGCGGGTTCAAACGTAGTATGAAAATACCCGTGCGAAGCAATTTCGTGTTTTTGCGCTAAACTACGAATCAGATCGGGTTCGTGA
>JANPJE010000205.1:0-3959 GCA_031425355.1 Spirosoma sp. | reverse complement strand
TGTACTGGCAGAAATTGACTTTCCAAAAGTTAACGTAGTTGGATTAAATGAATTTCGTCAAATTCTCCAGCAATGAGTCAGCATGACGGGGTTTTCAGAATCAAGCGCACGCATGTATATCTCATTTGGTTTTCGCTGCTGCTGCTCGTTCCTACGACCCTCGTTTTCCCTTATAAAATTGCTACACATGAGCAGCCCTACCCCGATCTTAACGTACTGCTAATTTGTTACGCCATAGCTGGTTTACTTTGGCTTGTAATCCTGATTGAATTCGGCCAGAAAACTGCTCGTATCGACCTGAATGAGACCGACTTCACGATCAGAAAATTTGGACAGCAGGCGAGTCGGCATCCCTACAGTGCCATTCAGAATATCAACGAGCGGCCCGGTTCGTCAAAGATTGGGTCGTTACATGAATTGACAGTTTATTTAGCTGATAACTGGTTCGTGATCCGGTCAACTGAATTTGACGAGTATGACTACCTAAGAGATCAGTTTACGCAATACGGTGAGCTGGTTCCCCGCCGAAACGTACTGACCCTGATCGAGCGAAACCGGCTTCGGTGGGCCATTGCAGGAGCATCGTTACTGGTTATGGCCGCCATTGCCTTTAGCTTTCTCGCGCACAATCCCATCGACAAAACACCCGCCCGGCTCGTATCCATAACCGACATGGCAACCCAAACCAGGGAGAACAAAACCAAAAGTAGATTGACGGGCGTAACGATCTCATTACGTCGGTATCCGGACTTGTCGTTTTTTGTTTCCCGGAAAAATTACAGGATTCGTTTAGACGGTTTACGATCAGCTATTGCTCTCAGACAACCTATTACGTTACTCATCCGGGAAAGCGACCTGCGCAAAAAATTACTAAAGACCGAGCCGCTTACCTTCGGTGATAAGTACGACAATTACAAACAGATTCCGGTTTTTGGCGTCGAACAGGGCAGTTCAGTTCGCTTGCAAACGCCCGAAACGATTTACGAACCGACGCATACCAACCCGCTTCAACGCACCTTTTTACTCAGCATTCTGCTGCTCTTCTGCTGGACAGGCTGGGCTTATGTTGACCGGCAACACGTACTCCGGGCGAGTTGAGTGGGGAGTCGGCTAACTTTTTCCGTACCTTCGCGCTCCCAAACCGGGCAACAAAACGACCATCAACACCAAAATCGGTATGCAGCAGAAAATCCGGCGCGAAGATGCCCTCGACTACCACTCAAAGGGGCGTCCGGGTAAACTCGAAGTCGTTCCAACCAAAGAATACAGCACCCAGCGCGACCTTTCCTTAGCCTACTCACCGGGCGTGGCCGAACCCTGTTTAGCTATAGAAGCCAACCCCGACGATGTGTTCAAATATACGGCTAAAGGCAACCTGGTAGCCGTTATCAGCAATGGAACCGCCGTTCTCGGCCTGGGCGATATTGGCCCTGCCGCCAGCAAACCCGTTATGGAAGGCAAGGGGCTGCTGTTCAAAATTTACGCCGACATTGATGTATTCGACATTGAGTTGAACACGAAAAATGTGGACGAATTTGTCCGCACCGTCAAGATCATGGAACCGACCTTTGGCGGGGTCAATCTGGAAGACATAAAAGCACCGGAATGCTTCGAGATTGAGGAACGGCTCAAGCGCGAAATGAACATTCCGGTTATGCACGACGATCAGCACGGGACAGCTATTGTGAGCGGGGCAGCCCTGCTCAACGCCCTCGAACTGGTGCATAAACCTATTGAAACAGCCAAGTTTGTGATTCTGGGAGCGGGTGCAGCCGCCATTTCGTGTGCCCGTCAGTACGTTGCACTTGGAGCCAGATACGAGAACATCGTGATGTTTGACGTGAACGGCCCGCTCCGCACCGACCGCACCGATCTAAGCGAAATAATGCGTCCGTTTGCCACGACCCGCAACATTAACTCATTAGCCGACGCTTTCGCCGGGGCCGATGTGTTTGTCGGGCTGTCGAAAGGCAATATCGTCAGTCAAGATCTTATTCGGCTGATGGCCCCCGACGCAATCGTGTTCGCAATGGCCAATCCAACCCCCGAAATCAGCTACGATGATGCGATGGCCGCCCGGCCCGATATTATCATGGCAACGGGCCGCTCGGACTACCCTAATCAGGTCAATAACGTACTGGGTTTTCCCTACATTTTTCGGGGTGCGCTCGATGTTCGGGCTACGGAAATTAATGAAGCGATGAAGCTGGCTGCTACGTATGCGCTGGCCGATTTAGCAAAGAAACCCGTTCCTGATTTAGTCAATCTGGCTTACGGCGAATCGAATATGCTATTTGGGCGTACCTATATTCTACCCAAACCTGTTGACCCGCGCCTGCTCTCGACGGTGGCTCCGGCGGTTGCTAAAGCCGCCATGGACTCGGGCGTGGCGCGGTTGCCCATCAGCGACTGGGATGCCTACGAGCAGCAACTCGCCCGTCGATTGGGGCAGGACAACCAGATTTCGCGGGTTATTCTGACTAAGGCCAAAGCGGACCCTAAACGAGTTGTATTCGCCGACGCCGAGAACTTGAAGGTGTTGAAAGCTGCGCAACAGGTTCGGGATGAGGGCATTGCCCACCCAATTTTGCTGGGCGAACGGGCAAAAATCGAACAACTTATTGCCGACAATAGTCTCGATTTGGGCACTATTCCGATTGTCGATCTTCGCGCACCAGAACAGGAACACCTGATTGATCGGTTTGCCAATGCGTATTTTAACAAGCGTAAACGCAAGGGAATCAACGCCACTGAAGCACGAAAGATGATGTATTATCGCAACTATTTCGGTGCCATGATGGTGGAAACGGGTGAGGCCGACGCCCTGATTTCGGGCCTGACGCGGTCGTATCCCGACACGATACGACCCGCGCTACAGATTATCGGCAAAGAGCCGGGCGTGAAAAAAGTGGCCGGCATGTACATCTTGCTCACCAAGCGAGGGCCGCTGTTCTTCTCCGACACGACCGTTAATTTCAACCCGACTGCCGAGGAAATTGTCGAGATTACCGAACTCACCGCCCAGACCGTTGAGCGATTTAACATCAAACCGCGCATTGCCTTGGTTACGTACTCAAACTTCGGTAGTGCCAAAGGCGAAGATGCCGAGAAGATGAATCGGGCGGTTGAAATTCTGCAACGCAAGCATCCAGACATGATTGTGGATGGCGAAATCCAGGCACACTTAGCCTTCAATACCGAACTGCTTCAACAGAATCACCCGTTTAGCAAGTTGGTCGGCGAAGGGGCCAATACGTTGATTTTCCCGAACTGGTCGGCGGCTAACAGTGCCTATAACCTGATGAGCGAAGCCGCCGGTTTCGATGCCATCGGTCCGATTCTACTCGGTATTCGCAAGCCAGTCTATGTGTTGCAACTCGGCTCGTCGGAACGCGAAATCGTTAATATGGTCGCCATCGCGGTGGTCGAAGCACAGGGAAAATAAGTTTTACAGTTGCAGAGTCATAGAGTTGTAAAATTTTTGCGTCAACCTCGGCGGTGAATCGAAACTTTACAACTCTACGACTCTATAACCCTACAACTCAAAAATGTCACGCATCTTAACCGGTATCCAATCCAGCGGGCGACCGCATCTGGGCAACATTCTGGGGGCGATCAAACCCGCCATCGACCTGTCGAAACAGCCTGACAATGAGTCGTTTCTGTTCATTGCTGACCTGCATTCATTAGTATCCATCAAAGACGGAGCTACGCGCCGGGAGTTCACGCGGGCGGTAGCCGCTACGTGGCTGGCATTCGGATTGGACACGGTCAAGAATACATTCTGGCGGCAGTCGCGGGTTCCGGAGCATACCGAACTGGCATGGCATCTGAGTTGCTTTACGCCCTTCCCGATGCTTAATAATGCAACCTCGTTCAAGGAAAAATCGGATCGGTCAAGTGGGCCGGTCAATGCGGGTTTGTTTGTCTATCCGGTGTTGCAGGCGGCTGATATTCTG
>JANPJE010000204.1:0-2257 GCA_031425355.1 Spirosoma sp. | reverse complement strand
CACAGGGTACGTATTGGTTAATTGTAAAGGCTCCAGAAACCGGGTCCGAATGAAATTACTGTACGACATGCCTGAGGCCTTTTCAATAATTTTGCCCAGCAAATTATAACCCGTGTTGGAATAGCCGAAGGTCTTGCCCGGAGCGAAGCTGGATAAGTTGTTCTGCGCCACCACCCCGACCAGTTCATCAAAGGTGAAAGTATGGGTATCCTGCTTGAGGTCCTCCCGGATATAATCACCGTAACGTTTGCCGGCGTAGGGTTGATTGACTGTATTGGGAATGTCCTGATTGGTCACATCGAACACGCCCGCCCGGTGCTGAAGCAACTGTTTAATGGTAATCTGGTTTTTATTGGGAATCGCGTAGGCTGGCGTAGCAGGCAGGTAAGCCGGAATAAAATCGGTAATAGCTAACTTACCTTCCTGCTGAAGGAGCATAATGGCTGCCGCTGTAAAGGTTTTAGTTATGCTGGCGATTCTAAAATGCGACCTCGCCTGAACACCCGGCTCGATGTTCGTGGAAACCAGATTCGATCCTGACGGCGTATTGACTTGCAGAAAGATTCCACCTTTATTTTTCCCAATTCCCCACTGCTGATTAAAGTGCTGATAGAGGCTATCGGTCAGTTGCTGGAGCCGGGCCTGAGTGTCTGTAAGTTGTATATGGTCCTGAAGACAGGACTGAAGCGTTGCGCTGCCCAGCAAAAAGAGGATGACCAGCGCAACCATTGACGTTCGTTTCACGGCAGTTGACTGAGTTGAAAAGACAAAAAATGGTTTTGGGTAAGAGGGGTGCGGCTGGCCGTAGTGGTGAGAATCCATTGACTGATTTCTGGCCTGCTCACGGCTCAACTGCGGCAACCTACGCTCCAGCGCCCTAAAGGCTACAGGTGTTTAATTATCCACGCAAGAAGTTCTTCGATCTTTTCGGCGACTAACTGCTCTACCGGATTAAAAGGCGTACCATCGACGTATCGTGCCACTGTTCCGGGTCCGTGCTCATGTTCCTCATCGATTGATTTCCGCCACCGCTCGGCATGGGTCCTCCATTCCTCCTGGTCTGCCGGAGCCGGTTCAACGAACCAGACGTTCCACGACAGCACGTTGCCAGACTGGAGCATATTCCCCGAACCGAGGTTGAAAAAATCCATGACAAGCTGATTGAATTCATCGACGAGAGGGCTGCCTGTTTTTTTGATTGGGCCGATCTCCACATCCACATGGCCAACGGCCCATGCTTCGGCATGAAGGGCAAAGTCAGGGCTTGTAAAAAGCGGGGTTTGACCACTACGAACCGGAAAAACGGGCTGGTTCGGATTTCCGGGTTTATGAGTGCTCACCCTGATCGCATTTTCTTTCGAGTTGGGAAAAGGGAGGTTGCTATTTTTAAACGCGTTCCACAGTGTCTGAACCGTCGGACTCAGGAGTCCGCTCGGGCTAAACCAAATCTTACCTTCGACGGTCATATCCGCTGCGAACGTTTTGCCAGGCTCGTCAACCCAGCCCCGTTGTCCGGTAACGGTCACTTCTACGTTTATACATCCGTAATTGTCATAACAAATACCTTGTTGGGGGCATATAATCGAATAAACCCGACCCGTGCTGGTGTAGCCGAGCCGGGAAATGTAGGGGGCAAACATCTGAAAACACCGCTTCGGATCAGCGCTTCCCTTTTCGCTCTCCCAGCTAAACTCCGGCCATTTCACACCCTGCTGCCGTTGAAGTAACTGAATGTTGTCCATGTTATCCAGCAGGGGCAAGGACGACAGGTCTGGATTTGGATAGGCAAACGCCGGATTTGACTGGGCAAATCCACCGATCCAACTGGGATCAGGTGTCGGCCCAGTTCCTACATTCCGATGATCGACACAGCCGGTCAGCAGCGAGGGCAGCACCGCGACACTGGTAGCGGCAATGACGGTGTCCCGGAGCCAGGTCCGGCGACTGAGTTGAGTGGGCGTATGTAATGAGTTCATAGTCCTGTTTAAAGACGTGTTTGCAATGGCTTACCGATTAGGGTCTACCCGGATAGCCTAAAGCCGCCCGGCCACCGTAAGCCGCACCGTATACAGCATTGAAACACTGGTAAAATGTGCTGCTGGCATCGTTTGTAACTTTGCTGTTATCGACCAGCGTAATAAACGCCACCACCGACACGTCCGTTTGGGGATCATACATCATCAGCGACAGCGTACCCGTGCGCTCCCCGTTATGGCCAAAGCCCAGATTCGGCCCGTATAAGCTTCCTAAGGCATAC
>JANPJE010000203.1:0-10046 GCA_031425355.1 Spirosoma sp. | reverse complement strand
GGCAAATTGTTCTATTGTTGTTTCAGGCTTTCCCAAATCAAGCCAGGTTTGTTCAGACTCAAATTGTTCGGGGTAGTTGTTGAGTGCCTTCGTAATATGCCAGCCGTAATCGGCCTGTGCCGAGAAGGGACGACCAAACTGCATTAGAAAAGGCGGGGTTGTCAGTATAGTTAGCTTTTCTTTTCGATAAGCCGCCACAAATCGTTTGGCGGCTTCGTGCTGAGTGATGGGCTCCGGCCCCTGAATGATGTATTCCTGATTTTGCCCGTGTGAAGCAATAGACAATGCCTGAGCTACCTGTTTTCCATAATCAGTTGCCGATACGTACCACGGGCGCACATCCGACTGCCCAACCAGCAGAATAAACCGGCCCAATCGTTGCGTTCCAATCAGCGAGTCCATAAAGCAGGACGGATAAAATATACTATAGGAAATTCCGGATGATTTAATGAGTCGAACGGCTTCGTGCTTGATCGCAAATGCCCACCAGCGAAATCCGTTCGTGCCCTGGTAGCGCATAATTATGGATGACAAATAAGCGATTCGCCCAATGCCCGCCTGTTTAGCCGCTTCGAGCAGATTTACCAAACCGTCAGTTTCGGTATGGAAATCGGACTCTTTTTCGGTCTGTTCGATAGACAGATTGAGATAAACGACATCTATCCCAACCAGCGCGTCTCGCAGGCTCTGCATATTCTGCATGTCGCCCGCAACGATTTCGGCGGTTGGAAAGATTTTTCTTGCTGCAGCAACCCGGCGGGCAACGATTCTGACCGAAAACCCACTGTTGATGAGTTCATTCGTAACAGGACGGCCAAGCATACCAGTTGCGCCAACAATAGCGACGTGCATCAGCGTAAATCGCGGACAAACCGTCGCATTGTTTCCCGGTAAATCTGTTCCGACTGGTCGAGGGGCTGCTCATCTTTCAATAACATGGCCAGCATAATCATCCCGTGCGACACCGACCACCATTGAAAATACAATCGTTTGATGCTGTCCTTCGACTTCGGTATAAACGAAAAAATCGTCTCGCTCACAATCCGGCTAACTTCCTGCATCGTTTCGGATTGATATACCGGCATAGTACAATAAGCCCCGTCGAGGTTATACATTACCTGATAAATTTCCGGCTGCTGGCACGCTAACTCCCACTGAATGAGCGAGATCTCGTAAAGTCGCTTTTCGGGATCACGATATAATTTCAGAATGCGTTCATACTCCTGGAACAGATATTTGAACCCTTCGCTCCGGATTTCGTCCAGCAATATGTCTTTGCTATCGAAATATTCATAGACAATCGGGGCACTGTATTCAATCGCGTCGGCGATTTTACGTATCGAAACGGCTTGCCATCCTTCCCTGCGGGCGATTGACTTGGCTGTATTTAAAATACCAGAACGGGTTTGCTCTCGACTTCGTGGCTTGCGCTCGATAGTTTCCATAAAATTCTCAGGTAATCAGTCGTCAGTTAACGGTGTTAAATCGCTTGAAACTACGGATTTAAGCCGAAATAATTTCGCGTTTTTTAGTAAAATATAGCCGTTGAGCATAATAAGTTTAACTACAGTCCAACAAGTAACAATTCACGCTATATTCAGTGACCAAAATAGAGATATATTGACGTAACTGACTGACAGAAAGTTTTCATTTTTTTTTAGACAGTATCCATATGGCTTCGTCACCCAGAGCGAACGGGGCGCCGTCAACCGTACCGTAGCATTCGACAACCGACAGGCCAGCTTCGGTAAATAACCGGCACAGTTCAGCCAGTGTGTACACGTAATGCTGTGCCATTCGGGTTTGGGTTTCCCCGGCCCGTACGTAGGTCAGTCGTGAGTCGATACGGCTTTCGGAAGCGTGGTAGTCATTCTCGACCAGAAAAAAAATCGGCTCCTCCCCTTCGTTCCCAATGGGTTGCCAGTTGCGGGCCTGATAATCGGGCAGAACAGATTCGGCAATCATTTCGGAATGGGCCAGAAACCGCCCGCCCGGCTTGAGCAAGCCGGCAATGCGCGTCAGAAACGCCAGCATATCTGTTCTGGGGAAAAAGCTAAAGCTGTTACCCAAGCAATAAACTGCATCGAACGAAGTAGCTGCTCCAATATCGGCCTGCGGTATAGTCAGAAAATCGTCGGCAATGGCCAGTACTGACAGTTTTTCGGCAGTAGCAATCGACAGAAGTTCCGTAATATATTCCTCCGAAATATCCACTCCCGTTACGCGGGCACCCATCCGCGCCAACGGCAACGCATGGCGACCGTACCCGCAAAACACATCCAGCAGCCGATCATCGGGACCGAAATCCAGCGATTCAACGAGCAACTCAAGGTCAAGCTGTGTTTGCTCCTCCGATTGCGCGGCTTTCCAGGCAACCTGCGGTAGTCCGTTAAAGAAGGTGTGATACCAGGCCATTTTTTGAATGAGTGAATGGGTGAATGATTGAATAATAGTGTGCGTCAGCTATTCACCGCGCGGGCGGCCCCGTCACTCAATCATTCACCCATTTATAATTAGTTAAGAGAAGCAAGTGTTTTCTGTACAGCCTGGAAATCAGGGACATCACCCGCACTCTCGAGTACTTCGGCGTACTGAATAACGCTGTCTTGATCAATCACAAACGCCGACCGTTTGCTGACGCCTTTTAGATTCATAGCAAAGGTTTCGTAGTAGGAGCCGTAAGCCTGTGAGGTCTCTTTGTTGAAATCCGATAGTAAATCGAACGGGAGTTCTTGATCCTCTTTGAATTTAGCCAGCGTAAACGGCGAATCGACCGAAATACCCACGACATCGGCATTCAGGTCAGAATACGTACTGATATTATCGCGCATCTCGCACAGCTCGGCGGTGCAAACGCTGGTAAAAGCCATCGGAAAGAACAGAATTATGAGGTTTTTACCTTTAAAATTTGTCAACGAAATTTCTTTCTTATCGCTATTGAAGAGCGTGAATTCGGGGGCTTTCTGGCCGCGTGTAAGCATACTGGATTTGGGTATTTATAGTTGTGATTACTCTACTCTAAAATGAAACGTAAAGAAATATGTCGGTCAGGTGAGTCCCTCCAACTGCAAATCAGACGGGCGTTGCCCGCCATTGGAACGCTTGCTCATCAATGGCCCGCATGGTACAGAGAACACCGTTCAGGTGGTCATATTCGTGCTGAATTAATTCGGCCATGCGCCAGTCCGTTACGTGCCACGTGTGCGGTTGCCAGTGCTCATCGCGGTACGTTATTGTCAACTGGCAATGCCGCCGAACACGCACCAATAAATTCGGAAAACTCATGCAATCGTCCCAAAGCTCGTCGGTTTCATCGCTGATCGTTACAATTTCCGGATTAATAATCACCTGTGGCCAAGCGTGGCCCGGATGAGTGACATTCAGATAGAAAAGTCGTTTCATAATACCAAGCTGCGGAGCCGCAATACCCCGCCCAAACTGGTATTTGGTCCGAATTTCTTCCATGACATTGTGCAGGTCAGCCACCCATCCGGCCACCAGCAGTAGCTCAGATTCCAGAACAGGTTCGGCCGTTTCGTACAGGCGTGGGTCACCAAGGAGCAGCAGGTCGGCGAGGTGTTTCATGGACGAAGTATATCGGCCAGAGCGATGACCTGTAAACCATCAATATCGCTGAAGTCGTCCGTATTATTTGTCAGCACGGGTAAATTATGAAGCACCGCTGTAGCCGCAATAATCGAATCGCCGAGCGACCGTTTGCGCTGCTGACGAAGGCGAATGGCTTCGGTAATTATTTGATCGCTAATGGGTAGTGTCGTGATCGTCTTAAAAAACGTTTCAAACTGCTGTTTTTCAGAGACATCTAATTTATGAAACCCAATCACTTCAATCTTTGTGATAGCCGATGCATGAACCTCATCAACTCGAATCAACAGATAATTTTGCAATGATTCGTAACCTAGCTGAATGGAATAGATAATAATGTTGCTATCAACGATCATACATCACGACCAGCTAAAGGTTTGTCCTGTCGGACCTCACGCTGCCAATCGGATGGGTCACCGTATTTTTCAGCAACTCCACTTTGAGTCAGTTTCTCAAAAACCTCTTTTAGCGAGTCTTTTTTTGACCGTACTGTATCCCTTTTCTCAACAAATCGGCTGTTAAATTTTGGTAGTACCTGCATTAACAGGGCTTCATCTTCCGGCGTGTCGATCTCAATTATCCACTGGCTCATAACTCTCCCGTTTTTTTGCAAGATAACAAAATCAAGCCGGATTTATTTCCGCCAAACTCGCCAGCCGAAGGCTCACGGCCCGCTTATGGGCATCCAATGATTCCGCTTCGGCCATCACCTCCACCACCGGCCCAAGTGCCTGCAAACCTTCGGGTGTGATGTGCTGTATGGTGATTTTTTTCACAAAACTGTCTAACGATACGCCACTGTATGCCCGCGCAAATCCATTCGTCGGTAGCGTGTGATTGGTGCCCGACGCATAATCTCCCGCCGATTCGGGGGTGTAGTTGCCCAGAAAAATAGACCCGGCATTGATAATTTTTTCGGCCACTTCTTCAGCATTTTCGACACTTAAAATCAAGTGCTCGGCTGCGTAGGCGTTCAATAAATCAATGGCATCGGCCTGACTTTCCACCAGAATCGCTTTGCTGTTGTCCAGGGCTTTAGCGGCCAAATCGCGTCTGGAAAGTTTACTCAACTGAGTTGGCAAAACAAGGTTGACCATGGAAACGAGCTTCTTGCTGGTCGACACCAGCAATACCTGACTATCGGCACCGTGCTCGGCCTGCGAAAGCAAATCAGCCGCCACAAACGCCGGAACCGCCGAATCGTCGGCATAGATGGCTACTTCGCTGGGTCCGGCGGGCATATCAATTGCTACACCCTCTTTCGCAACCAGCATTTTCGCGGCTGTAACGTACTGATTTCCAGGACCAAATATTTTATAAACCTGCGGCACCGACTCTGTTCCGTAAGCCATGGCCGCTATGGCCTGCGCTCCGCCAATGCGAAACACCTTCGTGACACCAACGAGTTTGGCCGCGTAGTAAATGGCCGGGTGGTTGCTTGGTGTACAAAGAACGACCTCGCGGCAACCCGCCAGTTGCGCCGGAACGCCCAGCATCAGCACCGTACTCAACAGCGGAGCCGTGCCGCCCGGAATGTACAGTCCTACTTTTTCGATGCCTACGCTTTTGCGCCAGCACACCACGCCCGGCATGGTCTCAATTTTTTCAACCGGTTGTTTCTGCCGTTCGTGAAACAGTCGGATGTTCTGATACGCCTGCTGAATGGCGGCTTTCAGTTCATCACTGAGTTGACTTTCAGCCGCGTCGAGTTCATCTGAACCAACGGCTAACTGATTGGTATTCAATTCGATCTTATCGAATTTTTTTGCCAGTTCAACCAGAGCAGCATCGCCCCCGGCGCGAACCTGCGCCAGAATGGGGGCAACAGTCGCTTCGATCTGCTGCGTTGACTGCATGGGCCGGGCCAGCAAAGCAGGCCACTGGACGCGGTCGGGGAAGGGGATGATTTGCATGTTGATGGAGGAAAGGGAGGAAGGGAGGACGGAGAAAAGAAGAACGCAGGAGCAACTCTTCCTCCCTTTCCTCCATCCTCCCTTTTCTCCTTTAGTAGATCATTTTCTCAATTGGAATAACCAGAATGCCCTGAGCACCGGCAGACCGGATGGCCTCGATGTTCTCCCAGAACTCATTTTCATTCAGCACCGAATGCACCGAACTCCAGCCTTCGGTCGCTAAGGGCGTTACGGTCGGGCTTTTCATTCCCGGCAGCAGGGCCGTTATCTGGTCGAGAGCGTGGTTAGGCGCGTTCAGCACAATGTATTTGTTGTTCTTGGCGGCTTGTACGGACTTTATTCGAAACAGCAGTTTATCGACTAATTCCTGCTTACCGGCGTCAAGTCCGGCGCGGGCAATAAGAATAGCTTCCGACCGAAAAATCGTCTCGACTTCCTTTAACCCATTGCTCAACAGCGTACTGCCCGAACTGACAATGTCGCAAACGGCTTCGGCCAGCCCAATGCTCGGCGCGATCTCAACTGACCCGCTGATTTCGTGAATCTCCGCCCGAACGCCCTGACCCGCCAGGTACGTACCCAGCAGATTCGGGTAGGACGTAGCAATATTTTTACCCTCCAGATCCTCGATTCCTGTCCAGTCGGTGCCGCGCGGAATGGCGATGGACAAACGGCATTTGGAGAAACCTAATTTATGGACAGTCTGCACGGGACGACCGGTTTCAACGGCTACGTTCTCACCAACGATGCCCAGATCGGCCACGCCATCTTCCACATAACCGGGAATATCATCGTCGCGCAGGAACAGGAATTCGGCTGGGAAGTTGGACGAAACGGACTTGAGTTTGCCGGTGCCGTAGTCGAAACGGATACCGCATTCTTTGAAAAGCTGATACGAATCTTCGCTCAGCCGACCGGATTTTTGCAGGGCAATACGTAATACAGAAGACATTCGGAGAGGTAAAGTATAAGATGCATGGAATTGTTCACACACCGCGTAACTCATTGATTTTGTGCTAAGCTTACTGAACAACCGCGCAGCGAGACGACGGCGTGGTAAGTCAGGGGGCAAAAATACGCGAAAATGGACAGGTTTCGACGTTTCGGCAGGGCAACGCGTAGTTGCACGGATTTAACAGCCGCGATGGTAGCGACGATGTCGGAAGAGAGAGCGAGAAGCCCGTTGGGAGATCATAAGGCAAAGGTACAACACGACTCCTGATTTCATTGGAAAACTGACTACGGAAAAACTTTTTTATGGACAGGATTACAGGATAAAGCAGGATTTTTACTGACAATTCTGCCTTATCCTGTAATCCTGTCCATCGTGGTTGGTTTATTACGGTTTAATCGGATCTGTTTGTTGTGTTCTCATTAAACTACGAGTGATTCCATCGCAGACCGGCTGTTTTAAACTCGATCTGTCGTTTGCCCTGACCGGCAAAGTCTAGTTCGACGGTCATGTTTCGGGCGGCTTTTATTCGGTTAATTAGCGTTTGTTCGGAGTCGAAGAACAGGATGTTCGCCCGCCCATTTTCGGCGGCCAAAAGTGCATGTTTGACGGGGGGGTTGCTGTCAAAACGAATACTGGCGGCCCCTCCCTGAAAACTCCGGTTGAACTGCCCTTTTGACACCTCGATGTACACGTTGGTGCCGCTGACCCGTTTACGAATCGTTAGCGTGACCGTTGACCCTCCCGCATACGGAAAATCAAATTCAATTAATCTTGGCGACGTTATCGACGCTTTGAAAACCTGATCACCGGCCTTATCGACAACTTCCTGATACGTCCATGAACCAGCCGAAGCGACAACTTTATTGGCTGATACAGACTTGTCGGACAAACGCTGATCTGGCTGGCTGTTACTGGTGACTGTTCCATTCTGCCCCGTATCGGTAACCGACGAACGGGTTGATTTCTTATCACCTGAACAACTCAGAAAAGCGAACAGGGCGAGTATGTAAAAGGGGAATTTCATGCCGAAACGGTAAAGAATTGTTTTTATTTATTGTCACACCGGTTCAAACCGGTGTGACGTAGCAAATCTACACAATTGATTGCCCTTCCAGAGTTGCCAAGCTTGGTGTAGGAATGGGTGCAGGCATCTCGTCGAGTTTATCGGTTTGCGCAACAAAGTGCGTAACGATGGGTGAGTTCGGACCTAAGTGAAATTGCTGTACCATTCGCTCGATGGTAACATCATCCTGCGTGAATCGCTGGTGCTGCCGGAGGTGTTCTCCCCAGGATGCCACCATAAAAAATTCTACCTGCCGATCCGGTTGCGCAATGTCGGTGAACACCCCAACGCGCAGGGCCCCGTCGCGCATACGTACCCGCTTCAACTCCTCGATGGCTCTCAGAAAAGCGGGCAATGCAACCGGGTCAATCCGGTACTCGATCATCACGACGACCGGCCCTTCATCGGCCTCAACACGGGCCTGATTTTCTGGATTTGCCCACGTACCAGCCGGAGCCAGATTTAGCGCTTCGGCTTGCTTCAGCGGAAATGGAATTGCCAGTAATGTACTGAGCAGCAGCCAGCCCGCTGCTGCCAGCAACGCCGTTTCTAGCCCATATTGACCGGCAACCCCGCCCCAAACCAAACTACCAAAAGCCATACCGCCCTGAAATACAAGCAGATAAATACTCAACACCCGCGCCTGAACCCACTTGGGCAAGTTAAGCTGTACCGATACGTTGAAACTTGTCAGCGTTAGCAGCCAGCAAACGCCCGCTACGTACATCATGGGATATAAATAATAGATGGACGGCAACAGTCCGAGTGCGACTGTTGCCGTCGCAAAGCCCACAAGGCCCACCGTAATCCGCTGGTTCGTTGTCAGAGCCTGCCGGATGTAGTCCATCAATAACGCACCCGTTACGGCCCCGGCCCCCAGACACGACAGCATGGACCCGTACGCCCCCGAACTAAGGTGCAATTTCCGGGCGATTACTAAAGAAAGCAATGCCCACAACGCACTGGAGCCAAACGTGAACGCCGAAGCCCGGATGAGAATAGCATGAATGGATGGCGAAAACTGAACGTAGCGAACCCCGGCCCGCAACGCACTCACAAAGTTTTCGCTGGGGAGAGTCGAGACTGTAGCGGGTCGTTTCCATCGGTACAGCACCCAGCATGTTCCCAAAAAAGACAGACTGTTCAGCAGAAAAACGTAGCCCGGCGAATAATACGCGATAATTAGCCCGCCCAATGCCGGTCCGACCGCTCTGGCCGCGTTGATGCTGACCCCATTGAGCGTCAGCGCGGCTGACAATAGATTTCGGGGGACTAATTCGGAGGCAACTGTTTGCCAGGCGGGGGCGTTGAAGGCGGCTCCAATGCCCAAAATGAACGTCAGCAACAAGACCGACCAGTTCGTTGAGACGCCCATCAGCGTCGTTAGGGCGAGAGTGAGTGCTACGGATGCCATGAACAACTGCGTCACCAGCAGCAACCGTCGCCGGTCTACTAAATCAGCAACGACACCCGCCGGAACGCTGAGCAGAAACACCGGCAAACTGGTCGCTGTTTGCATCAACGCCACCAGTACCGACGACGTCGACAATGTTGTAATGAGCCAGACACCAGCCGTATTCTGCATCCACGAACCAATATTTGACACAAACGCGGCAATCCAAATGGCTCGAAACATGCCAACCTCAAAGGCCTGCCAAATGGTCGGCGGCTTATCGACTGGCACATCAATGTCAATTGTCTTCATAATACGTCAGGAGCAATTTGGGGCTGGTGTGGTGGCAAAATTGGAATAACTCCCCTCATAACTGCCAGACTCGGCAGAACGTTTAGACGTTATCAATTAACGTAGTGAACCGACTTAAGCGTTTGTAACAGCCATAGCCAATCCGTCGAACCTTCCGTATCTTTGCCTTATGCTTTTGACACAGAAACAACAAACGATAAAAACCTTGACGTTACCCGTTATGGAGGCCTTCTACACGCTTCAGGGCGAGGGGGCACATACCGGTCGGGCCGCGTACTTTATCCGGCTTGGTGGCTGCGATGTTGGCTGCTTCTGGTGCGACGTAAAAGAGTCTTGGGATGCCGATAAGCACCCCAAACTGGCCATTGATACGCTGGTCGAAGGGGCGTTGCAATACCCCGGACGGATGGCGGTCGTTACGGGCGGAGAGCCGCTGATGCACGATCTTACCGACCTCACCGCTGCACTGCAAATGGCTGGCTTTCAAACTAATATAGAAACATCAGGTGTATGTCAGGCCGTTACAGGATCGTGGGACTGGATTTGCTTTTCGCCCAAGAAATTCAAAACGCCCAACCCCGCTATCTACGCCAAGGCCGACGAACTTAAAGTCATCATTTATAATCAGTCCGACTTTGCGTTTGCCGAGTCGTTTGTGCCCCATTTACGACCCGACTGTAAACTCTTTTTGCAAACAGAATGGAGTCGTTCCAATGAAATGCTGCCTCGCATCGTTGATTATGTAAAAGATAATCCGCAATGGCAAATTTCGTTGCAGACGCACAAGTTTCTGGATATTCCTTA
>JANPJE010000202.1:0-4694 GCA_031425355.1 Spirosoma sp. | reverse complement strand
GAGCGCTTCCCGATAGTCAGGAATACGCAGATGCGGCCAGTATCGATTCACTTCAATACCCCAGAACATATCTTCGTGATATTGGTGTAAGGTTATTTTTTCGTACTCCGCAATTTTTCGTTTGAACTTTTTCAGGCAACGGAGCATGGCCGGTACACGGCGGAGCGAAAGACCACCGTTTCCAACGCCGTTCAGGCCGATGATCTCACGCGGGATTATGCCATCGGCTTTTTTCAGATTCAGCCATGTAGCTACCCGTTTCCGGATGGTGAAATCGAGCCGGTCGAGCAAGCCCGTAAAATCGCGGTCGCGGAGCCAGGGTGCGCCAATGTAATCGTAGTTTTGCTGACACCAGTGCGCCAGATCATCCTGAAAAACAAAGGCATCTAACTGATGAATCAGCATGTATTCCTGATCGGCAAAGGCTTCATAAAATTCCTCGGACAGAACCAACCGGTTATAACCTTCTATACCCGAAAAATACGTATCATCGAACGTCCGGACTTGTAATTCAGGGCTAATTTCCCGGTAAGCCGATACGTTTAGCGAGTGGGGAGCCGCCAAAAAAATCGGGTAATCGCTTAATATTCGCAGGCATTGGGTTAATGAAATGCGTTCATAGTCAGTAAGTTGTCGCTTATAAACCGGGATAACGACATTTACGCTTACGGGAGCAGACTGCTTCATACGAGTTTGGGTTGGCCTAACCGTTGCTGAGCCGCATTCTGTACCCAGGCATAGGGCAACTCGGCGCAGGGATGACCAAAATCATTCAGAATCGTGACGCCTTCGCCCCGTTTATAACGACCGGAGTACGGCAAATAATCGACAAAATCATATAGCTTACCCAACAGAATAATGCCTTCGGTATTCATCGCGTTGGCCATGTGCGCGGGGCCACTGTCGATGCCGATAAACAGGCGGGCATTCCGAATAACTTCGGCTGTTTCGAGCAAACTCAACTGGCCGCTCAAGTTTAGAAAACGCGGATCAGTTTCGGTAACCGTTGGCAATAGCCCCACTTCAATGACCGGATAAGGATACGTAGCCAGCAGCCAACGCACCAACTGATTCCAGTTATTGGCGGGCCAGTCACGGGCAACGTGGCTCGACTGGCAGTGAATAACAATGGGCTGGTCAGGTAAATTTCGTGCTTTCACGGCCTGCCGAACACTTTCGGGAAGGTGCATTACGGGGTCGGCGGTGAGGGCGGGGAGTCCGGCCGCCTGCGAAAACATGTACAGCAGATCGCCCCGGTGGTAATAATTATCGAAAGTCAGCCCAATCTGATCGGCAATGGGATTGATCGGATCTTCGGGGCAGTATTTGCACTTACGGTGCGAAATATGCAGGTTATAAACTTTGTCGTAAATGCCCGACCGGAGCAGTTGAACCCGTTCGCCGGGGCATTTTTCAATCAGGTAGCCGTCGAGGTTAGGGTTGTATTTCACCAGATCGCGGTACGCTTCTTTTACGACCCAAATGATATACGCTTCGGGGTGACGCTGCCGAACTTCTCGGGCAATCGGCTCACAACCAATGATATCGCCCATCTGCTCCGACAGAATAATCGCTACTAATGGCCGATTGCCTATTCGTGTTTTCAGCCATCGCAGTTGAACGTACTTGACCGCAAACGACCAGAACTTCCCCAGAATATGAGTGGATTTATGATAGCGGTACGTCCAGAGTTCTCGAAAACGCGGTCCTTCGGTCATAATTAGCGAGATTCTAAGAGCGCAATAATTCGGTTGAACGGCGATTTCAGCAGTTTCCGAACGCGTTGATACCGCAGCACCGTCGGGGGCTTTATGTACACGCACGGATAGTTCCGGTACTGTTCGTTGTGATTCGCCAGCAGCCGTTCGCGGTACAAATCAAAGAGCGGTCGCACATCGGGGCGTTGCTGTTCGGGGCGGTCAACAAAGCGTGTGGAAGTTGTTGGCAGCGTCGCTGGATCGGCAAAGCCGTAGCGCGTCTGGTACTTCGATATTTCGTCTGGCTTGTTGGGATTGTAGCCGCTAAAGTGAAAAAATAGCAACGGTTCCGACGTACCGGCTTCGGTCGGTTCGGGTCGATTACTTACCTGCCATTCGCCACCGTCATTCTGCGAACTATAGCGTTCGTGAAGATTCCAATAGGCCATGTTGTAGCCTAAGTGATGGTCGATCAGTACGTTATCGTGGTAAACGGGAGCGAAGTTTACCCATTGTTGATCGACGAAGAGACCGGCACACAAATCAATCCGACACTCATAAACCAGCCGGGCTTTCCACCAGTCAACGAATTGCCGGGCGGTCGTATCATTCCGTAAACCAATGAATCCGAGGTTGAAAATGCCGGTGTTCAGGTGGTGTTGCTCGTTGGGGCGTTCCCAGTCGGGCGTGGGCGAACAAGTGTGTGGAGTCAGGACAATGCTGTACGTTTTCAACGCTTCATTAAGGTCACGGAGCGGCTGAAAAACGATAATGTCCGGGTCGAAATAGATGACTTCGGTCGCGTCGAGATAGGTTTTGTAGAGAAAGTCGATGTAAAATGGCTTCACGGCGGTGTTCAGTTCCGTGATGTCGTAGCGGTCGCACATGGCCGCGAAATCAGGAATGCCGATTTTATCCACCTCGATCAGCGGGTAATCGGGCATCAGATCAGCGGGTAAATTAGCGTCGCCAAGTTTATCAACCAAGCCAATAACGTACTGATAATCAGGATTTGTCTGCCGGAGTGACTCGCCAAGCGTGCGAGCCTGAGCTAAGTAATTTATGGAACAGATAGTAAACGCAAGCGTCATGGTCGGGCGCGGCAACTAGCCAGTAGGTTAATGCCGGAATGCTATTGCCGGGTCAGTTTAGCGAACAAAGTTACGAGAGTTTCGACGCTTTGCTGAGCCGGATGGCGTTCCAGAATTTTTTGCCCGAGCCGCTGTCCCATTTTTTTGCGTAGTTCGGGCTGGCTGAGCAGATCAAGAACCCGGTTGCTCATGGCATCGAGGTCGAGGTAAGGCACCACAAAGCCACCGTCCGTTTCGACCAGTTCGGGGGAGCCGCCTGCATCGGCAAAACAAACCACAGGTACGCCACTCAACCCGGCTTCAAACACCACGAGCGGGTAAGGGTCTTCGCGTGAGCACAGCACAAATACGTTGAATCGGCTCATGTACCGCAGTACGTCGGGCGTCGGCGGAATCAGATGGACCTGGTCAGATAGTCCGGCTTTCTGAATATCCAGCAGCAAATCGTCGCGTAACGAACCCGCAGGAACGCCCACCCACACAAAATGAATTGGTTGATTATCAGCCATTTCTTTGTTATCGGTGGCCCAACCAAACGTGGCCCGGCCAATAACCTGACGGGCCAGCGTAATAAACAAATCGTTGCCTTTTCGCCATTCGGCATTGCCGCAGCCGCCCACAATCAGCGCGCTATCGGGTAATCCCAGCGAGGTATAAATACTCGGTTGCTCACGCGCGTGCTGTACGGTACGTTCCAGCGCGGGCGTGTCGATGAGCGTGTATAGCGTGATGCGTGCCGGATCGAAGCCGTGTTGCTGCTCGTAATAACGAGCCGTTGCTTTCGATACGGCCAGTAATTGCGTGGTTCGGTTCAGCAAATAAGCCAGTTCGTTGGGGCGCGTGTAAATCCGAACCGACATATCCAGTTCATGCACAAACGTAATGACCGGCGTTTTTTCGAGAATGCCCAACTGCCCAAACCAGCGGCTGCTCGTAACGGTGTTCACCAACACTAAGTCAACCGAATCCAGAGTCAATTGCGCCCGGATTTCCCGTTGGCGGGTTTTCTGCTGCCGTTCGTGAAACTGCTCCCAAACCCCCAGCTTACCCAGCACTTTATCGGAGAGCGCGCCCACGACGTAGCGGTCGGGTGCGGGCCAGATCGTAACAGGGCAAATGCTCTGATAATCGACCAGAAGCGGACCGCCATCGCCCAAAAGTAAATGCATCTGTAGGCCTTCCGCCTTCAGCAGACGCATCAGATTCAGCAAAACAAGCTGTGCCCCGGCGCGGTTGGCATCGTGGCCGATAAGGAGGATTTTTTTCAAAGGAACAAGGGAGGAATGGAAGGAGTGGAGGAAAGGGAAGAAAGAGTAGCCTTAAGCGAAAGCAATTTCTTTTGTCCCTTTCCTCCACTCCTCCCATTCCTCCTTTTTTAATACGCTTCGTAACTGGGTTTGGGTAGTTTTTTGGCGGGGTTGCCAAGGTAAAGTCCCCATTCGTCGGTGTCTTTATAAATGGCTGATGCCATGCCAACAAGCGTTCCCTGCGCAATGTGCAGGTAGTCTCGGATGGTGCTGTTCACCCCAAAAAAGCAGTACGGCTCAATGACGCAGTGCCCCGACATGACCACGTGCGACGTGAAGAAAACGTGGTCTTTGATCTGCCCGTGATGCCCGATGTGATTGCCGCTCCACAACACAACGTTGTTACCAATCGTCGTGAACGGCTGAATGGTATTGTCTTCCAGGATGAAGCAGTTTTCGCCAATCTGGTTGCCAAACAGCGTCGCTTTGGAACTGATGTACGAAATGAATTCGTACCCTTTTGCTTTGGCTTCGAGATAAATCCGTTCGCGGTTGCGGTTCATGTTCTTGCCGGTCATAGGCGCGAAAAACTTGTATTCCTGCGGAGGAAACAACGTTTTGACATCCTCAAAGGCGACTACGGGCAACCCCTGAAACTC
>JANPJE010000201.1:0-38994 GCA_031425355.1 Spirosoma sp. | reverse complement strand
CTCTCGCCGACCAAAGCAGCATCGTTGCTGGCCGACGCTCGCCCAACGGTTTGCGACCGGGCCATTGAGCGACTCGTTGACGCGGGCGAAACCGCCGTTGCGCCCCTCACCAGCGTACTGCGTCAGTCAAAAAACACCAATGCCCGTACTAAAGCTGTTTTTGCGCTCTATCGAATCGGCACGGCCCCGGCTCTGGCGGCTGTTCGGAGCGCCCTCGCCGATGCCGACGGGCAGGTACGTGTTGCAGCCGCCCGTGCGGTGGGGCTGGCGCATGATGCCGGGGCCATGCCGAAACTGATGACTATGCTCAGCACCGGCGATCAGGCTACCCAGCGTCAGGCAGCAACGGCATTGGGTCAACTGGCTGATGTTAAAGCCATTCCGGCCCTGCTGGCAGCAACGGGCAAAACCGAAGATCGCTTTGTGCGCCACGCCCTGATCTATTCGCTCGTTACGCTCAACCAGCCGAAAGCGGTGGTAGCCGCCCTGTCGAGCCGAAACGTCGGACCGCGAAACGTCGGACCGCCCTCGCCACGGGTGCAGGAAGCGGCCCTGATCGCCCTCGATCAGATGCGTCCTTCGCCATTGCGGGCTAATCAGCTCACGGCCTTTCTGAACAGCCCCGACAAAACGCTCCAACGCGCAGCCCTGTGGGTGGCCGCGCATCATCCCGCCTGGTCGGGCGAGATGGTCTCATTTCTGAAAACGCGTTTTTCGGGGACGCCCCTCAACGCTGATGATGAGCAGCTTTACGGCGATCTGCTTATTGCCTTTAGCGGCAACGTATCGGTACAGCAATTTATGGCCGACCAGCTACAGACGGCACCGCCCGCTCGTAAGTTGTTGATCATGAATACAATGGCTCGTTTTCCTGCTGAGAAACTGCCTCCCGTCTGGGTCGCTGATATCGGCGGTCAATTGGTGCAGAGTGATGATCCAGCCGTGCAAACCCGCGCTCTTGAATTGGCTGGCCTGCGGAGCCTGACCGCCCTGACGGGCCAACTCCGGCAGGTAGCCGACCGGGTCAGCAGCCCGGCTCCGCTGCGGATGGGGGCGTTGGCTACATTATCGAAAACGCAGCCAGTCTTCACGGACTCACAGTTCACGTATCTCTACGGGCAGTTAACCGCCGGGGCCGATGCACCCATTCGGCAACAGGCGGCTGCGGTACTGGCCGGGGGAAAACTGTCGGAGGGTCAACTGCTGAAACTGGCCCGGGAGTATCTGCCGAAGGCCGATGCATTCAGTCTTCCCCGCATCGTGCCAGTGTTCAAAGGAGCATACTCGTCGGCAATTGGTATCGCCGTGGCCAATACGCTCGCCAACTCGCCGGGGTTAGACGGTTTCTCGGAAGAGAACCTGAACGCGCTTTTTGCCGGATATCCCGCTGATACGAAGCCCGCCGTTGTCAAACTGATGGCTAAGTTGGAGGGTGTTCAGGAAGGGCGGCTACAACGACTGAAGGACATGGAAAGCCGGATTGCCGATGGTGATCTGGAGCGGGGCCGGGCACTTTTTTATGGTAAAGCCATCTGCTCAACCTGCCACCAAGTGCGGGCCGAGGGCGGAAAACTGGGGCCGGATTTAACCTCGATCCAGAAAGACCGTTCGGCCCACGATTTGCTCGAAGCCATTGTGTATCCGAGTATTAGTTTCGTGCGGGAGTATGAAACGTACCGGATTCGGACCAAAACAGGCGAGCAGACGGGCATTATTCAGGAGAAAACGCCTACAGTGATTGTACTCGGTACATCGCAGTCCACATCAGTGCGGATTTTGCGGACAGATATTGTCTCGATGGACCTGCAACCCGCGTCCATGATGCCGCAGGGACTGGATCAACTGCTGACCAAGCAGGAAATGGCCGACCTGATGGCGTTTCTGCTTGGTCAGGATCAGAACCCCGACACGGATCAGGCTATTTTACGCTAATTTGTTCTCTGAACACGTTCGCTTTTTGTCATCCCGACGCAGGAGGGATCTTAGCAGTTACTCACATTATAGATCCCTCCTGCGTCGGGATGACAAAAACACTATGCATCGTCGTTCATTCGTCAAAAATAGTCTTTTCGCTGGTGTCGCTCTGGCAACTGGCGTAACTGCGCCGGGGGCGAAAGCCATTCAGACAGCCACGCCGTTCAAAACAAAATTCTCCCCCGAATTTGGTATTTTCAAAGGACTTGCCCCTGCCGATCCGGTTGACGAGATCAAATGGGGTTATGAGCAGGGATTCCGGGCCTGGGAGAATACGGGGCTGAAATTCAGGTCGGTAGCAGAGCAGGAGCGGATCAGCAAAGCCGTGCAGCAACTGGGTATGCAGTTCGGGCAGTTTGTGGGCACGCTCACCTTCAAAGACATCACCTTTGCCGGGCGGGATGCGGGTGCCCGTGACAATGTACTGGCCGACGTACGGGCCTCGGTCGAGATTGCCAAACGCATGAATACGAAGGTCATTCACAACGTACTGGGTGTGGCCGACCCCAAGCTGCCGTGGGATTTTCAAATGGCCAACGCCATTGATCTGCTCAAGCGTATCGCCGATATCTACGAGCCGCACGGACTTGTTATGGTGATGGAGTCGATGAACCACCGGGTCGATCACCCCAACATGTTTCTGCACACCATTCCACAGGCGTACGCGCTGGCCAAAGCGGTGGGTCGCCCGAGCGTGAAAGTGCTGTTCGATTTTTATCACGTACAGGTACAGGAAGGCCATTTGCTGGCTACCCTCGATTACGCCTGGGACGAGATTGCTTACATTCAGATGGGCGATTCACCGGGCCGAAAAGAACCGACATCCGGCGAAATCAACTATCCCAACGTACTCAAACATCTCTACAATAAAGGGTACCGGGGGTTTGTGGGTATGGAACACGGCTTGAGCAGACCGGGCAAAGAAGGAGCCCAAGCCACCCTAAAGGCTTACCGTGCCATTGATGTGCAGTAAGTTACGATGCGTATGCGCCTGATTGTAGTTGACAGGTATTAGTAGTTGCGCACGTGGTTCCTATCAGAATCGGACGTTCAAATGAACGGTAATGGGATAGGAGGAAAGTGACCCAAAACTGGCCTTTACGCGTTCAATAAACCCGTTCAATCTAGTCGTTCAGCGTTTGTGGCCGGGTTGTGGTTTTACTGAACGGTTTAGCTTATTCGATTATCCAATTCACGCCGTATTTGGGTTGGTTTTCTCAAACTCAAATAGGTGAAACCTCCAGTTCCAGCCAAATAGGCTGAACCTTGCTTAGTGGCCTATAATCCCCAAAAATAGTCTTCTGTCCTCACAAGCTGAACGCTACGCCTGAAATCGGGATGTTCCGTATTGATGACATAATTATACTCGTAGACGATGATTGCCGAGGGTACCTTAAGCACTAAACTCTCCCGGTTATTGTACCAGGTATAACCAATTGTTTGCAATGCAGAATAACCCCCTAAGGTTCGCCAATTCGAGGGCAGATCTTTTAGCTGAACCTGTTTTATCAGGTAATCCTCATCCGCAATGGAAATAACCATCATCTTATAGCTTGTCGTGGGTTGGATAGCCCCTCGATGAACCACTAATTCCAAAGACGATAGTGAACGGGAAGAGCCTGTATAAATGACCTGTTGGCCTTTCATGTTCCAACGATTTGCACTACCTGATGAGCTTAGTGAATGAGCATGGACCTCTTTACTAATTCGGAATACTTCCATCACTTATACATTATCTCCGTATTCCATAGCCGTTAACCGATCATCTACAAATTTTATCCCGGTTACTGTATTCAAATAAGCATTTGGACTTCTATTGTCAAAATAAAAGTTGGTTTGGTTCAACCAGTGGTCAAATTCTTTCACTGAGCCAAATACGGCGATGCCATGTTTAATTAAGGCCAACAGGAGCAGTACCTGCTCTTTGACGTTTTCCTTGAAGCTGGTTGGAGGCTTTTTATATTCTCGGAATGTTTTGACGCTCACATTGAGCCAGTCCGAAATAATAGTATCGTTAAAGTCGGTTAACGTTTTAATGGCATTGACGTGTTGCCAGTTGATGTCCTTCGTATAGAGGAAGGAAAGAATTTCACTGTCATTGATGTGTCCAGGCACATCCCTTAGAAGAAGGCTATCTGCCGATGCTGCTCGTTTCATAGAGATTACTCTTTTGTAAACAACGCAAATATAGGCAATTCTTCCTTTGGTGGGAGGAATATTTGCCTTTACCTGATTTGGCTTATACAGTTTGATAAGAAGAGTTATAGCGCAGGTCTATCCTGTAAGTTACAAGGTCATTCATTTGTAGCAGAAAGCGTTCACGAAATGGTTCGTTAAGTGAACGGATCGCTTTAACAATCTGTCAATAACAATCCGTAGCATACAACAGAAAATATTCCTTATATTGCGTACAATCAAAAAACGCCGAACACATCATTGGCCCGGCGTTTTTGCATTCTTTTCTTAACTTAAACGCTGTTCAGGCGTCAGATTAATGACGGAAAGTTGCTGTTTAATGTTGCACATTGATGATCGCTATTGTACAAGTGGCAGAATATGCATGTAAACGGCTAATAAAAACGCCAGGGCTGGAAAAGCTCTGGCGTTTTTATGTCTAACTCGTACAAAGGTTTATATATAACCTGACAAATTGAACAATTTCCTTAGTTTTGTTGTACGCATCGATGATTTTAGAAACAGAACTACACACTACTAATAGGATGCAGCGTTGTTTCTGAACCAGAAAAGCGAATTCAAATTTTGCTTTTAAACCTACACGCTTTATGAATACGGAGGCAACCCTAAACTCATATCCCTGGCGACGCTTTTACCCAAAAGGTGTTCCGCATGAAATAAACCCTGATGCGTACTCATCACTGGCAGGCCTGATGGAGGAGGGGTTTCGGCGGTTTACGGATCGCCCGGCCTACGCCTGTATGGGTAAACAGATCACGTTTGGTGAACTCGATAAATTGTCGGCACAGTTCGCGTCGTTTTTGCAGAATGATTTAAAGCTTCAGAAAGGCGATAGAATTGCCATTCAGATGCCCAATACGTTGCAATACCCGATTGCGATGTTTGGCGCATTGCGGGCGGGCCTGGCGGTGGTAAATACGAATCCGCTATACACGCCCCGCGAAATGCAGCACCAGTTTAAAGATTCCGGCGCAAAAGCGATTGTGATTCTGAGCAACTTCGCCAGTCATCTGGAAAAAATACTTGACCGGACCGACATTCAGCATGTTGTTATCACGCAACTTGGCGATATGCTCGGCTTTCCCAAAAAGCAGATCGTCAATGCTGTTGTCAAGTATGTGAAAAAGCTGGTTCCTGCCTATAGCTTACCCGACGCAATCCCATTCAACGATGCCCTGAGCCGGGGAAGCAGCCAACCCCTCAAACCGGTATCCATCAAAAACACCGATCTGGCCTTTGTTCAGTACACAGGCGGTACAACGGGCGTCTCGAAAGGGGCCATGCTGTCGCATCGGAACATTATTTCAAATGTCGAATGCCAGCATTATTGGATGACCCCCGCAGGTATAGCGCAAGGTAATGGAATTATTGTGGCTGCCTTGCCATTATACCACGTTTACGCTTTGACTACCAATGCGTTAGCTTCGTTGAAAGACGGTTCAATGAACCTGTTGATTACGAATCCGCGCGACATGAACGCGTTTATCGATGACCTGAAAAAGTATAAAATAACGGCCTTTACGGGTGTCAATACGTTGTATAACGGTCTACTGAATAACCCTCGAATTGGGGAGGTGGATTTCAGTTATCTTCGGGTGACTTCAGCAGGTGGTATGGCGCTCCAGACGGCTGTTGCCGAACGCTGGACCAAATTAACCGGTAATACACCCTGCGAAGGTTATGGCCTGACCGAGACCTCGCCGGTGCTTTGCTCAAATCCCATTGACGGTGGTGTGCGCGTTGGCACAATAGGTATACCCTGGCCCAGCACTGATATGAAAATCATACGGGAAGATGGCACCGATGCTCCCATTGGCGAAGCGGGTGAAATTGTGGCACGCGGCCCACAGGTGTTCAGCGGATATTATAAACGACCCGAAGAAACGGCAAACACCATGCTGGGCGACTGGTTTAAGACCGGCGACGTTGGCGTGATGAACGAAGACGGTTTTTTCAAGATCGTTGACCGCAAAAAGGATATGATTTTAGTATCGGGCTTCAATGTTTATCCCAACGAAATCGAGGATGTTGTCGGGCAATGTCCGGGTGTGCTGGAAGTGGCCTGCATTGGAATTCCCGACGAGAAGTCGAATGAGGTCGTTAAAGTTTTTGTTGTGAAAAAAGACCCGGCGCTTACCCCCGAAACGATTAAAGCCTTTTGCCGCGAAAACCTGACAGCCTATAAAGTGCCGCGTGTTATTGAATTCCGCGATGAGTTGCCCAAATCGAACGTTGGTAAGATTCTGCGTCGCCCGTTGCGGGATGAAGAAATGGCGAAATTGAAGAAATAAGCTGATTTGATTCTGCTACGTACTAAACTGTCGTAAAGAAAGAACAGGTAAATGAAGGGCGTCCCACCTGGTGGGACGCCCTTTTGTATTAGACGTTAGCGTTAAGCCACCAATTCTGAAGCCATTGTTTGGGCGTCGAGTGTCAGCATTTCCTGCTGAAATCCTTTCACCTGTTTAATAAATCGGCTGGCCTTCCGGCGTGATACGTCAATTCGGTCGCCATTGACAAGGCTAACGCTCAATTGCTGGCGGTCGGGATGCAGGCCTTCCAGATACAACAGGTTGATAATGTTCTTCTTGTGAGGGCGGGCAAATACTTTTGGCGATAACCGACTTTCCAATTTTTTCAGTGTGAGCGACACTATGAGCTGGCTTCCATCGGCAAAGTGAAACAGGGTGTAATTGCCTTCGCCTTCGAGTCGCACAATACGGTGCATCGGCATTTTTTTGCGGTAACCCCAGAATGGAAGCGTTAGGTCAGCCAGATCAAGCTGGCCAGCAAGTTGTTCCAAATGTACACTGGAAAGAGGATGAGTAACCAGGACTGGTTTCATGATCGAGAAGTATTAAGAGGTGTGAATAAATGACACAGACAATTGGTCAAAGCGACCGGATTAACTGCGATAGCAAGTTTGCAAAAAATTCATTATCAAGCTATTAGCCATCATGAAAAAACGATTCGTACCCTTAAGAATACCCGGATCAGGGTATCCGATAACCGGTGAAGTGACCGTTTTTCGAGAAAATGGTTAATCAGAAATAGGGCTAAATACGAACTTATTACCTGTCTTTAGCCTTGACAGCAAAGAACATTTCTCTTACAAATCAGCATGGCAACCCTGCTCGATTTAGTCGGCAACACTCCGTTAGTTGAGTTAAATCGGCTGAATCCAAATCCTAACGTTACGTTATACGGCAAACTCGAAGGCAATAATCCCGGCGGCAGTGTAAAAGACCGTGCCGCCGTCAGCATGATTCAGGGTGCGCTGTCGCGGGGGGAACTTAAGCCCGGAATGACGCTTATTGAAGCGACAAGTGGTAACACCGGCATTGCGCTGGCCATGATTGCGCGGCTGTATGACATTGCCATTGAATTGGTTATGCCCGAAAACTCTACCCGCGAACGCGTTCTGACGATGGAAGCATTCGGGGCCAAAGTTATTCTGACCGAAACCATTGAAAGTGCCCGCGACTATGCCGAAGAGCAGGCACAAAAGGACGATTATCTGATGCTCAATCAGTTTGCCAACCCCGATAATTACTTAGCGCATTACCGAACGACCGGCCCTGAAATCTGGCGCGACACTGACGGTAAAATCACGCATTTTGTTTCGTCGATGGGCACAACGGGTACCATTATGGGTACGTCGCGCTACCTGAAAGAACAAAATCCAGCTATTCAGATTGTTGGGTGTCAGCCTACAGAAGGTTCGTCTATTCCGGGTATTCGCAAGTGGCCGACGGAATACCTGCCCAAAATTTTTGAGCCACAGCGCGTGGATCGTGTTATGGAAGTTTCAGCCGACGATGCCACACTGATGACTCGCAAACTGGCAAATGTTGAAGGCGTTTTTGCCGGTATGAGCAGTGGCGGATCTGTTGACGCGGCAATCAGACTGGCGCAGGAACTGGAGTCAGGCGTTGTCGTTTGCATCATCTGCGACCGGGGAGATCGGTATTTATCGTCCGAACTGTTCGGTTAAACGTAAGCCGCCATGCTAATCGGCAAGTGAAATCTTTCAACTACGTATCAACCGGGAGGGGCAGCTCTACGTTATCTTTGCGATTATGTACAAGCATATTATCCTGCCTTTGTTGTTTCGTTTCGACGCGGAAACCGTCCATCATACCGTTACCCGTTTATTGAAAATAGCATTGGCGATTCCGGGCGTATCGGCCATTTGTCGAAAATTTTATGTGCTGGAAGACAAGCGGTTAACTCGTACCGTATTTGGATTAACCTTCCCGAATCCGGTGGGCATGGCAGCCGGCTTCGACAAAAATGCCGAACTGATCAGTGAATTGAGCGATCTGGGTTTTGGCTTCATTGAAATTGGCACGGTAACGCCCCGACCCCAACCGGGCAATCCACGACCGCGTCTGTTCCGGTTAAAAGCCGACGAGGGCTTAATAAACCGAATGGGTTTTAATAATAAAGGAGCTGGTCCGGCGGCTGAACGGATACGTCACTTTTCCAGAAATCGGGGTGGACGTAACGTAATCATTGGTGGAAACATCGGCAAGAATAAAGATACACCCAATGAAAACGCACTGAGCGATTATCTGACCAGTTTCCGGGATTTGTTCGATGCTGTCGATTATTTCGTGGTCAATGTCAGTTCGCCCAACACGCCCGGCCTGCGCGATTTGCAGGAACGTGAACCGCTCACCCGTTTGCTGACCGCGCTCCAACAGGAAAATCGTCAACAGTCAGTACGTACCAGCGGACCACTCAAACCAATACTACTCAAAATTGCCCCTGACCTGACCAACAGCCAGTTAGACGATATCATCGCTATCATTGCTGAAACAGGCATTGCGGGGGTGATCGCCACCAACACGACTATCAGCCGGGACGGGCTGGTCACTGATTCGGCCGCTGTTGCGCAGATGGGAGCGGGGGGCGTCAGCGGTCGACCGCTGCGTGAGCGGGCAACGGAGGTAATACGTTATTTGCACGATCAGTCAGGTGGTTCGTTTCCAATTATCGGCGTTGGCGGCATCGCGTCGGCACAGGACGCACAGGAGAAACTTCAGGCCGGAGCCAGCCTGATTCAGATTTATACCAGTTTTATTTACGAAGGGCCAGGGTTGGCTAAACGCATCAATCAGGCATTGTTGAGGGACTTATAGGGAAGTGGCCAACGCGAAAGGTGCAGCCCTGCACTACGTCCCTGTTTGATAACGGCAACGGGCCGACAAAATATTCCATTGGCGTACCCCGCTATATCACAATTTCTCGTTAAAAAGTGGGAAATTTACCTATCGCTACTGCCCTAACCCAACGTATGGCACAACCAACCACATCGCCCCGCCAAAATACGATCCGCCGACCCGCTGGCACGAACGAACCCCGCCCACGAATACATAACAATCCATCAACCGGCCGTTCAAAAAGTCCGTCATTTAACTGGGGGGCTGCCCTCGACCGCTGGCTTACTGACCAACGCTCAACATTGACGCTGGGTGTGTTGCTGATGGGATTCGCTCTGGGCTTATTCGTTGCCTTTGTCTCGTATTTCCTGAATGGCGCGGCAGACCAAAGTGTGGTTGGAGCCGCTTTTTCGGAGCCGCTGGCCGAATCGGGAGTCGAAACCCGGAACTGGGTCGGGCTGGTTGGTGCCTACATCGCCCATGCGTTTGTTTTCCGCTGGTTTGGTATCGGCGCTCTGGCGTTGCCCCCAATTGTCTTTCTGGCGGGTTATAAACTAACATTTGGCAGTGAGTTACTACCGTTAAGCCGCACAACAGCGGCATTACTATTTGCTGCGGTCTGGTGCAGCCTGATGCTGGGCTACATTGTGCTCGTCACTAACTCTGCCGAAACGGCCAGCGTCTGGTGCGGAGGCATTGGCTATGAAACCAACATAGCGTTATATAGTCTGTTTGGTTGGGGAAATCTGGCATTCATCACGTTTCTGCTGTTTTGTTTCGTCGTGTATTTCTTCGACGTACGAAACATCAAATTGCCGGACTTGTCGCGTCCAGACAGGCTCAGAAATAAAAGTCGTTCAGTTGATCCGCTGCAAACGTTTGAAGAAAGTGAGTTCGAACCCGAAGAGGACAATGATGAAATACGACCGGAGGAACAGCCCGAAGATGAGCACCATCGACCCATTAATTCGCTCATAAACAAACCGTTGTCAGTTGATAAAGCCACCCCTGAAATTCCTTTAGCCGACGTTATCGCGCAAACAACGGGCGTTACGTTAATCATAAAAAATCGGGATACCATCGATCAACCGGTGGATGCCGAAGAGCTTAGCGCAACACCCGCGCCAACGTTCGAGGTAGACTCGTTTGAGGACGATGATCTGGTAGCACTGCATGGCTTATACGACCCAACCCTCGATTTGCCACAGTATCAATACCCAACCAATACCCTTCTCACCGACTATCCAAATAGCCGCAAGGCGCAGGTATCGGACGATGAACTGACGGCCAACAAAGAGAAGATAGAGAATACACTACGTAACTTCGGTATCGAAATTGATTCCATTCAGGCATCCATCGGGCCAACCGTTACGCTCTACGAAATCATACCGGCAAAAGGTGTTAGAATCTCAAAAATCAAGAGCCTTGAGGATGATATTGCGCTGAGTTTGTCCGCATTGGGTATCCGTATTATCGCACCGATGCCGGGCATGGGAACCATCGGTATTGAGGTGCCGAACAAAAACCGCGAGATGGTCTCGATGCGGTCAGTAATTACGAGCGACATTTTTACCAATAGCAAGTTCGACCTGCCTATTGTTCTTGGGAAAACCATCTCGAACGAAATCTACGTGGCTGATCTGGCCAAAATGCCTCACTTGCTTATGGCCGGGGCCACGGGGCAGGGTAAATCGGTCGGTTTGAACGTACTGCTGACGTCTCTTATTTACAAAAAACATCCGTCTCAGTTGAAGTTAGTTTTGGTCGACCCGAAGAAGGTCGAACTTACTCTTTTCAATAAATTGGAGCGGCATTTTCTGGCTAAACTACCCGACTCCGAGGAGCCGATCATCACCGATACCAAAAAGGTTGTTAATACGCTCAATTCGTTGTGTATCGAGATGGATAACCGGTATAATCTGTTGAAAGACGCTGGTTGCCGGAACCTGAAAGAATACAATGCGAAGTTTGTGAAGCGGAAGCTAAACCCCGACAAGGGACACCGTTTTCTTCCTTACATCGTCCTCATCGTCGATGAATTGGCCGACCTGATGATGACCGCCGGGAAAGAAGTCGAGCAGCCAATTGCCCGGCTGGCACAGTTGGCGCGGGCCATTGGTATTCACTTAGTTGTGGCTACGCAACGGCCATCGGTCAATGTAATTACGGGTTTGATAAAAGCGAATTTTCCGGCTCGTCTGTCGTTCAAAGTAACCTCTAAAATTGACTCGAGAACCATTCTGGATGCGGGTGGTGCTGAGCAATTAGTGGGCATGGGCGACATGCTACTCTCATCAAATTCCGATATTATCCGGCTCCAGTGTCCCTTTGTGGATACCAACGAAATTGAGGATATCTGCGAGTTTGTGGGCAACCAGCGCGGCTACGATGAAGCCTATGCATTACCCGAATTTGTGGGCGACGACGGCGGACAGAGCGACGAGAAAGATGTGGACCTCGACAACCGGGACCCCATGTTCGACGAAGCGGCCCGGCTTATTGTTATTCACCAGCAAGGCAGTACGTCACTGATTCAGCGTAAGCTTAAACTCGGCTATAATCGCGCCGGACGCTTGATTGACCAGTTGGAAGCGGCCCGAATTGTGGGGCCATTTGAAGGAAGCAAAGCCCGCGATGTGCTTGTGCATGACTTGCAGGCACTGGAGGAAACGCTGAAACGGCTAAAAGGTGAGTAGTACCGTTTATCATTAATGGCGTTGGCTGGTTAATAAATATTAAACTTTTCACTCTGCTTTCTCGTCTAAGAACAATACGGCACCTGTATAGCACATGTACCGGACAATTTGACTATAGAGTAATACCTGATAAAATGAAGAAGATAGTTTGGATGCTGAGTTTGGCGTTGGTCGTGACACTTCCCGCATATGCTCAAAAGGAGAAACGGGCACAGACTATTCTGGATGCCATGAGCAGGAAATATAAGACGTTAAAATCGTATCAGGCCGCGTTTACATTCGCCAGCGCGGGTGCCGGTGCGAAGGAATCGTATAAAGGTGATCTGACGGTAAAAAACGAGAAATTCAGGCTGCTGCTGGGTGGTCAGGACGTATTTACGGATGGCAAAACAATGTCCACATACATCAAAGAATCGAACGAGGTTAACGTTCAGGATTACGACGCCAGTGCCAATAACGAACTGAACCCAACACAGATTTATACGATCTATAAACGCGGATTCGATTATCGCTTTTTAAAAGAGCAAAAGCAGGGAGGGCGTACCCTCGAAGTTATTGAATTGACATCTGACCGTCCGAAGAGCGCGATCAAAACGGTTCAGATTTCGGTCGATAAAGTGGATAAGTCTGTCCGTAACTGGCTAATTATCAATAAAGACGGCAAGCGTACGTCCTACACGATCACTAAATTTACGCCCAACGTGAACGCTCCCGATTCATTCTTTGTCTTCGATAAATCGAAATATCCGGGGGTCGAAGTAGTTGATTTGCGGTAACAACTTATCGTTTATTGACATAAAATATTGGCATAAAAATACCTCGGTCATTACTGACCGGGGTATTTTTATGCTAAACACATTGGCAATCTGCGTTGTCATTTACTGCTTAACTACTTTCAGAATTGCCGACTGTTGATTGGTGCTTACGCGCAGGAAGTACAAACCCGCAGCTCGCTGCTGACCAAACTTCAGTTGTTCACGGTGTTCAGGTGTTTTCACTTCGACCGACGTATTTGCCACGGCGTGTCCGTTCATATCCGTCAGCACGATCTGAACCCTTTGTCCTTCAGCACCTTGAATAGCGATAGCGAACTCATCGCCAACCGGGTTAGGATACAAAACAACTTTTAGTTGAGGGGTCGTTTCACCCGCAGCAATACGTCCTCCAGTAGCAGCTCTTATCGTCAACGTGAAAAACAAATTGACTGACAAGCCACCCGGATCGGTTGCCCGCACAAGAATGTTTCTCGTACCGGCAGATCTCGGCGTACCACTGATGACCCCGTTCGAGTACGTCAGGCCCGCTGGCAAGCCTATGACCGTGATCGTCAGATTGTTGGGTGTCTGGGCGTCGGTAAAGGTGTTGGCCGGGATGGTGAAACTGTAAGCCTGCCCCACTGTCGCGCTCTGGGGTGGGATCGGATTGGCTACCGTCGGGGCCGTGTTGGGCCCGCCACCCGCAGCCGTCACCGTAATGACGAAGGTGGTGCTCACCGACAAGCCACCCGGATCGGTGGCTGTCACCGTCACCGTGTAGGAACCTGCTGTGGTGGGTGTACCGCTGATGACGCCATTGGCGAATGAAAGGCCCGGTGGTAGCCCGCTTACCGAAACAGTTAGCCCATTGGGTGTTTCGGTGTCGGTGAACGTATTGGCCGGGATGGTATAGGTAAAGGCCTGATTCACCGTCGCACTTTGGGGCGGGATGGTGTTGGCCACTGTGGGGGCGGTGTTCCCGCCCGACGCGGCACTGACGGTGATGACAAAGGTCGTACTCACCGATAGTCCGCCTGGATCGGTGGCCGTTACGGTCACCGTGTAGGAGCCGGCCGTGGTGGGTGTGCCACTGATGACGCCTGCCGAGAAGGACAAGCCCGGGGGCAGTCCGCCTACCGACACAGTCAGACCATTCGGTGTCTGGGCGTCAGTGAACGTATTGGTCGGGATGGTATAGGTAAAGGCCTGATTCACCGTCGCACTTTGGGGCGGGATGGTGTTGGCCAGCGTCGGTGCTGTATTGCCACCACCTGAAGCCGGACTTATTGTTAATCTAAAGGTCGTGGTTACCGATAAACGACTAGGGTCAGTAGCCCGCAGAATGATCGTAAACGTACCCGTCGTTGTCGGTGTCCCACTGATGACCCCATTCGAGAACGTCAGGCCCGCTGGCAAACTGTTTAAGACTGTTATGGTCAAACTGTTAGGCGTCTGAGCATCGGTGAACGTATTGGCCGGGATGGTGAAACTGTAAGCCTGCCCCACTGTGGCACTCTGGGGTGGGATCGGATTAGCCACCGTCGGTGCCGTGTTGGGACCACCACCCGAAGCCGTCACCGTAATGACAAAGGTCGTACTCACCGATAGTCCGCCCGGATCGGTGGCCGTTACGGTCACCGTGTAGGAGCCTGCCGTGGTGGGTGTGCCACTGATGACTCCTGCCGAGAAGGACAAGCCCGGGGGCAGTCCGCTTACTGAGACAGTCAGACCATTCGGCGTTTCTGTGTCCGTAAAGGTGTTAGCTGGAATGGTATAAGTAAAGGCTTGCCCTACTGTAGAGCTTTGAGGTGCAATCGTATTTGCGACCGTCGGTGCCGTGTTAGTGGACCCGCCAATTGCCTGAAGTGCTGCGTCGGCCTGAATAAAGCCGTAACCCGTCCGGAAATCGAAACCCGTATCGAAAGTGGGCGTCAAGGGATCGTCCATATCCAGTGCTGTTTGCTGCAGAATGGACAGGATACTGGCGGGAGTAATGGTGTTGCCTGATCGTTGCCGCATCAGGGCCGCCACCCCCGCAGCATGTGGCGCTGCCGCCGATGTGCCGAAGAAGTTCGGAAAAGCGTCAGCATCCTGACTAATATCTGACGCGAAAAAAGTAGTGTTCCCGCCATCTGCCGCCGTAATTTCAGGTTTCTGGCGCGTGATGCTCGTGATTCGCTGTCCGGCCGTGTTGAAAAGAATCGGGGTTCCTCCCGCTGATGAGAACGGCTCGATAATGGCTGTAGTCAATGCCGCGTTATAAGCAGGCGTTTCATTCCAGAAAGCAGCCCCTACACCAACGGCCCGGCTTGAGTTGGAATGTCCGACCGATGTTGAACTCTTCGTGTCGTACTCTATGGTTACCGTATTGCCAAAGTTTACCCATTTTACGAGTGATGGATTAGGTCCTGCATTCTTAACAAGAACCAATTCAATCGTAATCGGCGAACCTCCATTGTTCGCAACGCCTATAATCTCGACGGGATCACCACCGATGTTATTACCGATGGATGAGAGGTCCGTCCGTAATACGTTATTCCGGTAAACTAATAAATCCATGTCCGTTTGAGCACCGGCTCCACCGCTAACCGAGAAGAAGGGATCATCCCACTGGAAACTGATGAGTACCTGCCGCCCTCCCGGAATGGTAATCGACTGGCGGGTATCGCCACTCCCAAAATTATGCGCCGTGAATGTTCCGGTGCCGTAGGCAGGATCGGAAAACGAGGTACCGCTAAAGGTGTTCTGGTACGAGGATCGAGCTGAGTTACCCGCCGACGAGAAATGGATAGCTCCATTGTTGTTCGTTACCTCATCTACCGCCTGGGCAATAATGCCATCCTGAAAAAACGGTTCAGCAAAATAGCCAACATCATCCGTAATGACCTGACAGCCTGCTGCCGCCAAATTTCGGATACCTTGTGCAAAACCGGCCTCTCCGCCCACAAAGGCCGTATTAAACGCCATGGTAACCCCCGGCGCTACGTCGTAAATAAGCTCAGCCATCGCCCGGCCTTCGTCGCTGGCGTCCGGGTCAATGTAATCCTGGATCACCTGTACGCCAGCAGGCAGATCGCCCGTGGAAACACCCGAGGCTGCTCCACCCAGCGAATTATATGAGTCAGACAGGACGCCTACTTTTGTACCCGCCCCATTCACACCATACGTTGTGCGGGCAATGTTGGAGCGCATTGCTATGTCGCCCTGCGAGGTGACAGCACCAACATTTTTCGTCGGTTTATATGTTGGACGCGCAAATTTCAGCGAAGGAATACTTGCCAGATCAGTCAATTTATCAATGGGCAGGAAACCGACAACCATTTGCCGATAAACAAATCCGTCGCGAAGGCCCAGTCTTTGCAACGCCTGAAATAGCACCTGCACATCCTGGCCATCCACCACGAATGCCTCTATAGAAATCGTATTTTCTCTTGTTTGCAACAAACTTAGTTTCGCTAATTCATCGGCTGGAGAGTTAGTGCCAACATTTTGGTTAGTTGCAACACGTAGTAAGTCCGGTGTGAGTTTGGCTGCTTGTGCCTGCTCTTTTACTGACGTTTGTGCCCAGCCGACAATCGGCAATAGCATCATGAGCAACGCGAGGGTAAATGCGCTGCATCTCTGTAATAGTTTCAACATGAGAAAGTTAGTTAGAGGTGTAAGTTTGCTACCTGAAGCGAAAATGTAAAAGGATAAGATAAAGCATACACTACCTGTATAAACATAGTACGCTATGTTCACAACAATTGCACATCAGGAATACCAAAGATGGGATAAAGAAGAACTTAAGTGTATGATAGTGACTAATTTATTTTACATTATTTATTAGACGTACCTTATTTGTTACGCTGTAAGTAAACAGTATATAGTTTTATATTTTCTTATCTACATCCTACTTATTCGGTACATATGTATTATATTTTATCTCCAAAGGATAAGTCGCCAGAGTCTCCTAATCCCGGAACAATATAAAAGTGTTCATCCAGATGGTCGTCTATCGCCCCCAGCCACAAATGGCACTGTGGCAGTTGCTGCTGCACGTAACGTACGCCTTCCGAGCTGGCAATGACAGCCGCAATGTGGGTTTGGGCTGGAATTCCGTAACGTAACAACGCATGGTAAACTTTTTCGAGCGAGCGGCCCGTAGCCAGCATCGGATCGCAGAGAATAAGTGTTTTGCCGCTCAAATCAGGGCCTACGATATAGTCCATCGCAATCTCAAATTCATCGTCTCCGCCTGATCCATAACCCCGATAAGCCCCGGCAAACGCATTTTCGGCCTTGTCGAAATAATTAGAAAATCCCTGATGAAATGGTAGTCCCGCCCGCATAATCGTGGCTAAAACGGGCTGTTGGCGAAGAACCTGCGTATGCGCCATGCCCAGTGGAGTTTGTACTGCGATAGCCTGGTATGACATCTTTTTTGAAATCTCATATGCCATTAACTCGCCAAGCCGTTCCAGATTCCGGCGGAACCGCATTCGATCCTGTTGGATGGATACATCACGAAGTTCGGCCATAAACTGGTTGGCCAGGGAGGGCTGCTGCGTAAAAACAAACATGGTGTATGGGCTTCTTTCACCGTAAATTAGCCGCAAGGTTGGCGTATATCCAAACCAATTGGCTAATTTAACAGCTCATATGGGTCAGCAGACAACAAGAAATACGTACTATAAGACCGACAGTCAGTAAGTTACATGCGCATCAACGTTTATATTTTCTGCTTTCTTCTTCTTTCGTTAACAGCCTCAGCGCAAAGCCCATTTGTGCCGCTCAACGCCGATTATTATCACTTAATTGATCGCTTGGAGATTCGGCAGAACAAGTGGGCTGACGGTTTTCATAGTTCGGTAAAACCCTATAACCGTCAGGCAATCATTCGATTGACCGATAGTGTAGCGGCTCACCCAAGTCGTGATTTCTCGGATACGGATTATTTTAATTTCGACTATCTGCGAGACGATAGTTGGGAGTGGGTAGCCCCCCGCGATTCGCTGCACCCTGATCCGTTTACCAAACACCTGAAACCACCAGCCGCGCCGGGCGACAGTCGGCAGCCGTTTCTAAAACATTTCTATTATAAAAAGGCTGATTTCTATAGTCTGCAAACGCCCGACGTTGATCTGCATGTCAATCCGGTCTTCTATGTTGGCTTTGGTGCCGAAAATGCATCCAGCCAAACCGACGTATCGACCAACAATCGGCAGACGCTGTTCGTAAATACGCGTGGTCTGGAAGTGCGCGGTACGATCGGGCGTAAATTAGGATTTTATACGTTCTTCTCTGATAATCAGGCTATTTATCCCGAATACATTCAGCGATATGGCGAAACGTATGGCCAGAATTATTCGCAATCGGCCACGCCAACCCTACAGGTTACGGCTCCGGGCGAAAGCTTTGTAAAGCTGTTCCGGTCTACTGGCGCTGATTTCCTCTCGGCTCGCGGTTACATTACGTTCAACACGTTGAAAGTCATCAATGTACAGTTTGGCCATGACCGTAATTTTTTCGGTAATGGGTTCCGGTCACTTTTCCTGTCAGATAACAGTCCGCAGTATTTGTTTTTGAAGTTATCAACGCGCTTAGGTAAACGTATTCAGTACACGAACCTGTTTACGTTCCTGCAAAATACGCAGGCTCCCGTCGTTCAGGGTGAAAAGCTGATTCCGCCGAAATTTGCGGCCATGCACCACCTGAGTATCAATATCAACGACCATATGAATCTGGGCATATTTGAATCGGAGGTCTTTAGTCGCGACCGTTTGGATCTTAGCTACCTAAACCCTATTATTTTGTATCGATACGTCGAGTCGAGCTTAGGAAGTCGGGACAACGCGTTTATTGGCATTGACTTTAAAGCAAATTTCCTGTCACAATTTCTGGTTTATACCCAATTTATGCTGGATGAATTCCGGCTAAGACCATTGCTGGCTGGAAAGGGCGACTGGACCAATAAATTTGCCTTCCAGCTTGGGGCAAAATATATTGATGCGTTCGACGTACCGAACCTCGATTTGCAGGCGGAGTTTAATCTGGCCCGTCCTCACACGTACTCGCACGAGCGGTCGCCAACTGTTAGTGCAGGACAGACGAACTACGCACATTATACCCAGCCATTGGCTCATCCGCTCGGTGCTAACTTTATGGAAGGGCTGGCCATTGTCCGGTATCAGCAGAAGCGCTGGTCGGCCAACGGTATTTTCGGGGTAATGATGTACGGCGCCGATCCGGACGCTGACATTAATTATGGCGGAAATATTCTGAAAGATTATACGTCTCGTTTTCGCGATGAAGATAATTTTATCGGCCAAGGCCGCAAAACGGTCGTTACCTATGCCGACCTGCGGGCGTCATATATGATTCGGCACAACATATTTCTGGAAGGACGCTACCTCTACCGATTCCAGGATAGCCAGTACCGGCCAGACAGCTACACCAATCAAACGGCCAGTTTCGCGCTGCGCTGGAACCTGCCGTATCGGAACTGGGTATTTTAGTAGGTAGTAAGTGATGAGTGAGCAAGTTGTAAGTGGCTGACGCGCATAAAGTGCTGACGCGTCAGCCACTTATCTGCTCACTTGCTACTTACCACTTTATGACTTATTACTAAACAAAATGCTTGATATAATCCGACAGGAACTGACTGAAGCACAGTCAGTTTTAGATACATTTCTCAACAGCCCTGAACACCTGCTGGCAATTGAACAGGCAGCTACGATCATGGCTGATGCACTGAAAAATGGCCGTAAAATTATTTCATGTGGTAATGGTGGCTCACATTGTGATGCCATGCACTTTGCGGAAGAACTATCAGGCCGGTATCGCGACAATCGTCGTTCGCTGGCCGCTATTGCCATTTCAGATGTCAGCCACCTTTCGTGCGTCAGCAATGATTATGGGTATGAGTTTGTGTTTTCCCGCTTCATTGAGGGTCTGGGCAACGAAGGCGACGTATTGCTTGGGTTAAGCACGAGCGGTAACTCGGCCAATGTGATTCGGGCTGTTGAGGCTGCTCGTCAGAAAGGCATGAAAGTCGTTTTGCTGACAGGGAAAGACGGGGGTAAACTCGCCGGGCAGGCCGACGTTGAAGTTCGGGTTCCGCATTTCGGCTATGCCGACCGCATTCAGGAGATACACATTAAAGTCATCCACCTGTTCATCTTATTGATTGAGAAACAGGTTATCTGAACCGCATCGGCGGCCCGGCAGGATTTAACTGATTAACCTGACCGACTATGATTTTCAACACGCAATCAGACTAATCAGCTAAGTCCGGGTTTAGAATTGCTTCAGATACGATAGATTGCCGATAACATGCTGCTCCTGCTGGTGGTCGGTTGTACAGGACACGAATCTCGGTGCCAAACGTAGCCGGTCGACCCTGGTGCGGATCTACCTGCACAAATCGCTGGATAGGCTCAGCTTTCTGCCACTCAAGTTCGTCCAGATGGCCATCAATCTTTAGTTTATCATTAATCTCGACGGCCCGAATTGCCTTACGGGTTGACGAAGGCTTAAAATAACTGCCTGCCCATTGGCCGTCTGCTCATCAGGCACGACTGACTCTAGTGCGTTTTTGCGCGTTGTATCAGGCTGAACAACATCCGACTGAGCCGTATTGGGAACAACTGGATTCGTTTGACCTGATACGGAAAGTGGAAGCAGAAGAAATAATCACAAAAAACGATAAACAACGGGCAACATAAAGAGTGGCTCAATGGACCGCCAAAAGTAGGCAGACCCATTGAGCCACAGATTGTTTTTTAGTTGAACGGCTTATTGACTGTTCTTATCGGTCATGAATTTGAGCCGGGCTAATAATCGCCACCAGCTCCGCCACCGCCGAAACTACCACCGCCGAAACCACCAAAGCCACCGCCACCACCGAAACTGCCCCCGCCACCCGAGTTGCCCCAGCCGGAGAACGTAGTTGGGAAAAAGATGGGTCCAAACCCGCCACCGCGACTACCGCTGCTGCCTCCACCCCGGTTCCGGCGCGAGATGACGAAAATAATTATGAAAATGATCAGAAGGACGATGATGATTGAGCCACCGCCACCATCGCTATCACTTACGGGTTCGGCCTCATACTCACCACTGGCCCGCTGAATAATTTCAGTCGTAGCTGCATCGAGACCCTGATAATATTGCTCCTGTTTGAAAGCCGGAACAATAGTGTTTGTAATAATTCGCTTAGCAATAGCGTCTGGAATGGCACCCTCCAGGCCATAGCCGGGGGCAATGAACACCTTTCGCGTTTGGGTAGCCCAAGCCAATACAAGACCGTTGTTTTTACCCTGTTGACCAACGCCCCATTTGCGCCCTACCTGGAAAGCAAAGTCGCCAATTGGGTATGGCTCAGTGGTTTTAACAATGACAATGGTTAGCTGTGTGGAGGTTGAGTCGTTGTAGGCGCGAAGTTTCTGCTCCAGTTGATCCCGTTCGGTAGCACTTAGAATACCAACGAAATCATTAACCAGACGGGGTGGATTGGGCTTTTCCGGGATAGCTGTACTGGCCGTCGTGCCATCGTCGGTTGCCGTATCCTGCGCATACAAATGCGATGGCAGCATGAACAACAAAAATAGCATCAGCCCCAGACGTAGCGTTCGGGCAATAAATCTATCGAAAGGAAGTACGTTCACAGCAGTATCAGTCAAACGAAATATCGTCGGCGAGTTCGTTAGCGTCATCGCTGGCGTAGGGGAAGTACTGTTTTAATTGTTGTCCAGCCCGCTCGATTCCCTGGCTCAATCCATCCGCGTAATTTCCGGCAGCAAAATAGCTGCGAAGCAGATCTTTCGTGCTTTCCCAGAAATTGGCGGGCACTTTTGCATCAATCCCTTTATCGCCTACAACGGCAAACTTCCGGTCGGTATGGGCCAGATAGAACAACACGCCGTTCTGATCCTTCGTCTGGTGCATTCCTAACTGAGCAAACACCTCGATAGCCCGCTGTACAGGGTCGGCACTGGCGCAGTGCGGTTCGACATGCACCCGGATTTCACCCGAAGTTGCTTTTTCGGCCTGCCGAATGGCTTCCACGATGCGCTTTTGTTCGTCGGGAGTGAAGGGGTTGGTCATTCGTAGGGGAGTTATACAGGTATAGAGTTGTAAAGTTTTTTAATCAGCCAAACTTTACAACTCTATACCATTAAAACTGTACAACTTAAAACTGAACCGTTGGGGCACTCTGAGCGGCTTGCGAAGCTTCGAAGAAACCTTTCACGGGAAAGCCAAAAATACCGGCGAAAATATTGTTCGGAAATGATCGTACCGATTGATTGTAGCCTTTTACCGCCCCGTTGAAATCGTTACGTGATACGGCGATTCGGTTTTCGGTTCCTTCCAGTTGCGCCTGTAGTTCGGAGAAGTTCTGGTTGGCTTTCAGGTTTGGGTAGCTTTCGGCAACGGCCAGCAACCTCGACAGCGAACCGCTCAGTTGATCCTGCGCAGCCTGAAATTTCTGAACGTTCTCAGGTGTTAGTTGATCCGCTGTGAATTTTACCTGCGTAGCACTGGCACGCGCCTGAATAACAGCCGTTAAGGTACTTTTCTCGAAATTAGCCGCTCCCTGCACCGTACGCACAAGGTTGGGAATCAGATCGGCCCGGCGTTGATACTGTGTCTGCACCAGCGCCCATTTTTCCTGTACGGTTGTGTCTGTTTGCACTAAACCATTATAGGAACTACAGCCGTACATACCCAAACCGAGGGCAATAACCACTACGATAATTAATGTCTTTGACATGGTCTGTTGAAATACAAAAAGTTAGTATTGGATTCAAAGTTGCCCAAAACTAACAATTTGTCAACGGAAAACTACGCCAGCGGTGCTTTTCGCTATTTTGCTTAGGCTTTGTATGGATGATTGGTCATGCCAAATAAATATCTTGCACCATGAATATTGATCTAACCGGAAAGACCGCCCTCGTTTGCGGGAGTACACAGGGAATTGGTCGCGCTGCCGCTATCGAACTGGCTTTGCTGGGTGCTAACGTCGTGCTGATGGCACGTAATGAGGAGACTCTTAAAACTACTCTCACTGATTTAAATACGGCTGTGGGGCAAATGCACCGCTACATCGTTGCCGATTTCGGCCAACCGGGAGCCGTTGCATATGCTCTTGCCACTCATATGGCTCAATTTCCTGATGTACATATTTTAATTAACAATACGGGCGGCCCGGCGGGTGGTGCGCTGATCGACGCCAGACCCGACGAATTTGTGCAAACGTTTCATAATCATCTGCTTAATAATCAGGCGTTGGTACAGGCGGTCGTTCCGGCAATGAAGCAGGCAGGTTATGGGCGGATTATTAACGTAATCTCAACGTCGGTCAAGCAACCAATTGTCGGTTTGGGCGTATCGAACACTATTCGGGGAGCGGTGGCGCAATGGGCGAAAACGTTATCGCTGGAAATCGCCCGTTTCGGTATTACGGTTAATAACGTATTGCCGGGTTACACAAAAACCGCTCGCTTGGATGCTGTACTGACGATGCGGGCCAACGCATCCGGCAAAACGGAGGAAGAAACGGCAAACCATCTGGAGAGCGAAATCCCGACCGGTCGATTTGCAACGGCTGAAGAAGTAGGAGCCGCCATCGCGTTTCTGTGTACGCCCGCAGCGGCTTCCATCAACGGAATCAACCTCCCGGTTGATGGCGGAAAGACAGGAAGCCTTTGAAAGAGTCATGAAGTTATCGAGTTACAGAGTTGTCGAGTTCATGCGTAAGCCAACTTTACAACTCTGCAACTCAATAACTTTATAACTCCTTACCTTAAACCAAGCTGTTTTTAAAGGCATAAGCTACCATGCCAGCCGTATTTTTAGTGCCGGTTTTTTCGAGAATGCGCAGGCGGTGACCTTCCACGGTACGTGGGCTAAGAAATATTTTCTCGCTGATTTCGAGCGTTGAAAGTCCTTCGCAAATAAGCATCAGTACTTCTTTTTCGCGCTCGGAAAGCAGAATTTTACTGTTGTAGAATGGATTGGCAGGCTTGTCTACCCGTGTTTTGTTGGTCATCTTACGCAGCATCGCCTTCGATACGAACTCGTTCAGGTAAACGCCTTCGTCCATCACTTTGCGAACGGCCTTTTCTACTTCGCCCGCTTCGGCATCTTTCAACAGATAGCCGCTCACGCCTTTTTCGAGCAGGTGCAACACCATCCGATCTTCGTCGTGCATGGTCAACACAACAATTTTAATAAGGGGGTAATTTTCGCGGAGGTAATCGGCGGTGGCGGTGCCATCCATGACCGGCATTTGCAGGTCGAGCAGCACAACGTCGGGGAGTTTTCGGGCGATTTTATCAATAAGTTCCTGCCCGTTCCCGGCTTCAATAATCAGTTCAAAATCATGAATTTGGCCAAGAATTGTGGCCATACCAACACGGAAAAGCGTATGATCGTCGCAGAGGGCCAGCTTAATTTTTCGCATAGAGGAAGAGAGTTAGTAGCTGATGCCCTATTTGTCGTAACTGTTGACCATCGGGCAAACAAATTAACTCAATAAATCGACAGGTTGCGCGTCGTGCAACCGAACCTGAACGTGAATTTGTGACCCCCGGCCGGGCGCCACATCAAACGTTACGTGTCCATTCACGACACTCAGGCGGCTCTCAATGTTTCGTAGGCCCAACCCGCCCAGTTTATTCTCCATAACGGCGTCAAAATCAAAGCCTATGCCATCATCCAGAACGGATAAGCGGACCTCATTTTCAACGCTGAAAAGCTGAATAATTATATGCTTCGCACGGGCGTGCCGCATGGCGTTGTTGACTAATTCCTGAGCGATTCGGTACAGCATCAGGTCCAGCGCGGGCAGAAATGGAATAACTGGTTCCTGATACGCCAACTGTACGTCTGTTTCACTGTCGGTAGCGCGGTCGGCGAGTTCTTCGAGGGCAGCCTGTAGTCCGAACCGTTCGAGCGTGGTGGGGACTAAGTTTCGGCTTATCCGCCGAACGTTGGTCATCGTTTCGTCAATCATGGAACGGGTCTTCTGAAATTGAAAACCCACCTGTATTTCACCCCCTAACTGCCTCTCTAACTGATTCAGACTCATTTTGGTGACGGACAGCATAGTACCGATGCCATCGTGCATGTCCTCGGCGAGCCGTTTTCGTTCTTCCTCCTGCCCCTGGAGGGTTGCTTCCATAAGTTCACGCCGGTGCTGAACCTGCAATTCCTTGAAGGCCAGTTGTTGTTTTGCCTGTTTTTGCTGGTAATAAGCGACGAATATGATAATGAACACCGCCATCATCAACAATACCGCCGTACCAATGGCAATTACAAAACCGGAATCTATTGACATTGTCGTTGCTTGCAAACGGCTTGAGTAAAGGTAAAGTTTATAAATTTTCCTTTGAATATCAATACGTTACCATCACTATTGAGCAAGTGGCGAAAAACTTATTAGCTGTCAATACCGATAACGTATAATTGACAAACTGGTTGGTGTAAGGACAGCGTATTTTTTTGGAAAATTACAATGTATTTTCCTTATCATATTTGCTAATCCAGATACCTAAAGCAGACAACAAACAGAAAATAATGAATAATACCTGGCTGGCATTCCAATATTTGTCAAAGACTTCAGACGGCACTTTATTAATGTCTTTATACCAATATTCGCTGAAAAGAACTATAAAGAATGTGCCGGTGGCGTAAATAAGTAACCCTGATGCAAACCAAAACATAGTGTGTAGCAAAATGTCCTTTACACTAACGTCGATCAGAATTTTACTAAAATATGACAGGCAGAAGAATATAGAGAATATACGAAATGTAGATAAGCTTAATGAAGATATTTGGTTACTTTGATAGCTTAACACGCTTATCGAGATACAGATTGTTGATAAAATTAGCCATACTCTTTTCCATTTGATGGATTGAAAACAATATAAAGAGATAATAAATAGTATACTTATTTCGACTATACTCTCAATATTCTGTAGAAACAGATTATTCTGTTTTAGAAGTGATAACCAGAGGGCCGTAGATTCTTTCGCAAAGCAGAAAAGAAAAAAAACAATAATATATTTTGTAGTAACGGAAAGGTATTTATACCTAATCAGACCCAAAATAACCGGAAAGCTACTACTTAAATGGGAGATGAAATCTAAAGGATATTTCTCACATAAAAGCAGCAGCCTTTCGAGCATGACATCAGTAATTATAAACCTAAAAGTTTAATTATCTACAGTGTTGCGGACAAGTATGCCCCTCGCCTACTGCTCTTCCGCCACCATCACCACCGGGCATGTCTTTTGCCCCTGCTTTATCATCAGATATAGGCATGTCATCACCATCTTCACTTACGCCGGTTAACAAAACACGCGGTTTAAGCTGACCTATACCGGGTTCGGTAGGTTTGCCGTGTTCGTCTTCCCAGCGTTTGGCATGGTGAACGCGCAGCCCGATGCAACCGGGCTGGTTGAGCAGGTATTGAACTTGGTTGATGCCAAAATACTCGGAGCGCACATAATCATCGTCGGTCAGGCCTGCCTTTAATTTGCGCTCGCGGTAGGCACCCGTCATGACCTGGGTTTCGGTTGGGTCGAGGATGCGGCCTGCATTTTTGGTGAAAACACTCATAATGGAAAGGGATTGAAAGTAGGGAATGTATGGGTTGTATCTGGATGGATATAATCGGAAAGCTCATCAAAGCTACAGTAACTATGTTTTGCACCAACCTTACTCCTTGATACTACTTTTTATTAACTCCCTAAAAGACAGATACTTATACCGTATGAAATAGATATCAATGCGTAGTTCTACGTAGTAAAGTGCGGACTTTTGCCCGTTTATTATTCAGCACCCAAAAACGGTGTTTTCGCGCTTAAATGACTGCGAGTTCGTGGCCTATCTTTGTATCGTCACTAATGAATTGCTTTTCCGCGGTTCCATTGGTAATAATATTTCTCATAGGTTAGGTTAAGCAAAAACGCCGGAACATCTTGCTCCGGCGTTTCTTTTGTACCCGTGCAAACTAAGCCACACTACCTTATTTTCAGTAAATTCAGCAGGTAAGCTCCGTAACCGCTTTTGATCAACGGGCGGGCAATCTCAGTAAGTTGATCGGCATTGATGAATTTCATGCGGTACGCAATTTCCTCGATACAGCCAATTTTCAGGCCCTGACGCTCTTCAATAACGTGTACAAACTGTCCGGCCTGCATCAGCGATTCAAACGTACCGGTATCGAGCCAGGCCGTGCCCCGGTCCAGAACGCCTACTTTCAGCTTGCCCTGCTCCAGATATACCCGGTTTATGTCCGTAATTTCGAGTTCACCACGGGGAGATGGCTTAATGTTTTTGGCAATTTCAACAACATCGTTATCATAAAAATACAAGCCCGGCACGGCATAATTTGACTTCGGCTGTTCGGGCTTTTCCTCGATTGACACTACGTTGAATTCTTCATCAAACTCGACAACCCCATAGCGTTCGGGGTCGTGAACTTGATAAGCATACACCACACCTCCATCGGGATCGTTGTTTGCCTGAAGCAGTTTCGACAGACCGGAGCCATAGAAAATATTATCGCCCAACACCAAAGCTACTTTTTCGTCGCCAATGAACTCTTCGCCGATAATAAACGCCTGCGCCAGCCCGTCGGGGCTTGGCTGAACGGCGTAGCTAAACTGGCAGCCGATACGTGCCCCATCGCCGAGGAGCTTCTCGAAATGCGGCAGGTCGTGCGGTGTCGAAATAATCAGGATCTCACGAATGCCCGCGAGCATCAGAATCGACAGTGGGTAATAAATCATCGGCTTGTCGTACACCGGCATCAATTGTTTTGATACGGCCAGCGTGAGCGGATGAAGACGGGTGCCAGAGCCCCCGGCAAGAATAATTCCTTTCATTTTTACAGAGCGAAAGAGCGAAAAGAATAAAGTCAACTTCGTTGCTCTTACATTCTTTCGCTCTTTTACCTTTATTAACGATTTGCGTACATTCCCTGATAATAACTCTGATAATTGCCCGACGTGACATTGTCTAACCATGTTTGGTTGGACAGGAACCAGTCGACGGTTTTTTCGAGACCTTCCTCAAACTGAAGCGACGGCTCCCAGCCTAACTCGTTCATAATTTTGTGAGCGTCAATGGCGTAGCGAAGGTCATGACCAGCGCGGTCGGTCACATACGTAATGAGTTGCGCCGAAGTGCCTTCCGCCCGACCTAATTTGCGGTCCATGATCTGGCACAGCAGGTTGACGATGTCAATATTTTTCCACTCGTTGAAACCGCCAATATTATACGTCTCACCCAACCGGCCTTTGTGAAAAACGGCGTCGATAGCGCGGGCGTGATCGACCACAAACAGCCAGTCGCGGACGTTTTCGCCTTTGCCGTAGACCGGTAAAGGTTTGTTGGTCTGGATGTTATGAATCATTAGCGGAATCAGTTTCTCCGGGAAGTGATTCGGGCCGTAGTTATTTGAGCAGTTCGACAGCACGACCGGCAGTTTGTACGTATTGCCGTAGGCCCGCACAAAGTGATCCGATGCGGCTTTCGATGCCGAATAGGGCGATTGCGGATCGTAGGGCGTTTCTTCGGTGAAAAAATCTTCGGGGTTGTGCAGCGAACCGAACACCTCATCGGTCGATACGTGGTAGAACCGCTTACCATCAAAGGCAGACCGCACCGGCGGACCGGCGCCCCCGGCCCCGCTGGAAGCCCAGCTATTTTTGGCCGTATTCAGCAGGTTTACAGTACCCACTACATTGGTCATCACAAACGACATGGGATCGGTGATAGAACGGTCAACGTGCGACTCAGCCGCGAGGTGAATGACGCCATCGAAGGAGAGTTCAGCGAACATATCCTCCAGAAATTTAGCGTCGGTTATGTCGCCTTTTATGAACGTGTAGTTCGGCGCATTTTCAATGTCGGTGAGGTTCGCCAGATTACCGGCGTAGGTCAATGCATCGAGGTTATAAATCTGGTATTCAGGGTACTTTGTTACGAATAACCGAACAACATGCGACCCAATAAATCCGGCACCACCCGTGATGAGAAGTTTCATTTTGTAGAAGTTTACAGTGGATAGTTCGTGGTTTGTCGTTGGCTGGCGCATGATTATTCTCGCGTCAGTCCCGGCGGGGAACCGCAACAACAAACCACAAACTGTACACCTATTTAACTAATTTCTGCTGCCAACGCCACGCATCCCGTAGCGATTCGGCTAAGGTACGGCGGGCAGTCCACTTCAGAACAGTATTTGCCTTCGAGACATCGGCATAAACCTGCTCAACATCGCCCGCCCGTCGCGGGCCAATGCTATAGTTTACCTTAATGCCCGTTTCCTGTTCAAACGTTTTTATGACGTGAAGCACCGTTTCGCCCCGGCCCGTGCCCACATTGATAATATCGTACGAAGCGTCTGCTTTTACTTCGCTAAGTTTTTTCAAGGCCTGAACGTGTGCATCGGCCAAATCCATTACGTCGATATAATCACGAACACAGGTGCCATCGGGGGTGTTGTAGTCAGCACCATACACCGTCAGTCCCGACCGAATACCTGCCGCCGTTTGCGTAATGAAGGGTATTAAATTGGCTGGAACGCCCAGTGGCAGCTCACCGATTTCTGCGGATGGATGGGCACCAATTGGATTAAAGTACCGAAGGGCCAGTGCTTTAACGGGAACCTTCGCCCGGACGGCATCGCGAATAATATCTTCACCAATTGCTTTCGTATTTCCATAAGGCGACTGCGCCGGAAGCCGGGGCGTCTCCTCCGTTACAGGCAGTTGCTCAGGCTGTCCATAAACGGTGCAGGACGACGAAAATACGAAGTTCCGTACGTTGTACTTCGGCATTAGTTCGAGCAGCAACAGCAGCGAGTCGATATTATTACGGTAGTACTTCAGCGGCTGCGCCACCGATTCGCCAACCGCTTTGTAAGCGGCAAAGTGAATAACGCCCGTTGGAGACTCTTTCGCAAATATGTCTTCCATCGCGGCCGAGTCGTTGCAGTTGACGGCATAACATGTTACGTCGCGGCCCAGAATGGCCCGGAGTCCATCGAGAGCGGCCCGTTCAGAATTCGAGAAATCATCGATGATGATCGGCTCAAAGCCAGCATTTGCCAGCGAGACAACCGTGTGGGAGCCGATGAAGCCAGCACCACCGGTTACCAGAATTTTTGGGGAATTACCTGTGGGAGTCAAACCGTTTTTTATAAAGATTTTGTTGCTACTTTAGCATAGCAACTTCCAAAACCACACAAAAGTAGTATATTCAATAGGTTTCCGAAAACAGTTTTTATTCTGGGGTTACCCGGCAAAGCGGCACAAACCAATGAACGACAACGAATTGAAAGCCCTTATCTCGCTCTTAGACGACGAAGACCAGGAAGTTGTTGCACATGTCGAACAGCGAATTCGGCAAATGGGCGGACAAATGATTCCGCTTTTAGAATCGGAGTGGGAGGGAAGTTTTAACCCTAATCTTCAAAAGCGCATTGAAGAAATTATTCATGACCTTCAGTATGAATCGGTGCTGGACCGGATGCGCGACTGGAAAAATGGGGGGGGGATGGACCTGCTGGAAGGACTTTGGATCGTGGCTACGTATCAATATCCTGATCTTTCGCTCGATCGGTTGAAAGAGGAAGTCGAGCAGTTGTTTTATGACGTATGGGTCGATTTCAAAATCGATATGCACCCCGACGAGCAGATAAAGGCCATGAACACGGCGTTTTTCTCGAAACTAAAATTTGCCCCCAACACAAAGCATTTTCACTCCCCTGCCAACTCGATGATCAATCAGGTGCTCGAATCGCGCCGGGGTAATCCCATCACGCTTTGTGTGCTTTACATGCTCATTGCCAAACGGTTGAACCTCCCGGTATATGGCGTAAATTTGCCTAACCTGTTTGTATTAACGTACAAAAACAGCAGTGGTGTTCAGTTCTATATCAATGTGTTTAACCGGGGGCTTGTCTTTACCACCAAAGACATCGATCAATACATTGACCAACTGAATATCAAACGGTTAGATACGTTCTATCAACCGTGTACCAATGCTGATATTGTTCGGCGCGTACTACGTAATCTGACGCTGGCGTTCGAGAAAACCGGCGATTCTGATCGGGTTCGGGAAGTAGAGCAAATCCTCAACACCGTCCGCGATGATGGCGACGGCCTTCCGCTGTCTGACTACACGCAACGGTAAAATAGAAGTTATATAGTTGTATGGTTATAGAGTTGTAAAGTTGGCTGACGAAACCAGGAACCTTACAACTTTATAACCATACAACTTAATAGGCCACCGTCAGCAATCCCGGCCCGATGCGAAAACATCGGATGGTAATTTGGCTTTCCTCCTGGTTAGGCAAGCGAACGTGACCAGTCAACTCGTCGGCTCCATCCGTGAAGGGGTCAATGTGCAAGTGTTCCCGAAAGGTAAGCTGCCGTTTTCCATACAGTTTGTATAACGCTTCTTTGGCGCACCAATAAACGGCCAGCCGACTGGGTTCACCAGCAGCATGGGCGATCTCACTTTCCGACAAAACACGCGGCACCACCCGCCTGAACTGTTCCCGAACCGGCTCAATATCAATACCAACCGGCCGCGACCGATGCAACACGGCAGCCGCCCAGCCGCCCGTGTGTGAGAGCGAGATATGCCACGCAGAGCCAATGAGGTGTGGTTTCCCGAACGCATCTTTCTGTAAGCCCCAGTACGGTACGTGTTGCGCTTCGATCAACTGCCGAACCACGACGCGACACGCGAGCCACTCGATACGTTGCGCCGGGTGATGAATGCCCGCCAGTTCGTCCTGTTCCGAAACGGTTAGCGGTAAGCCTGACCGCAGCGTCGGCTCATCGTCTTTAATGGCGTGGAGCCTGACCGTACAGTCGCCGTTTATGTCTATCTGAAAACTCACAGGTCAAAAGTCGGAAGTCATACGGGGAAAAGAAAGGATTAACGACCTTTGCGGGTCAACTTGCCTTTCATTCCTGTGATTGTAGAAAAAATAGATACGTTCGGCGGGCACCGGGACCCGATTTACACCCTCGAACGCGGCCCCTCTCCCGAACAGTTTTTCTCGGCGGGTGGCGATGGGCAGGTTGTGCAATGGCGTTTGGATCGCCCCGATTCAGGCAAATTGATCGCTACTGTTCAGGCTTCCATTTATGCGCTGGCCCTGCATTCCGCCAGTGGACATTTGTGGGTGGGTCAGAACTACGAAGGCATCCATGTAATTGAGCTTGCTGATAAACAGCGGGTTGCCTCCGTGAAGTTAACATCAGCCGCTATTTTCGACATTAAGTTTTATAAGAGCGATGCGTTCATAGCCCTCTCGGATGGGGTTCTGGTCATCATGGACGCTGATCAAATGGTGGTCAAAAAGCACCTCAAAGCATCCGATCAGTCGGCGCGGTGTATCGCCGTAAATCCGGTTGAGCGCGAGCTGGCTGTTGGCTACAGCGATAATACGGTACGTATTTTCGATTTGATAACGTATGAACTCAAGAAGGTTATTTCGGCGCATGCCAATTCTGTTTTCACGATAACGTATTCGCCCGATTTTCGCTATCTGCTCACCGCTGGGCGTGATGCTCATTTGAATGTGTGGGACGTAGAAAACGGGTATTCATTACAGCACGATATTGTAGCCCATATGTTTGCTATCAACCACATGGCATTCAGTCCCGACGGAAGTCTGCTGGCCACCGCCAGTATGGACAAATCCATTAAAATCTGGAATACAGATAGCTATAAATTAATCAAGGTTGTTGATCGTGCCCGGCACGCGGGGCATGGCACGTCGGTCAATCGGGTGCTCTGGACAGACCATAAGCAGGAACTTCTTTCGGCGAGTGACGACCGGACAATTTCGGTATGGAAACTGAGTTAAGTCGATTGGTTTGAGTAGGATTCGCCTATTTTTCGGGCTATTTTTTGTAAAATAGGTAATATGAACGTTACTTGACCTTTATCTGAATTATTAACAGTTAAACGAAACTTTTGCGCACCAATGAAAATCACGCCCATTGAAATCCGGCAGCACACGTTCGATAAAGGGTTGCGCGGGTATAGGACCGAAGACGTTGACGCATTTCTGAGTTCGTTATCTCAGGAATGGGAGCGCGTATCCAGCGACCATAAAATGTTGAGAATGCAGCTTGAACTGGCCGAAAAAGAATTGGGTAAGCTGAAAGAAGTAGAAATGACGCTGTTCCGAACCCTGAAAACAGCCGAGGACACCAGCGCGCAAATTACAGAACAAGCCAACCAGGCAGGCGAAAAATACGTAAGCGAAGCCAGACAGAAGGCGGATGAAATACTGGCCGAAGCCCGAAAAAGGTCGGCTCTGATGGTACAGGATGCTGAGAATCAGGCTCGCTTTCTGAAAGATAACATCCTGAATGATCTCAAGTCGCTGGAGCATGATTTCAAAGCTCTGGAAGGCTATAAAGAAAACTTAGCCGTCCAGATTCGCAGCCTTGCCAGCAACGCCGTTGACAGTGTGGATCGTTTCGAGAAAAAATTTGCCAAGCAAAATCTGAAAGGCAAAATTGATGAAGTTGCTTCACAGGTTAAGGACGAGTTAAAACAAGCACCGGGCGACTCCAACAGTGAAACCCTTCCGGAATCAACCGTCGAAACCGCGCCTGCTGCGGAACTGCCCCCATTGACTGAACGTGAGGACTTTATTCCTGAAGCTATTCCGGTCGATGAGATTGCTACCGGAGAGTCGAATGAGACTGTTCACGCCGGTACAGAACCCGAATCGGTCGTTGAACAGGCTGCCCCGGAATCTGAACTTGCTGAGGTGAAAACACCCGAACCTGAACCGGCAACAGAGGGGACGACGGCAAAAAAAAGCGGCTCATTTTTCGATCAAATTTAAGTAACGCAGGTGGCCTGATTGTACGTTAGACCATCTGCAACACCTATGGGAACAATTGCGCTGGAAGGGCTGGAGTTTTTCTCCTACCACGGTTTTTATGATGAGGAGCAGAAAATAGGTAACAAATATTCGGTCGATATCGTCGTAACGGCTGACTTTTCGGAAGCGGCCCGGCGCGACCGTTTGAGTGCCACCGTCAACTATGAGGATTTGTATCGGATTACGGCGGGCGTAATGAAACAACCGGCCCGTTTACTCGAACACATTGCCCATCAGATCATTCAGGAGATACGTACTAAATATGCTGATTTAGAGGCTGTTGAGGTGAGCGTTTCCAAGTTTAATCCGCCCATCGGGGGCGTTTGCCACCGGGCCAAAATTACGTTGAAGGAATAGAAAAATCGCTGATAGCTACTGACCTCACTTCGTTATTATTTTTTTATATAAGAGCCGCTAACCAAATTTGGTTAGCGGCTCTTTTGAATTGAAATTTTGGCTCCAGCCTGTGTATTGCGTAAGTCAATTCTTACAGTTTATCGGGCTGGTAGATCTTCACCGTGCCATCGCCTTCGTTGCTGACGACCAGCATACTCCGGCCATTGGGGCTGTTATGGGCCGGGACAAATAATACACCTTCCGGTGCATCGCCGGTTTTAAAGAGCTGCAGGAATTGAGGAGCAGCCGGATTGCTAACGTCATAAACCGCAACCGCATCGGCCCGTTCCATGCCTACAAAAGCGATAGGTTTGTTGTTAACAGATCCGACCGTTACGCCTTCCGGTTCAACACCCTTATCGTCCGACCGGTCATCGTCGTACAGGTTCGCTGCAATTACCCGCTCTTCCATGCTTTTACCCGAATCGTATACCCGTTGTCCGGTGGCGGCATTGTAAATACTGAAACTGCGTCCGCCAAAGCCATAGAGTGTATTATAAACGCCACCTGTGTTCCCGGCTGTTCGCGTAATGCGCAAACGACCTAAGTTGGCGGGCAGTTTCAGGTCCGCAGCGTTCGGAAAAATGGCTGGGTCGAGCGTTAAGCTGCCGATCCGCACCTGTTCGTCGAATGCCGTATATTCACGGGCGTCTCCTTCGTTGGCGGTAATCAAATAGCCAGCACCATTCGTTGAAAAGTAAGAGATAGCATCTGGGAGGAAAAAGGATTTGACGGGCCATTTTGCCAGACCAATCTTGCTGTCCCGATCACTGGGGTCTATTGCATTCTCGTCCAGATTATAATCTTTTGTTCCCAGCGGGTTAATTTTCAGAATGGTTCCGGTGAGTAAATCGACTTCGGCAATCCCGTTGTTTTCCTGGAGGGTTACCCAGGCTTTTTTGGAGTCGGAAGAAATCGCTACGTATTCCGGCTCGACATCCTGAGCGAACGTAGCATTGGGACCATATATTCGGAAACCGCCAGCCGCCAACTGACTCAGAGACGAGGCAAACGAATCGAACGTAAGCGTTTTTACGCTGTAGTTGTCCGCCACATTGATAATGGAGATAGACCCCACCGGATCAGTGGTGTACGCGGCATTTGGCTCACCTTCATTAGCCGTGACAATGTAGGCTCCATCGGGACTGAAGGTAATCATGTCGGGTAAAGCACCGACGGTAACTTGTTTGATTGACGCCAGTGTACCTGCGTTGACCACGATAACGCTTCCGTTCGCCTGTTTGTTAGTAGCTTCCAGCGCAATAGCCAGCTTGCCATCATAAACCGCTACGCTGTTGGCAACACCACCCAGCACCGACAGATCAATGGGTTGTAATTTGGTTACAGTCGGGTAGGCAGATAAGTCCAGTACGTCTACCTTAGCCGTGGTTTCGTTATTGACTACAAACAGCCGCTTGCTGATCGGATCGTATGCTGCGATTTCTGCTGAAGCTACTCCACCTAAATCGACAGAAGCTGTTTCTTTAAATGTAGCGGGATTTTCCGGCGACAAACCGGGATCGCGGTGGTCTGAGAGGCAGCCATTGATAAGTAACGCCAGAATAGGTAATCCAGCCAGCCATTTGCTATATGTCATGTTCATTCAGATGAGGTTGAAGATGGCAAAAGTAGCGGTAGGCCTACTGATAAATTACGTCATAGAAAAGAGTAACAATTATTTAATAAACGACCCAAAGAAAGTGGGTCTACAAAGAGCAGTAGTATCAATAAGCCTGATTAGAGCCTGTTCTATCAATGAAACGACTGGGGATTATGGATTAATTTTTTGTAAATGGTAGATGAATATTTCGCTGATTAGTACCTTCTCACCAGTGCGGGGATTTTTAGTATACACAATAACCGGCGCGTTGATTTTTACAATCTGGTGGGTGGGTTTCTGGTTCAGATCAGCCAGTTGTTTGGTGGTAATCTGATCGGCAGAGTCAGTTTCTAAAAATGAGAATGTTTTCCCTATTTCGTATGCCGGGCCATAGCTCATATCAAATTCGACTAATTTTTCATTTTCGCTGCCATCTTCGGAAACTTCGTAGAAAATAACTTTTATCTCTGCCATATAAAATAGATTTTCCCGACTAAACGAGGCTGCGATTCAGGGGTAATTGAAAAATACAACGTGCCTGAACAACAGACAGACGTACCGTTTTTGGCTACACGGAGAAGCGGACTCCTGTGCTGGAACTTAATTAATTACCCAGTTGATTAGTACGCCTAATGCTGCCAAATCCAGAACAGCCCACGTTGTCATCACCAGTATTTCGCCCTTTGACAGGCTATACATTGGCTGGTTAGCAACATCTACCCCGAGTATTTTGCTCTCCGAAAGCCAGCCCGATACCAATTTCATTCTGGAAGAAATCCAGACCAGACGACCTGGCTTGTTGGCAACTAATAAGTCGTCCAGCATACGGCTATTGCGCTGTGGATTGGCTGATACGACAATCGTTGATAGAATAGGGCGTGTAGTGAAGCTTGTGGAGTTCATGGTGTTGAAATAATGGCTTGGTTTGGCAGGGATTGACTCGTTGTTTGCCTGATGGCAGGACAAGATTGAGCAATAGTTGTTAATCCGGGGCGTGTACTTCGATGAATAGTCGCTTTTGCCCTTTTTTTGGTCGAAAAACCTCGATCAATTTTTGAACAGATAATCAATGTTGCTGTGTATTTCCGGTCAATCAGGGGCAAACGTGGAATAAACATTGCCCGGCGGCTGACTATATAATTATTGCCGGGATTTATTGATGATACGTTGATATTCAGCGTATTGCTGATCAAGGCATTAGCTGTAAAAAGTCCGTTGTTCCTATGTTTTTTTGATTACAACCGTTACCTTACCAGTGAATAAAATGATGGTGCTTTGAACTCCCAACAGCGTATCCGCGACGAGAACGACTTCCTGCTGGCACTTTGGCATAAGGCTAAGGCGGGAGACAAAGCCGCGTTCTGCCAACTGGCCGATGTTCAGTATCGCCCCCTGTTTGCTTACGCGACTCACTTTACGGATGATCGGGAATTTATTAAAGATTCTATTCAGGATGTTTTTGTCAGAATTTGGGAGAAACGGACAACGATTTCGATTCAATATGTCTCCATTTATTTATTCAAATCACTACGTAACGAACTACTGCAAACGTTCCGTCGGCGTAAACAACCGCTTGCCTCTTTTCAGTCATTACACAATCAGGAAGTAAGTCAACTGTCTGACTGGCAGACTGTAGAGACCGAAATTGAACAGAACGAGGCTGATTCGGAGAGCCATGACCGCGTTCGGCGTGCCATCGACGGTCTCCCGAAACGGCAGCAGGAAGCAGTGTTTCTCAAGTTTTACAAAGGTCTGGAGAACGATCAGATTGCCGAACTCATGGACATCAATCGCCAGTCGGTTGCCAACCTGCTGTACAGGGCACTCGGTACGCTCAAAAACCAGATGACATTTTTCCGGTATTGGCTTGTCGCGCTGGTTCTGCTGACGTAACAAATCCACCCAGACCTACTATTTACTTACTTCTCTTATTTCTGGCGCATAGCCCACTCCCGGCCCGGCGCATCGACGCGAAACGTTTCCAGATTGCCCTGGTCCTGTACCGTTACGTAGGCCGTTCGCCCGTCTTTGCCACCAAAGGCAATGTTGCTGGGCTTTTTCCCAATCAGCGTTATTTCCCGAATGAGCTTTCCGGCGGGCGATACTTTCGCGACGGTGCCTTTCCCGTGCCGGGTGATGTACAGATTTCCCTTCGTGTCGCACCGCATCCCGTCCATCCCGAAATCAGGAAATTCGATGAGCAACCGTTTATTGCTGATAGCTCCACCCGTCGAGAGATCGTAAGCCCATACTTTTCGCTGCACCGATTCATTGACGTAGAGGGTCTTGTTATCGGGACTTACGTCGATACCATTCGTTGTGCCAACATTCGTTTCCAATCGAGTTACCGTCCCGTCGGTGTCGATTCGCCACAGATTGCCCGTATTATTTTTCCAGTTTGGGTCGCTGGCGTAGAGTCGGTCCCGGCTGTCGATGGCGATGTCATTTGGCTGATTCATGCGGGGTTCGCTGGCAAAAACGCTTACCTGCTTCGTGCCCACGGCTATCTTCAGAATAGTATGTTTCGGATAATCGGCGATGAGCATATCACCCCTCTTGTTAAACCGGATGCCATTGCCGATGCTTCCCGCAGGCAATTCCACAAACAAACTGGCTTTTCCTGCCGGCGTTACCTGCCCAATGGTTCCCTGCAGCGAAAAATTGACGGCGTAGAGCATTCCTGCTTTGTCGACAGCCGGACCTTCGGCACCAGCCGTAAAGCTATTAACGGGCGTAAACGCGCTGGATTTGAATAAATCATCGGCAGTAGATCGTTGCGTACCGGAGAAAAGTGGGACGATAACGGCCAGCAATGCGACGGAATAAGAGGTGGATTTATGGCGCATGAATGACTGATACGTAACGGATTAGAGCGGACGAATTACCTACGAGCGCGGTTTCTGAGTGACAACAACTGGGTTTGCAATGCCGTTCAGGTCGTAAACAATCCGGCCTTTGCGGATTGTCATTTGGGCTTCCAGTTTCTGCTTGCCTTCGATTCTGTGGCCCGTATAATCGAAAAAGCCAAAGTAGCCGGTATCGCGCACGGCGAACTTGCCGTCCTGCAGATTCAGAATGGCTACGTCCGCCACCGCCCCAGCCGACAGATGCCCCAATTCGTCGCGCCGGATGGCTTTGGCCGGGTTCCAGGTGCTGGCCTGAATCACGCTTGGCAAATCCATACCCATCGCCATGAATTTTGACATCACGTTCAGCATGTCTTTCATAGCGTTGTTCATGCTTCCGGTATGAATATCGGTACTGATCGTGTTGGGGAAAAAGCCGTCTTTAAGGGCCGGAA